>JBJTMG010000052.1:0-3493 GCA_046063415.1 Micrococcales bacterium
ACATAGCTTGAGCCGATGGTCTGCAGCGTGGCGCCGAGGGCGTTGGGGTTGGTCTTGGTGCTGCCGGTGTACTTTGCCAGCAGGCCGAGGCCGAGGCCCACGATCAGGGCTGCGATGATCTGGAAGCCGAAAGAGCCCGCCCACTTGGGCAGCTGGAATCCGGTCTTCCCTGCGGGGGAGGGGGTGCTTGTCTGAGTGCTCACCAGAACAAGCTAGACCCCCACCTCATACCACGTCGAAAGAATATTGAGAAATATTACGCATCCACATTTGCCCACGAACCTGGAAAACCCCGGAAATACAAGGCAGACGGTGGCTATTGTTACTTATTCCCGTCCCGGATGTGCTTAATGTCTCGCGGGGCATGGGCGAGTCAGGAAAGCAGCGCCCGGCGGAGGGTGTCCAATCCTACGGAGCAGATGTTGAGGGCCTTGGTATGGAACTCCTTGAGGTCGAATCCCGGCCTCGCCTCGAGTTCGGCGCGGATCTGTTCCCAGAGGCGCTGGCCCACCTTGTAGGACGGGGCCTGGCCGGGCCAGCCGAGGTAGCGGGTGAACTCGAAGTTCAGCTGCCCCTCGCTGATGGGCAGGTTTTCCCGGAGGAAGCCGTAGCCCTTCTCCGGGGTCCAGGTGCCGGAGCCCCACCGGCCGGGCATCTCAAGCTCCAGGTGGACGCCGATGTCGAAGACCACCCTGGCGGCACGCATCCGCTGCATGTCCAGCATTCCCATGTGGTCGCCCGGGTCGTCGAGATAGCCGAGTTCCTGCATCAGTTTTTCCGCGTACAGGGCCCAGCCTTCGCCGTGGCCGGAGCTCCAGCTGGCCAAGCGGCGCCAACTGTTTAGCTCATCACGGTTGTAAACCTGCTGAGCAATTTGCAGGTGATGTCCAGGGACGCCCTCGTGGTAAACGGTGGTGGTTTCGCGCCAGGTGTCAAACTCGGTCACTCCCACTGGAACGCTCCACCACATGCGGCCTGGGCGACTAAAGTCATCGCTCGGGCTGGTGTAGTAGATGCCGCCGTGTTGGGTGGGCGCAATCATGCACTCGAGTTTGCGAAGCGGCTCGGCAATGTCAAAGTGGGTCTTTCCCAACTCCTCAACCGCCTTGTCCGAAAGGCGCTGCATCCACTTCTGCAGCTCCTCGGTGCCGTGCAGCTTTCGGCTGGCGTCGCCGTCTAAGAACTCAATCGCCTCCTGAACCGAGGCTCCGGGCTTAATCTGCTTGGCAACCGCCTCCTGTTCGGCAGTTACGCGCGCCAGTTCCTCGATGCCCCACTGGTAGGTCTCCTCAAGATCAACCTTGGCACCCAGGAAATCGCGGCTGGCAAGGGCGTAGCGCTCGCGGCCAATTGCGTCTTCGGTACTGGAGTTAGGAAGTAGCTTGCCGGTGAGGAACTCTCCAAACTTTGCGTAAGCCGCGGTGGCTGCTTCGCCGGCCGCAACCAGATCCTTCTTGAGCGATTCCGGCAGCTCGGCGTCGCCGGCCTTGGCCCCCGCGGCAAACTTACGGAAGAAGCCATCGGTGGCGGTTAGCTGTTTAACCTGCTCAATGACCTGCTCAACCTGTCGCCGCGCCGGCGCATCCTTGGCATCGATGCCCTCTTGCAGGGTGCGCTCGTAACCCTCAAGCGCGTTGGCAACAGAGTTCATGCGGCCAACCAGGTTCTTCCAGTCACCCTCGGTCGCGGTGGGCGATAGGTCGAAAATATCCCGAATCCCCTGAGCCGGCGAGGCAATCACGTTCATGTTGCGGTGGCGCAAACCTGCGTCGTAGGTCTCTACCGCCAGTTCGATTCGGTTGCGCATTGCATCAACGGTCACGCGGTCGGTGTCATCTACTGGGGTGGCTGCCAAAAGTTTTGCCAGAACCGCTTTTTCCTCTGCGATGAACTGGGCCGCAGCCTCTGGAGATTCATCGTCTAGGCGATCTTCTCCGCCGGGGTATCCAATGTAGGTGGCGAATCCAGGGCTGAGTTCGGCCATGCGAGAGGTCCAAGCATCAGCGATTTTGTCGATTTCACTAGGGGTACGCGACATTGCGATTTTCCTTGCTCCCGCACCTTTGCGGGTTTGGTGTGGTTGTTGGTTTTTGTTTTAGTTAAGTCCTGATCGGAAGCTGGCTCGCCACTGGTTGTGGCCCGGGACTAGTCCGGTACGAAGTCTTCCGGGGTTGTTGTGCCATGACGATGCTGGCCGCTTGACCGGGTGTGAAGCCCTTGGGCGAGTAGAGGCCGCCGCCTGAACCACCGCTACCACCACGGCAAGTTCCTCTGCCGTGGGGTTGCCCGAAACCACACTCAGGTGCGGTGTCTGGGTAGGGTTCTGGCTCATGGTTTGGCTTTCTCGGTAGGTTTCCCAGCTGGGTCACTCGCGGTTCAAGGCTTATAGCGGAATGTTGCCGTGCTTCTTTGGCGGTACGTTGGCTCGCTTGGTGCGCAAGGCGCGCATTGCCTTGATTACCGCGACTCGGGTTGCCGATGGTTCAATGATTCCGTCGAGCTCACCGCGCTCGGCCGCCAGGAACGGGCTGGCCACGTTGTAGGTGTACTCGGCAGCCAGCTTGGCTCGAACCGCGGCAACGTCATCGCCGTTGGCTTCGGCCTGCTTGATTTGGTCCCGGAACAAAATGTTCACGGCACCCTGCCCGCCCATAACGGCGATTTCCGCGGTTGGCCAAGCCAGGTTGATGTCGGCACCAAGTTGCTTGGAACCCATGACGATATAGGCGCCACCGTAAGCCTTGCGGGTGATTACGGTTACCAGCGGAACGGTGGCTTCGGCGTAGGCGTAAAGCAACTTGGCGCCGCGGCGAATCACACCGGCCCATTCCTGGTCGGTTCCCGGCAGGTAGCCAGGCACGTCTACCAAAGTCAGAATCGGAATGCTGAATGCGTCGCAGAAGCGCACGAAGCGAGCTGCCTTTTCTCCGGCGTCAATGTTTAGCGTGCCTGCCATCTGCGACGGCTGGTTTGCGATGATACCCACGGAGCGGCCATCGATGCGGGCAAAGCCAATGAGAATATTCGGTGCAAACAGTGGCTGCACCTCTAGGAACTCGTTGTCGTCAACCAGCGACTCAATGATTGAGTGCATGTCATACGGCTGGTTTGGTGAGTCGGGAATGATGCCGTCCAAGACACGGTCTTCGTCGGTTACCTCAAGGACATCGGCCGGCGGGTAGGCAACGGTCTCGGCCAGGTTATTTTCGGGCAGGTAGCTGAGTAGCGACTTTGCGTAGTCAATGGCGTCTTCTTCATCGCTGGCCAGGTAGTGGGCTACACCCGAGGTCTTGTTGTGGGCCAGCGCTCCGCCGAGCTCTTCCATGCCCACGTCTTCGCCGGTTACGGTCTTGATCACGTCGGGCCCGGTCACGAACATGTTTGAGGTCTTGTCGACCATGATCACAAAGTCGGTTAGCGCGGGGGAGTAGACGGCACCACCGGCGGCCGGACCCATAATGATGGAAATCTGCGGGATAACTCCCGAGGCCAT
>JBJTMG010000053.1:0-49309 GCA_046063415.1 Micrococcales bacterium
CAAGAAGCAGTAGGAGACCCAAGAATGTCTGATGTAGTACCAATCAAGACCGGGCACGAAGGCACCACAGCCGACCAGTTCCGGGCCTATTTCTCCCGTCTTCGTGCAGGCGAAATGGGTGCGGTCCCAGCCGTGGGAGCGATGCTGGTTCTACTGGGTCTATTTGCCTCGTTGAGCCCGTTCTTCTTGACCAAGCTGAATATTGCAAACCTGTTTGTTCAAACCGGAACCATTTTGACCATGACGGTTGCACTGGTTTTCGTCATTGTAATTGGTGAAATTGACCTTTCCGCGGGTGTAACTGCAGGTACCGGCATGGCGGTTTTCGTCAAGCTGAACCAGGCGCTTCCCGAGTGGTGGATCGCCAACCTGGCGCTTGCCTTCCTAATCGGTCTGGTAACCGGATGGTTCATTGGATTCTTCGTTGCCAAGATCGGTGTGCCTTCGTTTGTGATTTCTTTGGCCCTTTACCTGGCACTTCCAGGCGTGATGCTTATCATCCTGGGCGAGGGTGGAGTTCTTCGCGTTGAGGTTCCAGAGATCAAGGCGATCATGAACGAGAACCTCCCGCTCTGGGCGGGTTGGGCCCTGCTTGCGCTGTGCTTGGGCATTACTCTGGCAATGGGACTATGGGACCGAGGACGCCGCCTTAAGGCAAACCTTCCCGTCAGGCCAATCGCCCTGCTCTGGATCAAGGTAGGCGCCGCCGCGGTAATCGGTTCGGGTGTCGTATTCCTCTTGAACCTGAACCGCAGCCAGTCGATCAAGTACATTGGCGGAGTACCACTGGTGATTCCGTTCGTGCTTTTGATTTTGTTCCTGTGCACCTTCCTGCTGGACAGAACCAAGTTCGGACGCCACCTGTTCGCGGTTGGTGGAAACCCCGAGGCGGCTCGTCGTGCCGGTATCAAGGTTGCCCGCATTCGCATCTACGCGTTCATCATCTGTTCTTCGCTAGCCATGCTCGCAGGTGTGTTCAACATCAGCCGCATCGGTAACGTCGAATCGAGCGCTGGTCGTTCCATTGTGCTCCAGGGTGTCGCCGCAGCGGTTGTTGGTGGAGTGAGCCTGTTCGGTGGTCGCGGTCGTGTGGCACACGCTGCCCTGGGTGCCTTTGTGATTGCAATGATCGACAACGGTCTTGGTCTCCTCGGAATCCCCGCTGGCGTGAACTTCATTGTCACCGGTGGAGTACTTGCCATTGCAGCTACCGTTGACGCCTTGGCTAGAAAGCGTAGCGGCGCTTCGCTGAATCGAACCTAGAGCGGCTAAGCCCCTCAAGTAACAAAAGCAACACCCTCTCGCAGAAAACGGAAAACCATGAAATTCACAAACGGATTTTGGTTGATGCGAGAGGGTGTTTCTTTTACCTCCGCAGTTCAGGCCTACAGAGTAGAGAACCTAGGAGACTCACTGAGAATCCTGGCTGCCACCAAACCAGTAGTTCACCGAGGGGCTACGTTGAATGCAGCCACTCTCACGGTTGAGATCGACTCTCCCATGCCCGATGTGGTTCGCGTGCGTAACACCCACCATGCCGGTGGCAAGGAACCGCTTCGGTTCGAGGTGGTCGAGAGCGAGACATCGGTGCAGGTGATTGAGGCCGGCGGGCACACTGATTTTGTGAGCGGCGCTTTGACCACGAGGATCCACACCGATGGTGGCTGGAACCTGGAGTTTCTAGCGGGCGGCAAGGTTCTGACCCACCAACGAGACCGCGGCTTGGCGACGGTTCGCGGTGCCGACGGGTTTGATTACCTGAACGTGCAGTTGGGTTTGGGGGTTTCCGAAAACGTCTACGGTCTGGGTGAGCGCTTTACCTCGATGGTTCGAAATGGCCAGAGTGTTGACATTTGGAACGAGGATGGCGGCACCAGTAGCGAGCAGGCGTATAAGAACGTTCCGTTTTATTTGACCAATGCGGGTTATGGCGTTTTCATCAACCACACCGGCAGGGTTTCTCTGGAGGTTGCCAGCGAGGCGGTTGAAAAGGTGCAGTTCACCGTGCTGGGTCAGCAGGTTGAGTATCTGGTGATCTACGGGCCCACGCCTAAAGAGATTCTGCGCAAGTACACGGCGCTCACTGGGCGCGCTCCCCTGCTGCCTAAGTGGTCGTTCGGTCTGTGGCTAAGCACCTCGTTTGTCACCGATTACGACGAGGCCACGGTTTCGTCGTTTATTGCGGGCATGCGTGAGCGCGAGATTCCGTTGAGCGTGTTTCACTTTGATTGTTTTTGGATGCGTGAGTTCCAGTGGTGCGACTTCACCTGGGACGCCCGCACTTTTCCGGACCCGGCCGGCATGCTGGCGCGACTCAAGTCTGATGGCCTGCGAATAAGCCTCTGGATCAATCCGTATATTGGGCAGGCTTCGCCTTTGTTTGACGAGGCCAAGGATTTGGGCTACCTGATTCGCCGCCCCGACGGCCCTGGCGGTTCTGCCGGCAGCGTCTGGCAGTGGGACCTGTGGCAGGCCGGTTGTGCCATTGTTGACTTCACTAATCCGGGGGCCCGGGCCTGGTTCCAGTCGAAGCTCAGGCCTCTGCTGGCTCAGGGCGTTGACTGCTTCAAGACCGACTTTGGCGAGCGCATTCCTACTGACGCAGTGTACTTTGATGGCAGTGACCCGGAGCAAATTCACAATCTTTATACCCAGCTTTATAACCAGACGGTTTTTGAGTTGCTTGAGGAGCATAACGGCAAGGGCGAGGCGATTGTGTTTGCCCGTAGCGCCACTGCGGGTGGTCAGAAGATGCCGGTTCACTGGGGCGGCGATAACACCAGCACGTTTGAGTCCATGGCCGAGAGTCTGCGTGGCGGTCTGAGCCTTGGTCTGAGCGGATTTGGTTACTGGAGCCACGATATTGGTGGCTTTGAAGGCAAACCGGATCCGGCCGTGTTCAAACGCTGGGTTGCGTTTGGTCTGCTCAGTAGCCACAGCAGACTTCACGGTAATGAATCGGTTAGGGTTCCGTGGGCTTTTGACGACGAGGCTGTTGCCGTGACCCGCAAGTTCACGCGACTCAAGGCCCAGCTCATGCCGTATCTGTATCAGGTGGCAAGGCAAGCCCACGCCGATGGCACCCCCATGATGCGTTCCATGTGGCTTGAGTTTCCCGATGACCGCAACACCCTTGGCCTTGAGACTCAGTACATGCTTGGCTCCGACCTGCTGGTGGCACCGGTTTTCAGCGCTCACGGGCAGGTCGAGTTCTACCTTCCACAGGGCGAGTGGGTCAACTTCTTCACAGGTGACCGCGAGCAGGGCGGCCGCTGGCTGACTCAGACCCACGGGTTTGACTCCATTCCGCTCTACGTCAAGAGCGGAGCCACAATACGGCTGGGCCGCGAAGACACCTTTGACTACGACTTTGACACCGAGTTCAGAGAGAAGACCTTTTAGCCCATGCCAGAATTCGCAACGAATATCTTTGGCGCCGATCCATCGGTGCATGTTTTCAACGGCCGCGCATACGCGTACGTAAGCTACGACGAGCCGTACACCAACACCTACGACAGCATGGTCTGTTACCACGCACTGAGCAGCGATGACCTGGTGCACTGGGTAGATCACGGACGCATTCTGCACCTCTCGCAGGTGGAGTGGGCGGTGAGCCACATGTGGGCCATTGACGCCAACTATTGGAAGGGTAAGTACTACCTGACCTTTTGCGCCATTGAAAAAACCACCAGCACGTTTCGCACCGGGCTGGCAGTGAGTGACCGCCCAGAGGGCCCGTTCACCGACTTGGGCTGGATTAAGGGAGCCGAGTGGGGTCAGGACCCGGCGTTCTACGTTGAGGGTGACGGTGACTCCGACGACAGTCGCGCATACCTGCTGTGGGGCGGGCGCGGAGCAATCACCATTGCAGAGTTCAATGACGACCTTTTGAGCGTGAAACCCGAGACGGTTACCAATCTTTCGGAGCAGTTAAACGGTTACGAGGGTCCGTTCTTGCACAAGAAAGACGACACCTATTACCTCACCTACCCGGCCCTAGACGGCGAGGAATGGCCACAGCGCATGTCTTGGGCTACCTCCAAGAACCTTTTTGGCCCCTATAGCTACGGTGGCATTTACATTGATGTCTACCCAGGCAACAGCGGCACCATTCACGGTTCGGTGGTTCAGTTCAAGGACCAGTGGTACGCGTTTTATCACTCGGGTCTGGTGAGTGGCACCGAAACCTCAAGAAGCCTCATGGTTGACGAACTTCACTACAACCCCGATGGCTCGATCCAGCCAATCACACCAAGACTGGCCCACGTTCCGGCGGGCAACACCGTGGTGATTTTAGATGCCGCGGTGGCGGAAAAATCTGGTGGAAAGTTGCACATGACCCGGGTTGAGGTTGACGACAGTGACTACACGGGAGCGGGCTACGTAACGGGTTTGACTCAGCAGGAGTGGGGCTTGAGCTTTTTGGCGCAGGTTGGCAAGCCCAGGCGCTATTCGGTGATGGTGAGATACCGCAGCCACGCTGACCATTACGGCAGGGTCATGGCCGCCAAGCACCTGTTCTTTGATGGCAAGCAGAACCAGACTTACGAGGACTACATTAACCGCGGAACTCTGTTTGAAAGCACCCAGGGCCAATGGCGCGAGATTGAGATTGGTCAGCTGGACTTTGCCTCGGGTGACCACGAGGTGCGCATCTCAAACAGTCACAACTTGCCCGCTGGCCAGCGCGGTTTCGATGTTGACTACCTGAAGCTTGTGCCGCTCAACTAGTTAGACGAGCAAGGAACTCTTTGGTTCGAGCCTGCTTTGGTTTGGTGAAGAACTCCGCGGCTTCGCCCTCTTCGGCGATAACACCGTTGTCTAAGAAAATCACCCAGTCTGCTACATCGCGGGCAAAAGATAGCTCGTGGGTTGCCATGACAATGGTGGTGCCACCAAGTTTCAGATCGCGAATAAGTTCAAGAACCTCGCCAACCAACTCTGGGTCAAGCGCACTGGTTACCTCGTCTAGCAGAAGCAGTTTCGGGTTGAGAGCAACCGCGCGAACAATTGCGGTTCGCTGCTGTTGACCTCCGGAGAGTTTGTCAGGGTACTGGTTTGCCTTATCGGCAAGCCCAATGCGTTCCAACCAGCTAAGTGCAATCTGATTCGCCTCGGTCTTGCTCTTGCCCTGAACGTGCCGAAGCGCCATGGTTATGTTCTCAAGAATGGTCAGGTGGGCGAAGAGATTGAAAGATTGGAATACCAGGCCAATCTGCTGTCGCACGGAATCGTGGTTGATAGCCGGGCGACTTATTTCGGCACCCTCTAGCCATATCTGGCCGTCATTGATTTCTTCAATGAGGTTCAGGCAGCGCAACAGTGTGGACTTACCCGACCCCGAAGACCCGATTAGGGCAACAATCTGTCCCGGATAGACCTCTAGGTCTACGCCTCGCAGAACCTGACGGCTGTCATATTCTTTTCGGATTCCCTTGGCCAGGAGCCTTGGTTTGCTCCAATCAATCTCGCTCTTGGGAGCTACAAACTCTGGAGTCACAGAACGCTCCCCGACTGCTCGCGCCTGGCATACTTGGCGGCTATGCGATCGGCGAATCGCACGGTTGGAATTGCGAGCAAGACAAACAGCAGTCCTGAAACCACGTACGGAGTGAAATTGGCGAACTTGGCAACCTCGATTTGGGCTCCGCGCACAGCGTCAATCGCTCCAAGTACCGAGATAAGCCCAACGTCTTTTTGCATGGAGACAAAGTCGTTCATGAGGGGCGGGGCTACTCTTCGCACTGCCTGGGGCAACACGACAAGCCGCATAGTCTGACCGTAGGTCAGTCCGAGGCTTCTTGCTGCCAGGCGCTGCGACGGGTGAATCGACTCAATGCCTGCCCTGAACACCTCGGCAACGTATGCAGAGTAGGTGAGAGTCAGCGCGGCGGTGCCGAGGACTTCTACGGGGACCCGCCCCAGCCACTCGAGGCGCAAGCCCGGGATACCAAAACCCACCAAGTACAAGACAATGATCAGCGGAAGACCCCTGAAGAAGTCAACGTAACCTCTGGCAAAAACCCGAAGCGGAAAGAGCACGGGGTTTCGAAGAGTTCTCAAAAGGGCAAGCAACAGTCCGAAAATCAGTACCAGCACCGAAGCAAAAACCAGCACCCGAATGTTGAGTAGCAGGCCATCCCAGATTCGCGGAAAGGCCGCCACCGCGACATCCCAGCTGAAAAATGATGCGGAAACCCGATCCCAACCAGGGGTGGAAACCAGCCCAAACCAAACAAGCGCCGCAAAACCAATGGTGCTGACGAAGGCAACCAAGGTTGAGCGGCGCTTGCGTGAAGATCTAAAAGAACGACGCGATAACTCGGCAGCCGAGGGCTGGTATTGGTTATCGGGTGCGGTCATTCCCCAAATCTAACAGTTGGGCACTACTTGAGTACTGGCGCACCCGCGTAGGAAGCCAGCCACTTATCGGCAAGTTTCTGCAGAGTTCCGTCGGCGCGCAATGCGTCTACCGCAGCGGTCACCTTGGCGGTCAGTTTGCTTCCCTTGTCCAGTACCAGACCAAACTCGTCGCCCGACGAGGCGCCGGCAAGCTGACCCACGATTTTTCCGCCGTCCAGTTCTACGGCGGTTAGGTAGAGCGCAGTTGGCAGGTCTACAACAATCGCATCGACCTGTCCGGCTGCAAGGGCTGCCTTGGCGTCATCGTTGCTGTTGAAGGCTTTGGCTCCAGCGGTTGGCTTGATCACCGATTCGATTGCCGCGAAGCTGGTGGTTCCAGTGGCCGCACCAATGACAAGACCCTTGAGGTCGGCAACCGTTTTAGCCGAAGCGGCCTTAGAACCAGCCACGGTAATTACGGTCTGAGTGGTCTGGTAGTAGGGACTGCTGAAATCAACTGACTTTTTGCGCTCATCGGTGATGCTGTACTGCTGCAGGTTGAAGTCAAAGTTCTTGGGTCCGGGGGCAATTGCTTCATCAAAGGTGGTGCGCACCCAAACTACGTCCTCGGCGTCAAAGCCCAGCTGCTTGGCCACGGCGTATGCCACGGCAGCCTCAAAACCCTTGCCCGATTCTGGCTTGTCGCCGACAACCCAGGGCTCGTAGGCAGGTAGCCCAGTTCCAATGGTTAGTTTGCCCTGAGAGATGGTGGGAAGCGTTGCTGCCGATTCGGTCTCCGCATCGGTAGTAGCGGGGCTGGCGGCACAAGCGCTAAGCGCGATGGTCGCTGCGATGACTACACCCGCAAGGGCGGAGCGCAACAGGTTTTTGCGGGTTAAGTTCTCAGACACTTTTTTCTCCCAAAATTTAGACGGTAATGACATTTTTGTTCACTGAAAGCGCTCGACAAAATCGTTTTACGTTGTGTTACCGCAATTGCAATCGCTTGCAAGGTCAGAAGGTTTAGCGCACGACCTGAAACACGGGTTTGCCTGCCATAAACTTGGGTGACTGGTGTTCATTCCCAGCTCATTTTGGAACCAATAGCAACCAACCCGGAAGGCACGTATGTCCGAGCACACTTTTCTACGAGGCGACAAAGACTGGTGGCGTCAGGCTGTCATCTACCAGATCTACCCCCGCAGCTTTGCCGACGCCAACGCCGATGGAATTGGCGACCTCAAGGGAATCATTAGCCGGGTGCCGTATCTAAAGTCGCTTGGCATCGATGCAGTGTGGCTTAGCCCGTTCTACCCATCGCAGCTTGCCGACGGCGGATATGACGTAGACGACTACCGCAATGTGGACCCCAAGATTGGCACGCTGGCCGAGTTTGACCAGATGATTGACACCCTTCACCAGGCGGGTATTCGCGTGATCGTGGACATCGTTCCCAACCACTCGAGCGACCAGCACGAATGGTTCAAAGCAGCCCTGAAGGCGGCTCCCGGTTCGCCCGAGCGCGACCGTTATATTTTCCGCGACGGCAAGGGCGAGAACGGCGAGATCCGCCCGAGCGAGCTCATTAGTCACTTTGGCCCAACCGCCTGGACCAGGATCACCGAACCAGACGGCAAACCGGGTCAGTGGTACCTGCACCTCTTTGCCAAGGAACAGCCCGACTGGAACTGGGACAACCCAGAGGTCCGAGCCGACTTTGAAAAGACCGTTAGATTCTGGTGTGATCGCGGCGTTGACGGATTCCGTGTTGATGTTGCCCACGCCCTGGTAAAGGATCTTGCCAACGGTCACCTTCCAGAACGTCAGAGCTACGATGTCTCGGTCATGAAGACCGACGGAACCGATGACCTCTTCGACCGCGATGACGTGCACGAGGTTTACCGCGCCTGGCGCCGCATCTTTAATGAATACGACCCACCGAGAATTGCCGTTGCCGAGGCTTGGGTGCCGGCCAACCGCCGCCCAACCTACGCCCAGCCAGACAATCTGGGGCAATCGTTCAACTTTGACATGCTGGGCGCCGGCTGGAACCCAAAGAACGTGGTTCGCATTGCCGACTACAACCTAAAGGCAGCCAAGGACGCCGGCTCGTCAACCACCTGGGTGCTCTCAAACCACGACGTGGTGCGCCACGCCACCCGACTGGGGCTTCCTAACGACACCAACATGTTTGAGTGGTACGGCAAGAATCGACTCAACCCAAACGTTGACGAAAAGCTTGGACTGGCTCGCGCTCGCGCCCTCACCATGTTGCTTTTGGCGTTGCCGGGTTCAACCTACCTCTACCAGGGCGAAGAACTTGGGCTGCAAGAGGTTCTGGATATTCCGGCAGAACTAATGCAGGACCCGCAGTTCTTTAGGAACCCAGATCTTGGACTAAGCCGCGATGGTTGCCGCGTTCCACTTCCGTGGACGCGCGAGGGTTCTTCGTTTGGCTTTGGTGCCAACGGTAGCCACCTGCCACAGCCGGAGTGGTTCGGCTCGTCATCGGTTGAGGCCGAAGAGATTCACGCCGACAGCACTCTGAACCTGTATCGCAAGGCAATCGCGTTGCGCACCAAGCTAAAGACCGGGGAATCGCACCAATGGGTTCGTCACCTGTTCAACCCAAATCTGGTGCACTTCAAACGCCCAAATGGCTGGCAGTCCGTTACCAACTTTGGCAACAAGCCTGTGGCACTTCCAAAGGGTGAACTTCTCCTTTCGAGCGCACCACTGGTAAATGGCAAGTTGGGCCCAAACACCACCGCTTGGATCAAGTAACCAAGTGGCCAA
The DNA here is from genome assembly GCA_046063415.1 of Micrococcales bacterium. Lineage (GTDB taxonomy): Bacteria > Actinomycetota > Actinomycetes > Actinomycetales > Microbacteriaceae > Rhodoluna. Next base: position 9,139 of record JBJTMG010000053.1, read on the forward strand.
CAGTTGGCTGGGTCGCTACCTTGCAGTTGGCGTGATCTGGGGCGGCTCGTTTTTGTTCATCGCTCTGGGTAACCAGGCCCTGACTCCAACCGGAGTGGGATTCTGGCGAATGCTACTGGGAGGTGCCCCGCTGCTGATTTGGGCGCTTATCAAGAGAATTCCGTGGCCAACCGAGCCCATCACCTGGGCCAAGTTATTCTTTGTCTCGCTGTGCATGAACTCGATTCCAAGTGTGCTTTTTAGCTATGCAGAACAGCATGTTTCAAGCGGATTTGCGGGAATCATAAACGCCATGACCCCCATTACAACCCTGCTTATGATCCTGTTGATTTTCCGAGAAGAGACACCAAAACCTGTTGTTCTAATCGGCCTGGGAGTTGGCTTGGTTGGGGCTTTGCTGGTACTTGGCGTTTGGAATGGCTTTGGTCAAAATGACCCGCTGGCTGTGGGTGCGCTCATTCTCGCAGTCACGTTCTACGGGGTGGGTGGACCATTCGCCCGCCGTTACGTTACGCCACTCGGCATCGATGTTCGCCTACAAGTCCCTCTTCAAGTCATGCTTGCCGCAGTCACTCTGACCCCGTTCTACCTATCCGGTCCGCTCTTCACCGCAACGCCAAGCTGGCCGGCAATTCTTGGAATGCTCACGCTTGGCGCGCTGGGTACCGGCCTTGCCTACATTTGGTACTACCAGCTCATGGCGCTTGCCGGAAGCGCCATAGCCAACTCGGTGACCTACCTGTCCCCGGCGGTAGCAGTGCTGGCCGGTTCGCTGTTGCTACGTGAGACCATTCAGTGGAACGAGATTCTGGGCGGAATTGTTGTCATTCTCGGAGCTGCAATCTCTCAGGGTAGATTTGCCAAGTGGCTACCTCAAAAACTCAAATGACCAGACCAAAGATCAACGCGGTTGACCTAACCCTTCTTGCGCTGGCGCTGGTATGGGGCGGAAGCTACCTGGCCGCCAAGAGTTTGGCTCCGTACTCATCGGTGTCTGGGATGCTTTCGGTGCGATTTGGCGTTGCGACCCTGGCTCTGGGCCTGATCTGGCTTTTTAGACCGACACGTTTCACCAAGTGGGACCTTGGGCTCGGCGTGCTGTTTGGTACCACGCAGTCAATGATCATGGCGGTAGAGACTCTTGGCCTGTGGCAAACCAGTGCCACAAATGCCGGGTTGATTATCAGTCTGACAATCATTTTTACCCCGATGTTGGAGAGCCTCTGGTCTCGCAATTGGCTCCCCCCGCGTTTTTTCGTTGCGGCGGTATCCGCGGTGGTCGGAGTTGCTCTGCTCGTTGGTGACCACGGCTTTAAGACACCCAACCTGGGAGACATTCTCATGTTGGCCGCGGCCCTGCTCAGGACTTTTCACGTCACGGCTCAGGGCAGATTCACCAAGGGCAGAGCGGTTTCGTCATTCAACATCATTAGCCTGCAGTGTCTGACCTGCACATTTTGGTTTTTTGTAGTAAGTCCAGCCGACACGGTTTCAGCGGTCAAGACCTACGGGCTTCAGCAGTGGCTGGCCATAGCATTTCTGGCCTTGCTCTGCAGCGTGTTTGCCTTTGTGGCCCAGCTTTGGGCGATTCGCCGCACCTCGGCAACACGCTCGAGCCTGCTACTTGGCACCGAGCCAGTGTGGGCAGTGCTCATTGCTGCGGTCTTCGGTGGGGAGGCACTGGGTTGGCTGGGTGCCGTTGGCGCGGTAGTCATTGTCGGCTCAACCTACTGGGGCCAGTCGATCGAGTCGCACCACAGGGCCAAGCGAGCCAGTGAGCTTAGAGTTTCTGGCGCGGCCTAAGGGGCTCGACCTAACCTAAACAGTTTTAGCGCGGCCTGATGCTGAGCCGCAGCGCCCCGCTTGCCGAAGCCGGAACCACGGGGTGTCCTGGGGTGACCGGCTCGACCACTTTAAATGCCTGCCCGAGTTGGGGCCTGGAATCAGCCTCACCCTTGTTGGGCCAGTGCGCAGCCGCCCATTCGGCAATGGCCGTAATGCTCAGTGAAGGATTAACACCCGGGTTCGCGGGCAAAACCGAGCCGTCAAAAATGTGCAAGCCAGGTTGTCCAAAAGCGCGCAGGTAGCCATCGACAACTCCCTGCGAAGGGTCGGGTGCAATCACCGCACCGCCCAAAAAGTGCGCGGTCAGCGGAATACCAAACGGCTCGCCAATAACCGCGCCCGCGGTGCCATCAATGTCTTGGGCCAACTGCTTTGCCACCCTGTGTCCCTCGGGTACCCAAGCTGGGTTGGCCTCGCCGTGACCCTGCCTAGAGCTGAGTTTGATGCCGCCCAGAAGTCGACGTTTGGCAAACGTGACCAGCGAGTTGTCGCGAGACTGCATTACCAGCAGAATCAACGTGCGCTGAGGCCAAGTTCGCAGGTTGTAGAAATTCGGTAAGCGGTGCAGGTTTGCGAGTGTGACCCAGAGCAACCTTGCTGGACTTGGGTTTTGGCCTGCCTTGCCAGATGCCGCCACACTTTGAAGCAAACCCATGAACCCGCTACCCCGGCCGTAGCGCACTGGTTCAATGTGGGTGTCAGGCGACGGAAAAACCGATGACGTGATTGCCGAACCAAGGCTGTAGTCAACCTTCTCGGTTTTGGAAACCACGCCCAGCAGCGATTCCGAGTTGGTTCGGCTCAGGTGCCCAAGGCGATTACTCAAACCCCTGAGACCACCGTTGTTCTTGACCCGTTGCAGCAACTTGGCTGTGCCAAGAGCGCCGGCAGCAACCACAACCTGATCGGCAGTGACCATTTTGCGCCCGCCAAAGAGTCCGCTAGAGCGCAGATCCAGCCGGAAGCCGCCATCGATGCGCTCTTGAATGTGGGTGACGGTGGTGTCAGCGATAACTCGAGTTCCAGCGCGCTCGGCAAGGTAAAGGTAATTCTTGACTAGCGTGTTCTTAGCGCCGTGGCGGCAACCTGTCATACACTCGCCGCAGTTTTTGCAGTCGGAGCGCGCCGGACCCGCGCCTCCAAAATACGGATCCGGAACCGACCCGGCCTGAGTGTTGGAACCCGTTCCAAAGTGAATGCCCAGGTCGGCCAGCTTGAAGGTGTCGCCGTACCCGTTCTCCTGTGCAACCTTCCTGAGAGCAGCGTCACTTGGGCTTAGGTATGGGTTGGTTTCCACGCCCAGCATGCGGCGGGCCTGATCGTAGTAGGGCGAGAGCGCAAGCTGCCAGTTGGTCATGGCAGACCAGGGACCGGTGCCAAAGAACTGTTCATCAGGTTGATAGAGCGTATTGGCATAAACCAGTGAACCGCCACCAACACCAGCCCCAGACATGACCAAAACGTTCTTGAGCAGGTCAATTCGCTGAATACCTCTGAGGCCGAGCCTTGGGAAAAACAGGAACCGCTTCAGATCAAAAGAGTTTTTGGCAAAATCTTTGTCCTCAAAGCGCGAACCGGCCTCGATAACTAAAACTCTGTATCCCTTTTCGGTGAGACGCAGCGCCGCAACTGACCCACCGAAGCCAGAACCGACAACCACAACATCGTAGTGATTTGAAGTCAAACTTTCGGTTTGGTTCGCGGCTACATTACCGTTGGCGCTCACTTGGGTTTGGCTCGCTTTCTTGAAAACCTAAGGCCTGCGGAGCGGGCTTGCGGGTAAGCGTTCCTGTGCGTACCACTTTTCAGCGTAGCCTTCGCTGGAAGCCATTAACTCCAGGAACGGCTCGGCGTCAAAGGCATCGGGTCCGAGTACCCCAGACCCCGACCATTTGCCGGTGGCCAAAAGCTCAAGGGCAATCACTGGGTTAAAGGCGGTCTGTGCGACTACACACTGGGAGTCGTATTCGGCCATGGACTGCTCGTTGTCTGCAACGTGATACAGATATGTGGCGCGGTCGCGGCCATCGTGGTCCTTGCCTGTAACCAGGACACCCGCACAAGTCTTGCCGGTCATGCTTGGCCCAATCTTTGCGGGGTCAGGCAAAACCGCAGCCACCAGATCTCGCGGGCTTACGTCTACCGGACCCTGTGCGGAACGAACTCGGGTTGGTTTGGTGCGGTCTAGGCCAAGTCGGTGCAGGGTCTTCAATACCCCGATGAAATCGCTGCCAAGTCCGTACTTAAACGACACCCTCTTGGCCTTGATACTGCGTGGCAACATGAGCACTTCTTCGTGTTCTACGTTCACACACTCAACGGCACCAATGCCCTCGGGAAACTCAAAGACCTCGGGCTCAGAGAACGGTTGGGTGGTAAACCAACCCTTACCCTCTTCGTAAACCACAGGAGGGTTCAAGCACTCCTCAATGGTCGTCCAGATTGAAAACGACGGCGCAAAAATTTCGTTTCCGTCTTGGTCGCGGACCACCAGGTTGGCGCCATCCTTGACACCAATCTCATCAATCTCACTGAACAGTTTGTCGGCCGCGTAGCGCGCAAAGACATTCGAGAGTCCTGGTTCGACTCCAATACCAACCAGAGCCAGCTTCCCAGCTTTTTCCCACTGTTCCGAGACCGCAAACTGGGCATCGCCAAGCTTGATGCCGGTGCGGTGGAATGGATCCGTGTCGTGTGCTTCCGACAGACTCATGGCCATGTCTAAGTAGTTAGCACCAGCGGTAAAGGTGCCCGAAAAAATGGTTGGCACGAACTTTGGTTCCACCGCGTTGATCACGTGGGTAATGTCGTACTCGCGAATCAGCTCAGTGACGTTGGCCGCACTGCTGGCATCGATTTTGGCTGGCAGGAACTTGTCCGCCACCTGGTCACCGTGCTTGTTGCGGATCCAGGAGATGGTGGCTTCGGCACGCATCGGGTCGTAATCAGAAACCACAAGCAGTTCGAAAAAGTCACGTTTTGCAGCGACTTTTGCAATGGCGTCGCCCACACCGCCGGCACCAACCAGAAGAATTCTCATGTTGCCCAGACTACCTAACGGTTAGGTCTGCCGATGCATCATTGACCCAGTTCACAACACCCTGCCAGTTACCCCAGCCATCGCCAAGAGCCAGGTGCTTGGCGCCAAAGATAGTAACCGCTTCAAGGGCTAAAGGCTCCCCAAAGTGATGCTGAACTCCTTGAGGAGTCCAAACGTCTCTGTCACTGCCTACCAGGGTGATTTGCCCCGCGCTTTTCCTTGCCGCTTCAGCCGCACCAGGAGCTTTCAGGTCTACCTTGAAGTCTGGAATCGGGTCGAGCATTTCGTTTGCCGCAGGTGCCACGAGCAACAGCCGGTCGGGTTTGATTGACTCTGGCAACAGGCCATCGATGGCGCTTTTGAGCCAGGTCACGCAACCAAGCGAATGGGCAAGTACCACAAACTCGCCAGTGCCCCCGGCAAGTACGCGGGCCTCGGCCAGCAGCTCGAGTTCGGCACCAAGAAGCGCGCTCCACTCTGAGAATTTGGGCTGATCTGGGCTTGGGTACTGAGGGTAGGCAACGGTGTGACCCTGAGCCCGAAGTGCGGCTGCGGTCAAGCGCTGCCAGTGACCCTGGGGTCGGTGATTGGTCCAGCCGTGATTGATTAATACGTATGCCATGACTACCTACTGTTGCAGTTTGGGGACACTCTTTGGTCTAACAATAAACATCAAGCTCAGTAGCCCCAAACCGTAGGCGACGAACATGACAACGCCTACCGGCATGGAACTGTCCAGAGCCAGCACTGTGAAAATCGGCGACACCAGCGAGGTAATTGCAAAGTTGGACACGCCCATGAGGGAGGCAGCGGTACCCGCCTCGCTGCCGTGCGGGGTTAGGGCAATGGTTTGCAGCGGGGTAATGGTTGTGCCAAAACACAGGACCCACAGGCCAAAGCAAAGATCGACCAGCCAGAACGGTGCGCCCAAAGCTCCCGAAACGATTAGACCCGAACAGGCAATAACCCCAACCACGATGGCCCCGAGCAGCACCCACTGGGCCGGAATCCGTTGTGCGAGCTTGGCACCAACCTGCACACCAACCACCGATAGCGACGAGTTGATGGCAAAGAACAAGCCGAAACTTGCCTGGTCCAGCTGAAAATGACCACGGAACAGAAATGGAACCACGTTTAGGTACGCAAAGAGGCAGACCGTTTGGACCACCGAAAAGATCAGCAGACCAACGTAGATTCGGTCCTTGAGAACCGCACCAAAGCGCCCGATCATGCTTCGCATTACTTGAGTTTTTCGGTCTTCGTGCTCAAGGGTCTCGCGTAGGAACACCAGCGACAGCAACATGACCAGGAGCCCAAACCCGGCAAAAATGGCAAAAATTGTGCGCCATTCAACCACCGTTGCCAGCTGGGCACCGATCAGCGGACCCAAAATGGGTGATGCGCCCTGAACCAAATAAACCCGCGAGAGCATCTTCATCATTGGCATGCCCTGGTACAGGTCTCGAACCACCGCGGCACCCAGAACACCCGCGGCCGAAGCGCCAATTGCCATAACAGCGCGAAATGCGATGAATGCCTCGATATTGGGAGCGATCAGCATGGCTGCCGCACCCAGTGCGTAGAGCGAAAGCGCAATGAGCATTGGGCGCCTGCGACCGTAGGCATCACTGAGGGTTCCGGCCAGAATCTGGCCGAGCGCAAAACCCAAGGTAACGCCAGTCATGGAGTACTGGATCATGGCGCTGGTTACATCAAAGTCCTTGGATATCGCCGGGTACGAGGCCAGGTAGGGGTCAATCGAGAACGGCTGAAGGCACATGGCCAGGCCGAGCATGAGGATAAATATCAGCCTCTGCTGACTGCTGATTTTTGTCACTTAGAGCTGGTCCAGCGCCTGGGTGAGGTCGGCAATGAGGTCATCGATGTGTTCCACACCGACCGAGAAGCGAACAATGTCGCCGCCAACCTCAATTGGGGTTCCGGCAGCCGAGGCGTGGGTCATTTCGGCTGGGTGATTCACCAGGGACTCAACTCCGCCAAGGCTCTCGGCAAGGGTGAAGATCTTGGTGGATTCGGCGAGTTTTTTAGCCGCGGCTGTGCCACCCTTGGTCTTTACCGAAACCATGCCACCAAATCCAGTCATTTGGCGTGCGGCCACGGCGTGGCTGGGGTGGCTGTCTAGGCCCGGGTAATAAACCACGTCAATGGCCGGGTGCAGGTCAAGAAACTTGGCAACTGCCATGGCGTTTTGGCAGTGGCGCTCCATGCGCAGCGCCAGAGTCTTGAGTGAACGGCTGGTGAGCCAAGCGTCAAATGCGCCAGATACCGCACCCGCCGCAAACTGCATAAAGCCAATCTTTTGGGCAAGTTCGCCATCGTTGAGGATGACCGCACCACCCAAAATGTCACTGTGCCCGCCCAGGTACTTGGTGGTCGAGTGAACCACTATGTCGGCGCCAAGTTCCAGCGGACGCTGAAGGTACGGTGTTGCAAAGGTGTTGTCCACCACGGTTACCAGGCCGTGCGTGTGAGCCAGCGCCGAAACCGCAGTGATGTCAAAAACCGTGAGCATTGGGTTGCTAGGGGTCTCAATCCAAATGAGCTTGGTTTGCTCGGGGCGAATGGCGGCCTCGATGGCTGCGGGGTCGTTGAGATCCACCACATCGAGGTCAATGCCCCAGCCGCGGTGAATGCGGTTGAACAACCGAAAAGTGCCACCGTACAGGTCATCGGCCAAAATCACGTGGTCGCCCGGCTTCAATGCCGCACGAATTATTGCGTCTTCGGCCGCAAGGCCCGAGGCAAAGGAATAGGCGAAACGACCACCCTCGAGGTTGGCGAGCGTCTCCTGCAGGGCATCGCGCGAAGGGTTGCCACCGCGGTTGTACTCGTAACCATTTGGAAGGTCGCCAACGGCATTCTGGCGGTGGGTGGACGCCAAGTACATGGGAGGAATCACGGCGCCGGTTACAGAATCTGGCTCCTGGCCAACGTGAATGGCGCGAGTTTCAAACTGGGTCATTTTAGCTTTCTACTTACTCAGGTAATCCAGTACGTCGTGGCGGGTAATCACGCTGATTGGCTTTCCGTCTTCCAACACCAAAAGCGCCTCGTCGGTTTCAAGGAGCTTGCGGGCAGCCTCGATTGTGTCACCGATTCCAACAACACCCGGCTTTGGTCCAATGGCCGCGGCGATGGGATCGGTCAACTGAAGCTCACCGGTGAATACCTTGTTGATCAGGTCTTCTTCACGAACCGAACCGGTCACCTCTCCGATTCTCACCGGAGGTTCCGCAACCAGCACCGGCAAAAGCGATACGTCAAACTCCTTGCATATATCCAGCGCCGTCTTAACCGTGTTGTCTGGGTGAACGTGAACCAGGTCAGGAATATCCCCAGACTTTGCTTTGACAATAATGTCAACGGTTTCACCGTCGGTGGCTTGCATAAAGCCGTAGGAACGCATCCACTTGTCATTGAACACCTTGGCAAGGTAACCACGGCCACCATCGGGCAGAATGACCACCACAACGGCATCGGCCGGAAGGTCTCTGGCCACTCGAAGCGCAGCAACCACCGCCATGCCACAACTTGGACCAACCAGCATGCCTTCTTCACGAGCTAGGCGGCGGGTCATCTCAAAGGAATCGCGGTCTGTCACCGGCAAGATTTCATCGACCACGTTTGGGTCAAATGCCTCGGGCAAAAAGTCATCGCCGCGGCCAACACCCTCAACCAAGTATGGCCGCCCGGTGCCGTTTGAATAGACCGACCCCTCCGGGTCACAGCCGATGACCTTTACCGCACCTTTGGAAACTTCCTTGAGGTAGCGGCCGGTGCCAGAAATGGTTCCGCCGGTACCTACCCCGATGACCACGTGTGTTACCTTGCCGTCGGTGTCGCGCCAAATCTCGGGGCCTGTGGCCTCGTAGTGGCTGAGCGGACCGTTTGGGTTTGAGTACTGGTCGGGTTTCCAGGCACCTGGAATCTCGCGTGCCAGTCGGTCGCTGACCGAGTAATAAGATTCGGGGTCCTCGTGGGCAACCGCGGTTGGGCAAACCACTATCTCGGCGCCGTATGCAACCAGGGTGTTGCGCTTGTCTTCGGCCACCTTATCGGGGAGCACAAATATGCATCGATAGCCTCGCTGCTGGGCCACTAGCGCCAATCCGATGCCGGTGTTGCCGCTGGTGGGTTCCACAATGGTCCCCCCGGGCTTTAAAAGCCCGCGAGCCTCGGCCTCGTCAACCATTTTGGTAGCGATTCGGTCCTTTATGGAGCCACCGGGATTGAAGTACTCCACCTTGGCCAAAACCGTACAGGCGATGCCATCGGTGACTTTATTAAGTTTGACCAGTGGCGTGTTACCGATCAGTTCGACCAGGTTATTTGCGTACTTCATGCCTCAAGCCTAAACACAAAACCCGCCCTGCAAACGCAGAGCGGGTTTTGTCACGAAGAGCAAGATTACTTAAGGGTAACCTTTGCACCAGCAGCCTCAAGAGCAGCCTTTGCCTTCTCAGCGGTCTCCTTGTTAACGCCCTCAAGAACGTTTGCAGGAGCGCCGTCAACAACAGCCTTAGCTTCGCCTAGACCTAGGTTGGTCAGTGCGCGAACCTCCTTGATGACCTGGATCTTCTGGTCGCCAGCAGCCTCTAGAACTACGTCGAACGAGTCCTTCTCTTCTGCGGCTTCAGCAGCAGCACCAGGTGCGGCAGCAGCAGCAACTGCAACAGGTGCAGCAGCGGTTACTTCGAATACTTCTTCGAACTTCTTAACGAAGTCGCTTAGCTCGATTAGCGAAAGCTCCTTGAAAGCTTCAATGAGCTGGTCGGTGGTCAACTTAGCCATTTGATTTCTCCTTGATTTGAAACTGATTTGTAAAGCGGATTAGTTTGCTTGCTTCTCGCGTAGGGCGTCGATGGTGCGGACGGCCTGCGATAGCGGAGCCTGGAATACGTAAGCAGCCTTGAACAGCGATGCCTTGAAGACGCCTGCGGCCTTGGCCAACAGTACTTCGCGGGTTTCGAGGTCGGCGAGCTTCTTAACCTCTTCGGCGGTAAGTGCGACACCGTCAAGGTATCCGCTCTTTACAACCAGTAGAGGGTTTGCCTTAGCAAAATCACGCAACTGCTTTGCAACGTTTACGGCGTCACCGTGAACGAAAGCCATGGCGGTAGGACCGAAGAGCTGGCCGTCGAATGCGGCAACTCCTGCGTTCTTAGCAGCAATGGTTAGCAGAGTGTTCTTTGCTACGGCGTAGGTTGCGTCTGCACTGATTGAACGACGTAGCTCTTTGAGCTGCGACACAGTGAGTCCGCGGTACTCGGTTAGCAGAATCGCGTTCGAGCTTGAGAACTTCTCAGTAAGCTCGGCGACGGTTGCTTCCTTGTTCGCCATGGCACTCCTTGGATGATGGTTATGCCGGTAGCCCCTGGATTAGAGAAAACTCTTGAGCAATAAAAAGGCTCCGGCGCAGACGCACGGAGCAAAAGTGTTTTGACACACTGAAACTTCACACACCTGCGCGGGTTGCCGCATTTACTGCGATCCTTCGTCAGTCGCACGCAAACTTCAGTGACTCTCATCATTGGAATTTGCCTGCGCCCGAAACCGGCGGTCTTTGGCTTCCTAAAGGTTACCGCATTAAACGCCGCAGGCGCAAGACCGAGAACCGATCCTGCACCTGCGGGGCATGCTTTTGGTTTACGAACTAGTCGAAACGCTTCTTTGAACGTGGTCGGCCTTCGCCGGCTGGACGATCGGACCAGCGACCCTTGCCGCTGCCACCGTAGTTGCTCTTGCGAGGGCCACGGTCACCACCACGGTAGCCGCCACCGCGACCTTCGCGGTCGCCTCCGCGGCTACCCCCGAAGTCGAGAACATCGGTGACCGGTGGTGGAGCGATTGGGCCAGCCAACTGCTCTAGTAGGTCGTGGTCTGCCCAGACATCGGTGTAAATGGCATCGCGGTCTGCACGGCGCAGCAGGTCTTCCATCTTGCGACGACGCTGACGAGGCACCAAGGTTACAACCACACCCTGCTTTCCGGCACGGCCGGTTCGGCCAGCGCGGTGCAGGTAAGTCTTGTACTCCAGTGGAGGGTCAACCTGGACCACGAGGGCCACGTCGTCAACGTGGATACCGCGGGCTGCGACATCGGTGGCAACTAGAACACGAACGCCACCCTTGGTGAAACGCTCAAGGTTGCGGTTGCGTTGGGTCTGGTTCAGGTCTCCGTGCAAGCGTGCCGCCGGGACACCAGCCTGAGTCAAGCTTTCGCTTAGGCTCTCGGCAGTTGCTTTGGTGCGGCAGAAGATCAGCGACTTGCCTTCGCCCTGAACCAAGCGAAGCAGAACGCGGCTGCGATCGGCATCGTTGACAACTAGAACGCGGTGCTCAATATTGCTGGTGTCTTCTTCCTCGTTTGGAACCTCGTAGACAAACGGCGCTGGCATGAACTGGCGAACCAGTGCGTCAACCTCGCGGTCTAGGGTTGCCGAGAATAGTAGCTTCTGGCTGTCGCCGGTGGCGGCCATGATGCGCTTGACGCCCTCAATGAAGCCAAGATCACACATGTGGTCGGCTTCGTCAATGACGATGGTCTCAACCTCGGAAAGGTCAACGATGCGCTGCGCCATGAGGTCTTCGAGGCGACCCGGGGTGGCAACAAGGATGTCGACACCGCGGCTCAGCGAGATCTCCTGGCGACGCTGCGGGACTCCACCGTAAACGGTGGTGGTGTAGAAACCAACCGAACGAGCCAGCTGCGAGGCAGTGCGATCAATCTGATCTGCCAACTCGCGAGTTGGAGCCAGGATCAGAGCACGTGGCTTGTTTGGTTTGCGTGGCTGAGAACCTGCGGCTACCAGCTTGCTGATGATTGGAACCGAGAACGCGATGGTCTTTCCCGAGCCGGTTTTTCCGCGGCCAAGAACGTCTTTTCCTTCAATGGCTGCCGGAATGGTGGCTGCCTGGATTGGGAACGGGCTCTCGGCACCCATGCTCTGAAGAGCCGTCACCAAACGTGGGTGAAGGTTCATTTCTTCGAAGCTACCAGCGATGACCACGTCAGCTGCGTCTGCGGAAACCAAACGTTCAAGAACTACGTCTTCGGCGAAAGCCTTTTTGTTTGGGTTGCTGTCGCGGCGGTCGGCAAACGAACGGTCACGGCTGCGGTCGCGGTCTAGGCGGTCTCCGCGGTCTGGGCGACGCTCGTCACTGTTGTAGCGAGGGCGCTCTGGGCGGTCGCCAAAGTCACGACGTGGTCGGTCATCGCTGCGGCCACCAAAGTCACGTGCTGGGCGACGGTCATCGCGGTCACCAAAACGAGGACGGTCACTGCGGTCACCAAAGTCACGGCGAGGTCCGCGGTCATCGGTGCGAGGTGCCCGATCGTCACGGCCACCAAAACCTCCGCGGCCAGCTGGGCGGTCTTCACGTGGAGCCCAGTCGCGACGGCGGTCGTCGCTGCGGCCTCCGCGGTCATCGCTGCGCGGTGCGCGGTCATCGGTGCGAGGGGTCCATTCGCGGCGTGGGCCACGGTCGTCTCCGCGTGGGCCGCGGTCTTCACGCGGTGCCCATTCGCGGCGGGGTCCGCGGTCATCGGTGCGAGGTGCGCGATCGTCACGGCCACCAAAGCCTCCGCGAGCGCCGCCGGTTGGGCGGTCTCCCGAACGGCCGCGGTCGTTGCGGTCTGAGCGTCCGCCGAAGTCGCGGGCTGGGCGGTCTGAGCGACCACCAAAGTCTCGGCCGCCACGGTCGTCACGGCCACGAGGTGCACGGTCGTCCCGGCCTCCGCGTTCGTCACGGCCGCCACGGTCTTCGCGCGGTGCTGCCGGGCGTTCCTCAAAGAACGGCTGTCGCTGTGGCGATCGGCCACCGCGCCCGTCTTCTCGAGTCTTGAAGTTTGATGCGCCAGCGGTTGAACCGTGGCGTGGTTTACGTGGGCCGGCAGCGCCTGGGCGTGCTGAACCCTTGCCAAAATTAGGCATGGTTTTATCCTCTTGTTTAGTTGTGTGGGCTCGGCGGGAGTAGCGCCAAACGCACGTCGACAAGTCGAACTGCGCTAGACCCACACACGAGATAAACGTCCGTAACGCGGACTCTCAACTAGAGGAAAAGACTGGCAAATCTTAGAGCTGACACTTAGGTGGTCAGATAAGTAGTGATTTGCTGCAAACGACTTTTAGTTTTTGTTACAAATCAGTAACGGTGTAACACTACCCTACAAGTCCGCGTTTGGCTAGAGCTGCTTTCAAATCGGCGTCGCTTGGCTCAACCAGGAACTCTCCGTCGGCAAATTTGATCACCGGAATGTTCTTGCGACCGGCAATGGCCTCGGCTTCTGCGGCTAGCTCGGCGCTTTGCTCGACATCCTTGATTTCAAACTCAACGCCCTCGGCGTTTAGTAGTGCCTTGCTGCGACGGCAGTCGCTGCACCAGTCGGCACCGTAGTAAGTTACCTCAGCCATGATTTACCTTTCTTGGTTTACTGCACCGCTCGGCGACTACCGAAGGCGGTTCTTGTCTGGAATGTGCAACACTTCGCCGTCGAAGGTGATTCCCGAGAGGTCCCGCACAACTATGTCGGCATCGGTTTCCAGGGCCTTCTCTGAAACCCCAACAATCAACCCTGCTCCGGCGGCAATGCCAGCCAGAGCGCCGGCCTGAGCATCTTCAAAAACCACGCAATCGGCCGGGTCTAGCCCCAACCGCTCTGCCCCCAGCAAATAGGGATCTGGGGCTGGCTTTCCTGCCGACACATCACTTGCGGTCACCAATTCCGGTGGAACCGGCAACCCCGCAGCAATCAGCCTGGCCCGACCCAGATTTGGATTCGCCGAGGTGCAGACCGTCCAAACACCGGCCGGCAAACCAGTCAATAACTCGACGGCCCCGCCAAGGGCAACGGTTTGACCAGCGGTTTCTTGCTCGAGCTCGTTGATTCGGTCGTTTGCAACCTCAAATAACTCGGGCGGCACCTGCTCGCGAACCTTGTCCTCTGCGCGTCGACCCGCGTTGACAGGCTGATCCCAGTCGAACTCGGGTGCAAACTCCGTGGCCCACTGCGCCCAAGCGGCGGCGGCTGCGGCATGCGAATCTACCAGGACGCCATCGTTGTCAAATAGCAGCCCCCTGCAATGAAACTCCAACTAGCCGGCCACCTCGGCAGTCAAATCTGCGTTCGAATCGGCTTTGGGTTCGCGAGCGCGCTCCACCAGCAAAAAGTAGATTCCAGCCACCGCAATCACAAGAAGCACCAGCGCCGGCAAGAAATCACCCAAGAAATTCGACACGGTTAGCGGATCCACTACGTTGTGCCCACCCATTTTGATGTCGGTTGGGTCATTCACCCATCGATTCAGCTTTTGCACCGACATGCTGGCCTCGGAGAAAGACATGATGATCACGACCGCACTCCAAATGATGCCAAGAACAAAGTTGAGGTTGCGGGCACCCTTGGCGGCTCCGGTCTTCTTACCTTTGCCCAGCGAATAGTTGTAGGCGCTGGTTGCGGTCACCGTACCAAAAACCATTGCGGTTCCCAGAATGGTCTGAATCAGAACCCAAATCCAAATGTCCAAGGTTGTTCGCGTGGCATCGTAGACAGCAAGGCCAAAAACCAAAGCCACCGCCGCCCCAATGATTGGGAGTGAGAACCCCAGGCTTAGGTTTTGGCGAGCCTGAGCACCAGCTGACTTACTCATCGTCTTCACCGTCTTTCTTTCCAACAAAAGCCTTGAGAATCACAAAAACCAGGAGTGCCGCATCCAAAAGAATTGGCACGTAAACTCCAAAAATGCGAGCGATTTGGTTGTGCGGTTCGTTCTGAAAAGCATTGAACGCGGAACCAAACTGTCCGATACCAAAGACAGCACCAACAATCAGAGCGAAAATAACAGCGATGATTGAGAAGCCGCGGCTTGCCTTGGCTAGGCGTGACTCGGGCGCTTTATCGGCATTGGCCTTGCCCAAAACCGCCGCCACCCCAAGTGCGGCTATACCAAGCAGGAACAGGTAGGTCGAGACCTTCACTTGCTCACTGGCAACGTTGTAGTTTCCGTTGTTGTCGTATGGATTGATGTTGTTGTAGAGTTCCCAGATCTGTGCGCCCAAAAAGGCGAACCACATTACTACTAGTCCCCCAAGCGGATATATGACTGCTAGGCGTTCCGGAGCCCCTAGCCGCTTCAATGTAGTGTTCATGCCTGAAGCCTATACCTGAGCGCTTTAGTTGAATCCGTGATTTTTGCCCCTTAAACAGCAAACCCACAGCGTTTTGAGCCGTGGGTATGCTGCTTCTTTCCTAGAAATCTAGTTAGTCGCCCTCAACCTTGATGGTCTGAATCGTTCCAGTGATGGTGCCCACCAGAGTGTCGCCGTTGAACTCAGCGGTTGGGGCATCCTTGACGATACGGCCCAAACGAAGAACCACAATGCGATCCGTCACCTCAAGAACGTGCGGCAGGGTGTGGCTGATAAAAATCACACCTAGCCCCTTCTTCTTGGCGGCGCGAATAACGTTCAGAACCTCGCCGGCCTGACGAGCGCCAAGGTGGTTGGTTGGCTCATCGAGAATGAGAACCTTGCGAGCCCAAGAAACCGATCGACCAATGGCTACAGCCTGTCGCTGACCACCCGAGAGCTGGCTAACCGAACGGTTGGAGGCTGGGACCGCGATACCCACTGACTCAAGGTCTGCGTGCGCCTCGTGCTCCATTTCCTTTTTGGCTAGGAATCCCATCCATCCCAGAATGCCCTTCTTAACCTTTTCGCGGCCAAGAAAAACATTCTCTGCAACGGTTAGGTGAGGGGCCAAACCAGAGTCTTGGTAAAGGGTCTCAATGCCGGCCTCAAGTGCCTGACGTGGATTTTCCCAGCTGTGCTCAACACCGTCCAGGAAAATCTGTCCCCCGTCTGGCTGGTGAGCGCCCGAGAGCACCTTTACCAAAGTGGACTTACCGGCACCGTTGTCACCAACCAGGCCAATTACCTCGCCGGCGTGTAGGCGCAGGCTTGCGCCATCTAGAGCAACTACCGAACCGTAGCGCTTGGAAACGTTCTTGACTTCGTAAATAACTTCGCCAGCCATTTGGTTATCTCCTGTTCGACTTCTGCAGGGTCTGGGCGGCAACGGCGGCGGCAATTAGAACTGCAACCACCACTTTCTTCCAGTTTGGGTCAACGCCAGCCATGATCAAACCAGACTGAACTTCAAAAAGAATGATTGCTCCAAGGGCGGTTCCCAGGATTCGTCCGACACCACCGGCAAGCGCGGCGCCACCAATAACTACAGCAGCGATGGCATCGAGCTCACGTCCGGTTCCCGATGAAGGTGATCCGGCTCCAAGGCGAAGGTAAACGTACATTCCGGCAAGTCCTGCCAATGCACCCGACAGAGCGTAGATCTTTGTGATGTGGCGTTCAACGTTGATACCAGCTGCGCGAGCGGCAAACGAGTTTGAACCAATGGCGTAAACGTAGGTTCCAAATCGAGCCTTGTGCTGGAACAGACCGACAATCACGACTACCAGAATCACTACCAACACCGCCCACGAGAGAGGGTTCAGCTTTGGGTCCATTGCCGAAATCAGCATGAAGTTTGCGGGGCCACCAACCGGCATTCCATTCGAGAGAATGACCGAGAGACCAAGACAGGCTCCCATGGTTGAAAGGGTGGCAATGAAGGGGACGATTCGAACCTTGTTGATCAACAAAGCGTTCACAAGTCCCACAAGGGTTCCAACGGCCACCGAGACCAGGGTTCCTACGAGTAGGTAAGGAGTGGCGGCGTCATCGGTGATTTTTGAAGTTCCGCCCATGACCTCGGTCATGACTTTGGCGGCTACTACACCGCTGAGACCAATGATGGCACCGACCGAAAGGTCGATTCCACCACTGATCACAACAAGGGTTTGGCCGACAGCAATCAGGACAACTGATCCCCAGTCGGTGAGAATGTTGCTCGCGGTCGAAGTTGTTAGAAACTTCGATTCCAACGATGCGAACACGATTCCTAGCACTGCTAGAACAAGCACCAGCACCACGCTCTGATTGGCGAGGAGTCCGGTGAGCTTGGCTAGCGCAGGATTGCGCTCACCCACTTTGGTAGTTGCCTGATTGCTGTCGGCCATTTTGATTCCTTTTTTATTGCTTAGTTACTGCTTTGGATTTTGACTACTTGGTTGCTACGTAGGTGTACTTAGCGAAGTCAGCGTCCGAGGTGTTTGCGTCCAGGGTGACGTTAGGGATAACTACGTCGCGCTGTGCAGGCTTGGTGCCGTCCTTTAGGAAAGCAACAATGGTCTGGATTGCTAGGCGAGCTTCTGCAGCTGGGTCCTGTGCAATCAGAGCGGTGAAGATACCCGACTTGATCTTTGCTACGTTGTCTGGGTAAGCGTCGTAACCGACTAGACCGATCTTGCCGACTAGACCCTTGGCCTCAAGCGCTGCAGCAGCACCCGATGCGTTGGTTCCGTCGATTGCGAAGATACCGGCTAGGTCTGGGTACTTGGTTAGCCAGTTGTTTACGTTCGAGGCAGCCTTCTCTGGGTTTGACTCCGAGTAAGCAACGTCAACGATCTCGATGCCTGGGTAGTCCTTAGCAACAGCAGCCTTGAAGCCCTCTAGACGAGCAACGTTGGTGGTTGCGGTTGCCGAGGTTAGACCTACTACAACCTTGTACTTGCCGCCATCCTTGTAACCAATCTTGCCTGCAAGAGCTGCAGCAGCCTTGGCGCCACCATCGGTGTTGTCACCGGTGATGAAGGTTAGAACGTCAGTTAGGTCGTCAACGTGGGTGTCAACGTTTGCAACAACGATGCCTGCGTCAACAGCCTTCTTGACCGATGGCTGAAGTGCTACTGGGTCAGTTGGGATTAGGACAAGAGCGGTTGGGTTCTCAGCCAATACGTTGTCAACAATTGGAATCTGGGTCTCAGCCGAGTAGTTTGCTGGGTCGCCCTGCCAGACTAGGGTTACGCCCTGAGCCTTGGCTTCTTCCTCAGCGCCGACCTTCATGGCCTGGAAGAATGGGTCGGACTCTGCACCCATTACGAATGCAATGGTGATTGGCTTGTCTGCAGCTGGGGTGGTGCTTGCACAGCCGGCAGCGGTTAGTGCGAGGGCTGCAACTGCACCTAGAGCAGCGATTGAACGCAGCTTACGGTTCATGTGATTCTCCTTCAGATGATTTTTTGTGAGAAGTGCGAGAACCATCTCGCAAATCTTGTTACAATCCAAGCAGTAAGCACTTTCGCTGGGCAAGTTTTGGCGATAACGTTTTAGTCACACTTTGGTGACATTTTGAACAGGACTTCATGAGCGCTGAGAAACCCGGCAAACCCACCATCAACGACGTTGCCGAAAAGGCTGGGGTTTCGCGCGCTACGGCCTCCCGTGCAATAAGTAACTACGGTCGCATCAACCCAGAAACCCAGGAGCACGTGCGCAAGGTTGCGGCTGAACTTGGGTATCGCCCTAACGAGCTGGCCAGAGCCATGCGCCGCGGAAAAACCAAAACCATTGGCTTGGTGATCATCGCCGATTTCACAAACGCATTCTTTGACCGCGCCACCAAGGGTGTAGTTGACGCAGCCAAAGAATTGGGATACCAGGTACTGATCGCAAATACCGATGAAGATATTTCGGCAGAACGAAACGCGGTTGCCACGCTAATTGAGAAGCAGGTGGACGGCCTCATTGTGGTGCCCTCAAACTCCGTCGTGCATGACCACCTGAGCCCAGACGCGCTGGAGGGCAAGCCGGTGGTGCTGATAGACCGAAGACTCGACGGAGTTCGTCTCACCTCGGTCACCACCGATGACTTCACGGGCGCGGTTGCGGCGGTGCGCCACGCTGCCTCACTTGGTCACCGACGCATGGGCTTTCTGGTTGCCGCCCCCGGTGTTGTAGGGACAACAACGGATCGTCCGGCTGTTCTGATCTCCTCGGTCGAAGATCGCGTGAACGGGTTTGCCAGCGCTTACGTAGACACTCCAAAGTCTGGGAAAACTGCTACCTGGATTTACTGCCAGGACTTGCCATCGGTGACTGAACGAGCAGTCATGTCCATGCTTGACCAGCCCAAGCCACCCACCGTTATCTTTACCTCAAACAACGACATGGCTCTTGCTGTGCTCAAGGTAACTGGCAACCGACAACTCGCCCTGGGACGTGACATCTCTCTGGTGACCTTTGACGACAGCCAGTGGCTTGAAGCCATGAGCCCAGGCATCACTGTGGTCTCCCGGCCGGTTGAAGAGCTCAGCCAAATTGCAGTATCCAAGTTGATCGCAGAAATTGACGAGCCGGGGCAACCAAAAGAAAAGATTTCACTACCAACCGAATTAATAGCTCGAGGCTCGGTCGCAAATCTAATTCTGCGACCCGAGTCAGATTCGATCTCAACCAAGGGAGTAAGTTTTTAGTCATGATTCTTGTTATCGGGGAAGCCCTTATCGACTTGGTTGAAAACCGCTACCAGCCCGGCGCCTACAACGCCATTGTTGGAGGTGCTAACGCCAATGTCGCAATCGCACTTGCTAGGCGCGGAACCAAGCAGCAGTTCTTAGCCCGATTGGCAAGCGACGGCTTTGGCAAAATCATTCGCGAGAGACTCGCGTCTAACCACGTTGGTTTGGACCATGCCATCGATGCCAAAGAATTAACCACTCTGGCTGTAGCTTCAATTGGACCCAGTGGATCGGCCAGTTATTCGTTCTACGTGAACGGCACCGCCGACTGGGGTTGGACCCCCGAGGAACTTCCCACCGATGTCGACCTCGAGAACCTCCACGCCACCGCCATTCAGTTTGGCTGCCTGACCATGGCCATGGAACCCGGCAACAAAGTTATCGAAAAGTGGGCAGCGGATCACTTTGAACAAAAGTCCGTGACCATCAGCCATGACATCAACATTCGTTCGGCACTGGGATTCGAGGCCGAGGCCGAGCGGGTTCGCGTTGAGCGCGTCAACGCCATGAGCCACATCATCAAGGCAAGCGATGAAGACATTGAGTGGCTCTACGGGCTGGCACATGACGAGACCTACCAGACCCGCATCGATGAAATCGTGCGCGAGTGGATCGGCGACTCCAACCGTCACGTATTTGTCACTCGCGGTGGCGACGGCGTGAGCATTTACCGTGCCGGTGGGGTTCGCATCGATGTTCCATCCCGCAAGATCAACGTTGTCGACACAATTGGCGCGGGCGACACCTTCTGCGCCAACCTTTTGGGCCAGCTCTCAGATGTTGACGCTCTTGGCAGCGACCCGTTCGACCGGCTAGCGAACCTCAGCGACGAAACTTTGGTTGAGTTTGTTCGCGTCGCGGGTGTGGCTGCATCCATTACCTGCGAGCGAGCTGGGGCAGAACCCCCGACCCTGTCGGAACTCAACGCAGTCCTGGCCCAAAACTAAGTTCTTCTCTAATGAATCTGGCATCGAGCATCATTCAGGATATTCAATCCTGGCTGCCCTCGGCTCTGTCGCTGATAACCGTCAACACCTTATCGGCAGTCTTCGTTGCTCGCTCGGCTGTTGCCAAGGACCGAAATTGGTTTGCCTTTTTCTGGTTGTCGGTAATCGCTACCTCGCTCGTCATGTCCATTGTGGTGGCCGCTTTACCAACCAGTGAGGAACACCTGCCTGGCCGCAGGAAATGCCCCAGCTGCGCGGAGTTCGTGCGCCGCGAAGCTAAACTCTGTCGTTACTGCTCAAGTCAGTTAGAGGCCCTTCCACCACTGAAGCAATCAGCCGTTGCCGGCATCAACCCAATTTGGCTTCTTGGCTTGTTCACCATTGCTCTCTCAATGGTGGTGATCGTTTTGGCACTCAGCAACCTAATAGCTGGTTCACTTTGGCTCGGTCTGGCCCTGTTTGCTACTGGCGCAGCCGTAATGTTCCGAGTTCCTCGCAAGAAGCTCTAGCAGGTTCGCTTAGATAGGTCGCAGGGCAACCAAGGCTGTTAGAACCGTTTCGTCGCCCATGGTTTCAAGGCTCCACTTGTGAGTGATGTCATTGAGCATCTGAGACCCGTAACCGGGGGTGCTCTTGCCAGTCAGAGCCTCTCCGTTATTGGCCACAGTCACCAGCACAAGCCCGCTGTTTTGAGGAGCCAGTCGAATGCTTATTTTTGTCGCTTTGGCGTGACGCATAGCGTTGTTAACCGCTTCTCTTACTACCTCGATGACACATTCCGCAGCGTCTGCGTCCTTCTCGAGCCAAGCTACCGCGATATCGTCAAGTTCCAGGTCAAACTCAACGCTGTCTTTCCAAAGGTCAACGATTGACTCAATGACTTGTGTGAAAGAAAAATCAGCAGCGTGCGAGATTGACAACTGCTCAAGTGACTTTTGAATATCTGTTTTCACCTCATTGATGACCTGAGCATCTGGCGACTCGAGCCTGGCCAACTTAATCGCCGAGGCGTAAAGTGCGCCCTGTACCGACCCGTGAAGTACCTGAGCGACTCTTCGCTGTTCCAACCAAACCTGCTGCCGAAGCTGACTGCGAACCAACTGCATTTGGTTGTTAACGGTTTCAATTTCTGCTCTACTGGTATCGCGAATCTCGTTGGCTAAACCGGCAATGTAAATAACCACTCCCACTACAGCTCCGAGTAGCGGATAAGCTGCGACTTCCATTGGATCAAGGGCCCAACTGGTTCCTTGAAAGGCTCTTGGCACGGCCCAGCCACTGAGTACATACGTGCTGATGACAAGAACACCGGCTACGACCGGATTAACCCATAGCCTCGCAAAGAGCAGCGAAAAGATCTGAAGCAGGCCGTACATAAGCAGCGTAGCGAGGGCTACAAGCATCACTGCCGAGGGGGCATCGCGGTTGATATTTGCAGGTGCCACACTGTTGCCAAGAATAATCAGGGCACCCCAACCGGGGAGTAAGTGCACCGCAACCCGATTCGGGAGAATCGACTTGTCCTTTGGTCGCACGCTGAGTTCCTGCGTGAGCTTGAGGGTAGAAAGATCAAAAGCCAGGGTGTGACTTAGTGGGCGAATCACCTGGTCGACGGTTGCCTGCAAAGATGCCACAGCACTCTTGACAGTCTTGGGGTCTTTTACCCTTTCAAGTTTCTTGTTTAGATCGTCAATTACAGGGGCTAATACACCGCTGACTCGACCAATCAGCTCAGCCTGGAGGCGCTCCTTTTTGGCTCGAAAGTTCAAAATTGCGGCCTCTAGAACCTCTCGCTCGGCAATGAGTTTGCCCGTGGCTTGGCGCTGCTCAAGAACGCTGGTGACTACGGCTGTGCAAGTGATGAAGGTGACGAATACGTAAATTGGTGAACCCATGAGCCGGTAAAGCAGGTCCGATTCGGGTGCCAAACCCATGGACACCGTGAGGGCAAATGTGAAAAGACCTCGCGCCCAACCAATGAGAAGGTAGGTGCCAAAGGTGTAGATCCAACCTGCACTGGGGCTGAAGCGCTCCTTGACCAATTTCGCAATCAGAAAGAGCACTACTGTCAAAAGATAAACCGCTAAGCCAACTGTGAGCCACTCAACCAAACCGCCACCCAATCTGGTGCGGTCAAAGTAAATGCTCGACAGAATGCCAGGGATAAAAGCGAGCGCCAAGGTCGACCAGCCAAAACCATTTTTTGCGGCGAGGGCCAAAAAACGATTCTGCCTAGCCTTTGTCAGCGCGGATCGGTCTGGCACGCTATTGACCTGAGATGTTTCCAGTGGCCCTCAGGAACATTCGAGCCGCTTCAACGCGAGCGTTGCCATCGGCAGCGGGGTTGATTTCCAGTGCCTCGAATACGCGACTTACCATGCCTTCAACTGCTCGAACAGTGGTTCCCCGAATCTCGGCGATCTGGGTATTAGACATGCCACGGGCTACCAGCGCAAGCACTCCCAGTTGCTTCTTGGAAAGCTTGGCGAAGGGTCTGGTCGAATCTAGGTCGTGCCGGAACTTTACACTGACTCGGTCTTTAAGGACTGCCTCAAGCGCATCGATGAGTTCGGTGGTGTTTACCAGCTGGGACTTACGCAGGTAAGCCGAGTTTTGTGGCACGTCCTTGCGCTCTCTTCCAACGAATCTGGGGTCTGGAACGTTTGTCAGGAAAACAATTCCAATTTCAGGCGCTGTGCGAGTTAGGAACTCAGCGAAATCAAACCCGTTAGGGCCAGGACCTAGCTCAATGTCCACGACCACGGCGTCTGGATCAACAGCCCCCACCGCGCGTTTGGCATCGGAAACGTTCGCAGCGGTCGTTACCTGAAATCCGGCGCCCTCTAGGGTTTGGGCAATCAGATCACGCAGGAGCGCTTCGTTTTCCACCACAACAACGTGACGTTTGTACATGGTACTTATCCTAGTTTGGAAGAACCTTTAGGGTGCTAAGCGTTGGATCTGCGACAAAGGCAATGCGAGTTCCCGAGTCACGTGCGGTAAACAGCGCATCGAGGGCTGCTTGAGTGATTCGCTCCCCCGGGGAAAGCACCGGAACTCCCGGTGGATAGGGGCAAATCATTTCTGCCGAGACCCGACCCACAGCCTGAGCGGCCTCTACCACTTGGTAGTCGCTAAAGAATGCCTCACGAGGAGAAACAACCACCTCGGGCTCAATGGAGAACGAAGCGGCAACAGACACCGGTCTTGGTTCGCCACGATTTTCGTTGACCGATCGAATGATGCGACGAATCAGATCCTGAATTCGATCGGGGGTGTCCGCAAACGTGATCATCGGAATCACCAGGTCGCGGTTTGCCATCTCGACATCGATGTTTGCTGCCAGAAGTTCTGCCTCAACTACGTTGCCGTCGGCACCCGTTCCGGCTAGCAAAATCACCATTTTTAGCGGGTCGATAAACTCGCCATCAATGACGTCAATACCAGCGGCCCTAAGTTCTTCGCGGCCTCGTTTTGTTGCTTCAATAACCGGCCCGATAAGTTCCTCGCCGTGTCTAGCAAGCAGCGCGCGAGCGGCGTCAATTGAAGCCAGAATGCGCCCGGACATGCTTGTGGTTTGAGTTGAGTCAAACATTTTGTTGAACCGAGGCAAGTCCACAAAATCCTTTTTGACCAACACAAATGAGGCCTGCGAATACGAAGGAAGCGTCTTGTGCGCAGAGGTGACAACGATGTCTGCACCTTCGGCCAGCGGGTGGTTTGGAAGATCTGGGTGGAATCCAAAGTGAGCGGCCCAAGCAGCGTCTACTACCAGCGGGATCCCGTGGTCATGTGCAATCTTTGACAGCCGCGGAATGTTTGACATTGTCCCAACATAAGAAGGCTCGCCAATGAGCACCGCCTTGGCGTCTGGGTGTTGTTGCAGTGCCGCGGCTAGCTTGCCCGACGGTAGGTACTCCGGAAGCCCGGTCTTTTGGTTGATTTCGGGGCGCACCCAAATTGGAGTGACTCCCGCATAAACCAAGCCAACCAAGACCGACTTGTGCAGGGTACGGGACACAATGACTTTGTCGCCGTGACCGGCTACCGCCATAACGGCAGCGTGGTTTGAGCCAGAGGACCCGTTTACGCCGAATCGGCATAGGTCCGCTCCCCAGAGTTGGGCCGCCATGGCCTCGGCCTCAAGAATCAGGCTGGGAGAAATTCTGTGGGTGTGGTTTCCGGGTAGCACTGGAATATCGCCATCGACGATTGCACCGGTTAGGTCGGTGCGGCCCTTGTGACCAGGAATCTGAAAGGGCGACCTGTCGGTCTCCATGTCTCGTATCCACGCATCTAGCAGGGGTGCGGAAGTTCGCAACCCCATTGGGTCTTTCGGATCAAGCAGAGTAGCTGCGCCAAATGCGTGCTGTGACAATATCCCGCCTTCGATTGCTGTCGGTTAAGTGTGTGGTGCTTAGATGAATGATAAAAGAAAATGGGGCCGGGCCTAAGCCCAGCCCCATCTTGTTAATCTTTGGTTTAGAACTCGACCTTGGTCACGTTGGTGTCAAGCAAAATGCTTGGACCAAAGGTGGTCGAGACAGCAGCCTTTAGAAGGTACTTGCCCTTTGAGCTGCTTGGCTTTAGACGAAGAACCTCGTCAAGAGCTGCGGCTAGGTTTTCGCCCAGCTGCTCCTTGGTGAACGAAGCCTTACCAATAATGAAGTGCAGGTTAGCCTGCTTGTCAACGCGGAAGTCGATCTTTCCACCCTTGATGTCTGCAACGGCCTTTGCTACGTCTGGAGTAACGGTTCCGGTCTTAGGGTTTGGCATTAGGTTACGTGGACCTAGAACCTTACCGAGACGACCAACCTTACCCATGAGCTCTGGGGTCGAGACTGCGGAGTCGAAGTCAACCCAACCGGCTGCAACCTTCTCAATAAGTTCGTCGCCGCCAACCTCGTCAGCGCCTGCTGCAACTGCAGCTTCAGCTGCGGCACCAGTTGCAAACACGATGACTCGGGCGGTCTTACCAGTTCCGTTTGGCAGGCTTACGGTGCCACGGATCATCTGGTCGGCCTTGCGTGGGTCAACTCCCAGCTTTAGAGCAACCTCTACGGTTGCATCGAACTTCTTTGAGCCAGTTTCCTTGATTAGGGTTACTGCTTCGGCAGGAGTGTAAAACTTACCTTCCTGAATCTTTGCTGCGGCTTCTAGATAAGCCTTTGAGCGCTTTGCCATGCTGTTGTTCCTTTTCTTGTTAGGTCACAGTTGTGGTCTACGAACCAAGCAGGTTCTCCCACGACTTGTTGGTTTTTGTTATGCCTCGACGGTGATGCCCATGCTGCGGGCGGTACCGGCGATGATTGCCGCAGCTGCATCAATGTCGTTGGCGTTTAGGTCTGCCATCTTGATTTCAGCAATGCTGCGTACCTGGTCCTTGGTTAGCTTGGCAACCTTCACGGTGTGAGGAGTAGCCGAGCCCTTCTGAACTCCAGCAGCCTTCTTGATTAGCTCAGCGGCTGGTGGGGTCTTTAGGACGAAGGTGAACGAGCGGTCTTCGTAAACGGTGATCTCTACCGGAACAACGTTGCCTTTTTGGTCGGCAGTTGCGTTGTTGTACGCAGTACAGAACTCCATGATGTTTACACCGTGCTGACCAAGTGCTGGACCAATTGGAGGAGCTGGGTTAGCAGCGCCTGCCTTGATCTGAAGCTTGATCATGCCGTTGATCTTTTTCTTCGGTGCCATTTGTCTTTTCCTTTAGTTGATGGGAAATCTAAAAAATCTAGTTGAGTGGACCAACCTGATCGAACGAAAGTTCAACCGGGGTCTCACGCTCGAATAGCGACACAAGAACAGTGAGCTTGCCGCTCTCTGGCTTGATTTCGCTGATGGTTCCAGGAAGGCCAGCAAACGAGCCATCCTTGATCATGATGCTCTCACCAACCTTAAAGTTGGTGACGATTGGAACATTCTTGCCCTTGCCCTTGACGGCAACTCCGCCCTTGGCCGCAGCCTTGGCAGCGGCCTCTTCTGGAAGCTCGTAGGTAACCTTGAGCATCTCGAAGGCTTCCTGTGGACGAAGCGGGGTTGGGAACTGCGAGTTGCCAACGAAGCCGGTAACGGCTGGGGTGTGGCGAACGAGCTCCCATGACTCTTCGGTCATGTCCATGCGGACCAGAACGTAACCAGGAATGCGAACCTTGCTAACCAGCTTGCGCTGACCGTTCTTGATCTCAACAACATCCTCGATTGGAACTTCGATCTGGTAGATGTCGTCTCCACCCTCAAGAGCAAGCTTTCGAGTTTCAATGTTCTGCTTGACGCGCTTCTCGTAACCGGCGTAGCTGTGGATTACGTACCACTTTCCTGGAAGCTTACGAAGCTCCTCGCGGAATGCGCGGTAAGGGTCATCGTCAACCGGCGAACCCTCTTCGATTTCGTCTGTGACGGCAGCCTGCTCGCTCTGAACCTCGGCGATTGCCTCTTCAAGCTCAAGGTCCTGCTCGAGTTCGGCTGCAGCGTCTAGCGCTAAGTCTGCAAAGTCTGCGTCGGCCTCGGCGATGACGGCGTCGGCGGCGACATCTTCAATGGCGGCCAGCGCCTCGATTTCGTCGCGTTCTAGGTCAGTCACGTGCTTTTCCAATCAGTTGATGTGAACTGTTTTGCTTGTGAGCAAAACTTTGAAGTTTGTTTGTTTCCCTAACCCGCAAAGGTGAAGGTAACGGCAGTCAAGAACAGCCAGTCGAGGAAGGTAATGATGACCATGATGACTACGACGAAGCCCAGCACTACACCGGTGTAGTTGAGCAGTTCCTTGTAGGTAGGACGGGTAACCTTCTTTAGCTCAATGATGACCTGCTTGAAGAACAGCACGATGCGAGCAAAGACGTTGCCCTGAGCAGAGCGATCTGCCTTGGCCTTTTCGACTACATCTTCAGATGCCGTCTCGAACTCTTCTGACATGGTTTTCCTCAGTTTGAAGGTTGTTTGAACTACTAGCAGGGCGGACAGGACTCGAACCTGCAACCGACGGTTTTGGAGACCGTTGCTCTACCAATTGAGCCACCGCCCTTAGCGGGGATAGTTGATTTCGGTTCCACCAAGGCCATCCCTGAAAAAGGCACACTTCTAGATTGAAAGCTTTTAGTGTGAATTTGCCAGATTAGGCTTTGGAAGTTGTCAACTACCTTCTAGAAATACTATGCCCTGAGGGGTAGAAATGCAAAGTGATTTAAGTTTGCAGGGGGCGTCAAATGGGGGCAGCGGGTAGGCTTATAGCCGTGACTGACGCAACCTTTCCCAGAATCTCAAAGCGAATTGCCGCCATTGCCGAATCGGCAACTCTCAAGGTAGATGCCAAGGCAAAAGCCTTGCAGGCAGCCGGTCGCCCGGTAATCAGCTACGCAGCTGGCGAGCCAGACTTTGCAACCCCGGCGCACATTGTCGAGGCCGCTGCCGCTGCGGTCCGCGACCCCAAGAACCACCGATACACCCAGGCAATTGGTTTGCCTGAACTTCGCGAGGCAATTGCCGCAAAGACCCTTCAGGACAGCGGCACTCAGATTTCGGCCGCGCAGGTCATTGTCACCAATGGCGGTAAGCAGGCGGTTTACCAGGCGTTCGCCACCATCGTGGACCCGGGTGACGAAGTCCTAATGCCAACGCCTTACTGGACCACTTACTCCGAAGCCATTCGCTTGGCCGGTGGGGTTCCGGTTGAGGTATTCGCAGGCAGCGACCAGAACTATCTAGTCACGGTTGACCAGCTAGAGGCTGCCCGCACCGCCAAGAGCAAGGTCCTGCTTTTTGTGTCGCCAAGCAACCCAACCGGCTCGGTCTACAGCCGCGAGCAGGTCGAAGCCATTGGTAAGTGGGCCTATGAACATGGCATGTGGGTGATTACCGACGAAATCTACCAGAACCTGACCTACGACGGCCTCAAGGCGCACTCGATCACCGAGGTGGTCCCCGAGCTCGCGGACCGCACAATCTTGGTGAACGGTGTTGCCAAGAGTTACGCAATGACCGGTTGGCGACTCGGATGGATGGCCGGTCCTCTAGACGCAATGAAGGCTGCTGGAAACCTTCAGTCGCACCTGTCCTCGAACGTGTCAAACATTTCGCAGCGCGCCGCCCTTGCAGCGCTCACCGGACCGCAGGATGAAGTACTGGCCATGCGCGAGGCTTTTGATCGCCGCCGCAAGTTGGCCGTGGCCGAGCTGAACAAGATTCCTGGATGGGTCGCTCCAATGCCACAGGGAGCCTTTTATGTTTACTCCGATGTCTCGGGGTTGCTTGGTCGCGAGTGGGGTGGCAAGGTCATCAATAGCTCGCTCGAGCTGGCCGACTACATGCTAGACGCCGCCGAGGTGGCCCTGGTTCCAGGTGAAGCCTTTGGTCCTTCGGGTTACGTTCGCCTCAGCTATGCGCTGGGAGACGACCAGTTGCTAGAAGGCATTCAGCGCCTCCAGAAGCTGTTTTCCTAGAGGCTCGCGTGGGGCAGCCGACCTAGAAACCCACTAGGTTCGGCTCTGGCACCAAAGCAACACCAAAGGTGTTGGCAACGCGCACCTGAACGTATTCGGCTAGTTCCAGAATCTGGGCCGCTGTTGCCCCACCCCTATTGGTTATCGCCAGGGTGTGCTTGTCGCTGATTGCAGCGGCCGATCCGGGCAGCTTGAAACCCTTGGGAATACCGGCCTGCTCAATCAGCCAGGCTGCGCTCAACTTGACTGTGAGGCCATCGTTGTCGGGGGTTTCCCAACGAGGCGCCGCAGAGTCTAGGGTTCGGGCAAAGGTATCGCTGACAATTGGGTTGGTGAAAAAACTTCCGCAACTGACCGAGTTTGGATCCAAGGCATCAAGCAGCATACCCTTGGCTGCGCGCAACTCAAGCACGGCATCACGGATTCGCGCAAGGTCCACCTGAGCACCCATTTCAACATTCAGAGCCGATGCCAACTGCGTGGAGCTTATGGGTGCGCTCAGGCCGCCGTGATTAGTAAGTAAGAACTCCACCCACAGCACGGCCCCCAATCGCCCGCGTTTCAGGGCGCTGTCTCGATAGCCCAGTTCCAGTTCGGCAACCGACATAATCTGAACCTCATGGGTTTCATAATCCAGAAATTCAATTCGCTGCAGAGTGTCTGAGACCTCTTGCCCGTAGGCCCCAATATTTTGCACCGGAGCGGCTCCAACCGAACCGGGAATTCCACTTAGGCCCTCTAGCCCGGCAAGCCCGCGGGCTATGGTCTGCGCAACCACGTTGTCCCAGTTTTCGCCGGACTGCGCCCGCACCAATACCTGGTTCGTTCCCGCAACCGCGTTGTACTCAACACCCAGATTCGCAACTTGAATCACGTGCAGCTGGGGCACTTCATCGGCGACAACGAGATTACTGCCGCCGCCCAGCAGTAGCCAGTCCTCGCCTGCTCTCCAAAGTTCTAAACAAGCATCGATGACCTGCTGCCGATCGGTAACCCGAACCAGCGAAGCCGGCTCGCCGCCGACTCGCATTGTGGTCAGTTCCGCAAGCCGCGTCATTAGAAGCGAACTACCGCCTGAGCCTTGCCTAGAACCTTGGTCTCAGCAAATATCGCCTCAAGATCAACGCGCACGGTCTTGGTTTCGGCGTCAATGCCGCCAATCTTTGCGGTTACCACCAGAACGGCGCCATCGGTGGGGTCAACCACGACAGGCTTGGTGAAGCGAACCTGATAGTCGGCAATGCGGCCAGCGTCGCCAACCCAGTTGACGGCAACCTGAACGGCAGCGCCCATGGTGAGCATGCCGTGGGCAAGCACTCCGGGTAGACCAACTGCGGCAGCCACGTCATCGCGGTAATGAATGGGGTTGAAATCGCCTGAGGCGCCCGCGTACCGAACCAGTGAGTCACGGGTCAGCAGGAACTCGGTGGTGCCAACGGTCTGGCCAACCTGGAGATCTTCAAACTTAGGGTGGGCGTTCATTACTCGTCACCTCTAACTACCAGGGTGGAGATTGCGGTGCACACCAATAGGTGTTCCACGTCGAAAATCTTGGTTTCAAAGGTAACCATGCTGTGCGCCCCAAGGGTTTTTACACTCGCCACGGTTAGCTCGCTGGTCAGTTCGTCACCCGCAACAATCGGCCGAGCGTGAATAAAACGCTGGTCACCGTGAACCACCCTACTGAAATCAATAGCCGCTTCAGGATCGGCCAACACGGTTGCCAGACTGCGCTCCTGAATCACCACCGCAAATGTGGGCGGAGCGACCAGGTCGGTGTAGCCCGCAGCCTGAGCCGCAAACAAATCGAGGCTGGTTGGGGAGTTCGATTTAACCGCGTGGGCGAACTCGCGAATCTTCTCGCGACCCACCAAATACGGTGCGGTCACAGGATATGTCTTGCCCTGAACTTCTGGATTTACCACGCCTCTAACTTACCGCCAAAGGCACCGATGGTTGCGGCTAAAAGCCTTTGCCACTGCAGTTACCAAGCGCACCTCAACCGGCTTAAACAAAAAACCCAGCCACAGGGCTGGGAATTTGTTTGTAGCGGGGGCGGGACTTGAACCCGCGACACCACGATTATGAGCCGTGTGCTCTAACCACCTGAGCTACCCCGCCAGAACCAAGGTTTTGGCTTGGCGGTGGGCCAGATAACTAGGCCTACCGAGCCCCGAGCCAGGATTGAACTGGCGACCCCTTCCTTACCATGGAAGTGCTCTACCACTGAGCTATCGGGGCGGCTGAACTTTTGAACTGAAGTCCAAAAAGCAACCTGATTACCCTATCAGAATTATTTGGCGGCAGGCAAACGCCAAACGGTCAACTCAACCTTGCCGGCCGAAATCTTCGCGTACTTTTTGCCGGCTTTCAACTTGGCCGATCCGTACAGTCGTTCGGCCTTGTCAAGCCCAACAGCCGAGTCAATGGGGACCTCGATTTTGTCGTCTTTGCCTCGGGTTGCGACCACCAGAATGCTCTGCTTGGCGTTTTCTCGAATAAAGACCATGGCTTCGTCAGAAGCGTAAAGCCAGCGCAGGCTGCCATCTACTAGAGCTGAGTTGGCCTTGCGAACCTGAGCTAGGTTCGCATACAGCTCGATCATCGATGGATCGGTTGGGCGCTCCCCATTCCACGGAATTGGGGTGCGCGACTTCTCGCCATTGAACCCGTCCAGACCAAACTCGTCGCCCGCCCAGACCACAGGAATTCCTGGGAAAGTGAACTGAAGCCCGGCAGCCACCCGCTGCGCACCAGCAATGGTGTAGCTCTTGAAACGAGGGGTGTCGTGGGTGTCTAGAGCGTTCATGTTGTTGAGGCGAACGTGCCAAGGGAAGGCTGCCGCAAACCTGGTGTGGCTCTCAACAAAGTCCTTGGCAGTCTCGGGGTGCCCAATGTAGCCCATGTTCTGAAAGTACTTCTCAGAGGTTTTGGTGTTGAACATGAAGCGCCAAAGTGGTCGGGTGAAGTTGGCGTAGGTCATTGCACCCTGCCAACCATCGCCCTGAACCTCGTAGGCGGCATCGCCCGTGTACTCCCCCAGCATGATGGTGTCGGGATTCACCTCGACCATGGTTTTACGGACAATTTGTGCGACTTCAAGGTACATGTCCTCGTCACGGATGCGACCGGTCATGTTGGCAACATCGATGCGCCAGCCGTCAAAGTTGTATGGGGCCTTGAGCCACTTGGCGACCACAGACGCCTTGCCCTCAATGAAGCGCTTGCGAAGTTCCTGAGATTTCCAGTTGAACTTTGGAAGGCTCGGGACACCAAACCAAGAGTCGTACTTGGTGTTCTTCTCGGTGAAGTAGTAGAAGTCACTTTCTGGTGCGGCCGGGTTCTTATAGGCGGCCTGGAACCATTCGTGGCCGGCTCCAGAGTGGTTCGAGGTGAGGTCACCAATGACCTTTAGGCCCTGTTTGTGAGCAGCCTCTACCAGAGCGCTGAGAGCCTTGTTGCCACCCAAAAGTGGGTCGACTTCGGCAAACGAACTGGCGTCGTATCGGTGATTTGAGCGCCCTGGAAAAATGGGGGTCAGGTACAGCATTGTGACACCCAGTTTCTTTAGGTGATCAAGGTGTTCAATGACTCCCCACAGGTCTCCGCCAAAGAACTGCTCCGATGTTCCAGGCCCCTGACCGATAACCTCGTCGTCCCATTTTGCAGCGATGGCCCAGTCTGGGAGTTTGTGCTTATCGGCTGCCGCCGAGCGGGCAAAACGGTCTGGGAACACCTGGTACATGATTGTGCCCGGACCCCACTTGGGTGCACTCGAAAAAGTGTTAAGCCTAAAGTCGTTGATGTCCGGCTGGTCTAACTTGTGTAGACCAACAGCATTGACCCAGAGTTGCTGTCCATTTTCCAACAGAATGCTGAATCTGTAGTTCATCTTTGGGTTGTGGACCGTGATGATTCCCTCGTACCAGGTCCACGAACCCTGAGTACCAATAATCTTTGCCGGATCACTTGGGAAAGCCTCGCCACTCTCGCTGAAGCGAACCCGAACCTCTTTAACGTTGCCGAGGGCCGAATGAACGCGAATGCGAATCTTGAGCTTTTCACCCAACTTAGGGCTCTGGTTTGGAACGTAGAGTGCCGAGCCGTCGTGGTGTGGGCGGTGAGCTAGCGGAAGGGACTTGAATGACATGGTTTGTTGCCTTTCGAAATAAGAAAGTGTGGACCCAAAGCTTGAGCCCACACCCTCTTTTGGTACTTGATTAGCCCTTTACTGCGCCGCCGACAAGGCCAGACACAATGTAGCGCTGCAAAATGAGGAACAGTGCAACCACCGGGGTTGCGGTGATGATGGCACCTGCGCAGAACATGGCCCAGTTCTTTGAGTACGGCTGGTCAATGAACGAACCGAGTCCCACGGCCAGAGTCTGCTGTTCTGGCTTGTTGAACACGACCGAAGGCAAGATGTAGTCGGATACCGTTCCAATGAACGACAGCAGGGCCATAACCGCAAGGATTGGTGACACCAAACGCAAAATGATCTGGAAGTAGATCTGCGTGTGAGTGGCGCCGTCAATCTTGGCTGCCTCGTCTAGCTCCTTGGGAACGGTGTTGAAAAATCCGTACATCAGGTAGGTTCCACCGCCAAGTGAGCCACCCAGGTAAATGAGGATCAGACCCCAGGTTGAGCCGAGTCCTAGCGCCGGGAAGTACTTAGTGATTTCGCTCAGGATTCCGTAGATTGCCACGAGTCCAAGAATCGAAGGGAACATCTGAACCAAAATCAGAGTAAGCAAGCCACCGCGACGACCCATGAAGCGCTGGCGTGAGAACGAGTACGCCGCAAGTGCCGAGATGAAGACCGATGCCACCGCCGTGATGGAGGCGATGGTTACCGTGTTTACGATCCAGAGGACGAAGGGCCTATCCTGCTGGTTTTCAGGCGCAAACAGAGCGGTGAAGTTTCCAAGGTAGAACTCGTTGAAAAGCACACCGCTAGATACGCTTCCGGCCTTGGAGAGTGCGGTGGACAAGATGTACAGGATTGGGAAGATCGCGTAGAGGCTTACCACCCAGCCGACAATGTGCTTCCAGCCAACAGACTTGAACCACTTGCCAAAGCTTTGGCGGCGCTTTACAGGAATGACTCGGGATTCGGTTGAAGTAGTCATGATTTATGCCAGGTCCTCTAGGAATTGGGTTCTCTTGAAGGCAAGGAGCGAAAGGCTTCCGACCAGAATGAAGATCAGTACCGAGAACGCGCTGGCCAAACCGTAGTCGGCACCAACCGCACTCGAGAACGCGATCTTATAAACGAAACTGATGAGGATATCGGTTCCACCCGCATCCACCCTCAAACTCGGATCGCCACTCGGACCACCGCCGGTTATCAGATAGATAATCGTGAAGTTATTGAAGTTGAAGGCAAAGGAGCCGATCAATAGCGGAGCCAGCGAGATAAGCAGCAACGGCAGTTTGATCAGGCGGAACTGCTGCCACGGAGTGGCACCATCGATGTTGGCTGACTCAGTTAGCTCGCTAGGGATAGCCTGCAGGGCACCCGTAGTGATCAGGAACATGTAAGGGAATCCAAGCCACAGGTTACAGAGCAGAACTGCCCAACGTGCGGGTCCTTCCTCTGTCAACCACGGGATACCGTGTGCCTTGTCTAGATTCAGGATGCTTCGGTTAATGAATCCTGCCTCGGTGTTGAACATACCCTTCCAGACATATGCCGAGAGGAAGGCCGGGAAGGCATACGGCAAGATCATGATGCTTCGATAGATCTTTTTGCCACGAATGCGCTCGTCATTGAACAGGAATGCCAGCGCCAGACCCAACACGAAGGTTGAAAGCACCGAGGCCAAGGCAAACATGATTGTCCAAGAGAAGATCTTTAGCAGCGGGGCACGCAGCGTCTCGTCACCAAAGATCTTGCCAAAGTTGGCCCAACCAATGTTTACTCGCCAACCAGTTTCGGAGATTCGTTCGCCATCTTTGGCTTGGAAGAATCCGGTTTTCTCGTTTGCTGGGAAGACCTTGCCGTCGCTGACCCGAGTAAAGGCGTCAGTTTTTGCATCGTAGATTGCGTCGTAGCGGGTCAGCTGAACTCCGGTAGCCGATGGGTCCAGAGCCATGAAGCCATCGGTGTCAATGTTGGGTCCAACTGGGACCTTCATGCTCGAGAGTTCCGCCTGACGATTCAGGATCTCATCCATGGAAAGGGCTTTGAAGCCCTTGTACTCAATGGCTATTGGTGCGCCGTTGAGCGATCCATCGTCGTAGGTGAGGTTTGGGTCTGCAATGTCAAGCTGACGCCAGGCTGAAGTCTTGTAGTCCTCGCCGCCAATGAACACCTGAGGCTTGGCAGGGTCGTTGATGTCGGTAGCCAGGAACTGCACGTGCTTGCTGCTGTCTTCGAGTAGCGTCACGTAAAGGAACGGGGCGTCCATGTCCGGCACAATCGCACTCAGCTTGATAGAGGTAGCGGCTTCCTCTTTACTGCCGTTGTGAAGTGCACCGTAGTTGGTGAACGAGATAAATCCGCTGAAGAAAACAATGGAGATCTGGAAAGCCACCAACAGCAAAAGGCCGGGGGCGAGGTATTTGGCGGGGAGGTTACCGCGACGCAAGTAGATCCAGTTGATGAGCAGGGTCACTACGACGAGGACCGAAAGGTAAAGCCACTGGTGCTTGGCGACAAATAGCAGAGCAACAAACATTGACCCGGCATCAACTAGGGCCAGGGCTGCGATCTTGATGAGCGTGCCCCTGAGGCTTGGAGTTCCACCCTCGAGACGCCGAGCTAGTCTGGCGCGCCTGCGATGTTCTTTTTTGGATTCGGGTGAAATGACTGATTGCTCTGAAGACATCGGCTTGCTCCTGTTGCTGCATTATTTTGCAGCTGGTTACTTCTGGTTTAGAAACTGTGGTGAAACTTTGGGAGATTAGATAAGGGAGGCCAGAACCCGAATGATCAGATTCTGGCCTCCCCGTTAGCTAGTTATCTCAGCTTATGAAGCGTCGATGATTGCCTGTAGAGCGGTAATGGCGTCCTGCCAGAACTGGGTTGCCGACTTACCTGCGGTGTTACCCGAGATTAGAGCAGCCTCAGCCTTGCCAAGGGTCGACCAGGTGGTGTCCTGGAATACGAACGATGCCATTGGGTAAGCAGCCTTACCAGCCTTACCGAAGCCTAGAAGGATTGGGTCCTTCACGGTCTTCAGTGCGTCCTGGTTAGCAGGGATTAGCTTCTTCAGCTTGTAAACAGCCGACTGCGATGCCGAGCTAGCAAGGAAGTTCAGAACCTTACCAACTACAACGGCCTTCTTGGAACCTGGAACCTTAACCGACTGCCAGTAACCGCGAACACCCGAGAACTGGTGAACGGTCTTGCCGCCGATTGATGGGAATACGGTAACGCCAAGGTCCTTAGCAGCGATAGGTGCAACCTTAACTGCTGGCTTGCCGTAAGAGGTTTCCTCGGTGGTTAGGCCGTTTACAGCCCATGGACCGGTAACCCAGTAAGCAACCTTGCTGTTTGGGTCCTTTAGCTGACCCTGAAGGGTCGACCAGTCACCGTTGTTACCGCTGTTTAGAGCCTTACCGCCGTCTGCCGAAGCCAACCACTCAGCGTACTTGGCACCGTTAGCGCCGCCGTAGCCGATCTGGTTCGACCAGGTTCCGTTTACACGGTTGTACTGCGATAGACCGAACGAGGTAGCGAATACCGAGAAGTGGTATGGGTCACCCGAGGTGGCACCAAAACCGACCTCAACCTTGCCATCCTTGATTGCCTGAGCGAACTCGGCACCGGTCTTGGCAGGGGTAGAAACCTTGGTCTTGTTGTAAACAAGTGCGATGTTCTCGGTCCAGCCTGGAACACCGTAGACCTTGCCGTAAACGCTGAAGCCCGAAAGTGCTTCCTTTGAGAACTTCTTGGCGTTTGCACCTAGGTTAACTGGCGCGATTACACCGGCACCTAGAAGCTTTCCGGTCCAGTCGTGTGCACCAGCAATGATGTCTGGGCCCGAGCCGGTTGGGATAGCGGTGATGGCTGCGGCGCGAAGCTGACCGAAGTCCTTCTCAACCCAGTTGATGGTGATCTTTGCAGACTTTCCAAACTTGGTCAGGCTAGGCATTACTGCAGCCTTGGTGTCCTTGTCACCCCAGATGGTAACGGTTGGGTTTGCGGCCTGAGCAGGGAGGCTAACTGCTAGTAGAGCAGTGGTAGCCACAGCTGCAACAGCGGCGGCAAAGCCACTCTTGCGAATCTTCATTCGGTACCTTTCCTAATTTTCACTTGAGACTTTGTTCAAGTCCCCTTAAGAGAATCGTTCTGTAAACGCTTGCGTCAAATTAACAACGCCGCATTTTGATAACGGTATGGTTACGGTTGTTTACTGCCCTGTTTGCCCCGTTTTACGCCAAAAATGACTGCAACCGCTTGCAGTAAGACATTGTGTAAAGAAATGCAAACTTGGCAACGCTTACATTGCACCAACTCCAAAACGAGCCCATTTCTTGCCATAATCTGTCTTTCATGGCTAGTTCAGAGATTCTTCACAAAGCGCTGGTAAACCCGGAATGGTGGCGCACCGCAGTCATTTATCAGATCTACCCGCGCAGCTTTGCAGATGGCAACGGCGACGGCATGGGCGACCTACCCGGAGTAACTTCTCGGCTAGAGAGCCTCGCGGCCCTTGGCATCGATGCAATTTGGTTCTCGCCTTTCTTTAAGTCACCGCAAAAAGATGCCGGTTACGACATTTCGGACTACCGCCAGATCGATCCGCTCTTTGGCACCAATGAAGACCTCGATGTTCTGTTGGCCAAGGCCAAGACGCTGGGTATCCGCATCATCGTGGATATCGTTCCCAACCACACCAGCGACCAACACGTTTGGTTCCAGGCTGCGCTGCAGGCGGCACCGGGATCGGCAGAGCGCGCTTACTACCACTTTCTAGATGGCAAGGGCGAAAACGGCGAGTTGCCGCCAAACAACTGGCAGTCGATATTTGGCGGGCCAGCCTGGACCCGAACCACCAACGCCGACGGCACTCCGGGGCAGTGGTACCTGCACCTATTTGACAGCACTCAACCAGACCTGAACTGGGAGAACCCGGCCGTGGCCGACGAGTTCGACGAGATCCTGAGGTTCTGGCTGCGCAAGGGGGTTGATGGCTTCCGGGTGGACGTGGCACACGGAATGGTGAAGCGCCACGGACTACCGGACGCCCAGGACCGCGAGGCCAACGGAGTGCAGTTTGGCATTTCGCACATGACCGAAGAAGAGGCCGAGGTGCGCATTCCCTACTGGGGCCAGCCGGGCGTACACGACTTTATCCGCCGGTTCCGCCGGGTCATTGACGAGTTCCCAGACCGAGCAGCTTGCGCCGAGGCATCGATGAGCCCGCTGAGCCGTCTTGCCAAGTGGGTACGCCCCGACGAATATCACCAGTCGTTCAACTTTGACTACCTTGAGACGCCGTTTGAGCCGGCCCCACTTCAGAAGATTGTCACCGACTCGCTACGCGAATACGGCGCGGTTGGAGCGGCCAGCACCTGGGTGCTGTCGAACCACGACCAGGTTCGTCATGCAACGCGATACGGCTACGACCACGGCAAGGTTCCGCGCCAGGGTGACGGCATTGGCCCCAACTACCTGCAGCCAGACGAAGCCAAGGGCTTGCGCAAGGCTCGGGCAGCAACCGCCTTCATGCTGGGTCTTCCAGGTTCCGCCTACATTTACCAGGGCGAGGAGCTTGGGCTACCGGAGCACACCACCCTGGAGGGCAAGTACCGACAGGATCCCACCTACTTTAGGACCAACGGCGAGCGCGTTGGACGCGACGGCTGCCGAGTGCCACTGCCCTGGGAAGCAGGAGCCGGGGCCGCCAACGGGTTCAACACCACCGGCGAATCTTGGCTTCCTCAGCCCGAGAGCTACCGAGTCTTTGCCCGAAACCTGCAAGAAGGTGTGGCGGGCTCAACCCTTGAGCTGTACAAGCGACTCCTCAAAGAGCGCAAGACTTTTGGATTGGGCTACGGAGAATTCCGCTGGGCACCCGAGTATCAGGACAAAAACACACTTGCGTACATTAACAACGGTGTGCTGGTTCTCACCAACTTCACTGGTGACCCGGTAGTCGTGCCGGCCGGCGAGATTCTCGTGACCACGCAGCACGACCTGAGCGTGGAACGCGAGTTGGAACACGACCAGACCGTCTGGATCAAGCTCTAGTGGGTTATTCAGACGGGCTCGAACTGAAGCACCCCGCCTCCCCTACCCAGGAGTGGTGGCGCTCGGCAGTTATCTATCAGGTGTACCCGCGCAGTTTTGCCGACGGTAACGGCGACGGCATGGGAGATCTGCCAGGTATCACTAGCCGATTAGAGTCATTGGCTACTTTGGGAATAGACGCGGTTTGGCTGAGCCCGTTCTACAAGTCACCGCAAAAAGACGCCGGCTACGACGTGAGCGACTACTGCGATGTAGACCCGCTGTTCGGCACCCTTGCCGACTTTGATGCCATGCTGGCCCGCGCCCACTCGCTCGGTTTGCGCGTTCTGATTGACCTGGTACCTAACCACACCTCAAGCCAGCATCGATGGTTTCAGGCGGCACTAGCCGCCACCCCGGGTTCACCCGAACGCGCGTACTACCACTTTGCCGAGGGCAAGGGTGAGCACGGGGAACTTCCGCCAAACAACTGGTTGAGCATGTTCGGAGGCCCTGCGTGGACACGAACCACCAACCCGGACGGCACGGCGGGCCAGTGGTACCTGCACCTGTTTGACAGCAGTCAGCCCGACCTGAACTGGGAGAACCCGCAGGTGCAGGCAGAATTCGAAACTATTTTGCGATTCTGGCTAGACCGCGGGGTTGACGGTTTCCGAGTAGACCAGCCTCACGCAATGGGCAAGGCCGCCGGTCTGCCGGATCACCCAGACGTAGATACCGCTGGCGCCGGCTTTATTGAGGGTGGCGCGGTGCCACCCATGTGGTTCCAAGAGTCGGTCCACCCGATCTTTAGGAAATGGCGCCAGATTCTGGACAGCTACCCCGGTGGCCGGGCCATGTGCGGTGAGGCCTACGTATTGCCGCTGAGCTTTATGGCGCTCTGGGTTCGCCCCGATGAGTTCAACCAGACGTTCAACTTCAGGTTCCTAGACTGCCCGTGGCAGGCCAAGAGCCTGTTCGAAACCATCAATGAATCATTCAGCGCCTTTGACGCTGTGGGGGCACCCAGCACCTGGGTGCTTAGCAACCACGACGTAATGCGCCACGCGAGCCGCTTTGGTGGAGACTACGGGCGGGCAACTGCTTCCGATGGCGTTGGTCCAGACCAGCCCCAGCCAGATCGTGAACTTGGTCTTCGCAAGGCACGGGCTGCAACTCTGTTTATGCTGGGGCTACCCGGCAGCAGCTACCTCTACCAAGGCGAAGAACTGGGCCTTCCCGAGCACACCACGCTGGCAGGCGAGTTCAGACAAGACCCAACCTACG
>JBJTMG010000005.1:0-4218 GCA_046063415.1 Micrococcales bacterium
ATCCGCGGGGCCGGCAGCCTCGGCCTGAGCCAGTGCCGAAAACATGCGCGTGGCGCCATCGATGTTTGCTACCGCACCAATCTCAAGGTACGGGTCTGTCACCGTGCTGATTCCGTGAGCCGCTAGCGCCGCGGCATCTGCCTCGTTTCGATTCGCCCGAATGAGTAGGACTGTCATGACCAGTCGGCTTCCTTGGCCAGTGGCGATTCCAAACGGCGCTGGGCGGTCTGCAGGCCAAGAGTTCGGGCCGCTGCCAAATCGCTAACAGACACCGGCTGCTCCAGGTCTACTCGCTGGGCGGCTCCGGTTTGTTCAACGGCAAGTTCGGCGGTGAGCTTCAAAAGCCCATTTTGGTAGGTGGCCACGGCACCAATGGCGGTGGCGCAACCGGCGTTTAGGCCACTTAGCACCGCGCGCTCGGCGGTGGTGATCAGTCGGGTTTCGGCGTGGTCTAGCGAGGACAGAATCTCAATGAGTTGGGTGTCTTCCTCGCGGCATTCAATTGCCAGCGCACCTTGACCAGCCGCTGGAACAAAGTGGTGGGCATCAAAAATCTGACAAACCGCGTCTGCTCGCGAAATGCGGTTTAGACCAGCCATGGCCAGCAGGGTTGCGTCGTACTCGCCTCGTTCCACCTTGGCAATGCGGGTGTCAACGTTTCCGCGAATCGATGTCACGTAAAGATCGGGTCGCGCTCGCCGAATGCTTGCCGCACGTCTGGGCGAAGAGGTTCCAACCAATGAGCCGCCAGGCAGCTCATTTAGGCTCAAACCCTGTCTACTCACTAGCCCATCGCGCGGGTCTTGGCGAACCGGAACACAGGCGGTTGCAATGCCGGGGTAAGGGTTAGCTGGCAGATCCTTCATTGAGTGAATGATGAAGTCAACGCGGTTCTCCAGAAGTGCCTCGCGCAGAGCTGACACAAATAGGCCCGGGGTTTTTGATTCGCTAAGCGGTTCGGTGCTGATATCACCCTGGGTCTGAATCAGGACTTCTTCTAGCTCTAACTCTGCAAAACTCTGGAGCAATTCGGATGTGAATAGCCTGGTTTGAGTCAGGGCCAAAAGGCTACCCCGGGTGCCAACACGAAACTTAGTCACGTTCACTTACCTCACCCACCTCAATGTCAAAGAGCAGTCGAACTGCGCGAATGTAGTCTTCGTGATTCCCCTCAACGGCAAGTTCCTTGGCCTTTACCGAAGGGGTGTGCAAGATTGCGTTTGCCACCCGGCGCAACGACCGCTCAACCTCGGTGGCGGCGTCATCCCCAGATTTTTTGCGAACAGTTTCTACCTCTTTTTCAACCCACAAACCAACGTGCGCGCGAAGTGCGGTAAGGACCGGGTCCACCGAGTGAGTCGCTAGCGTTTCCTCAAAATCCTGGGCGGCTCGGGTCACAATTTGTTTGGCGGCTTCAACCGAATCCATGTGCTGCTGCGGTGCCTGCGCCTTGATCTGCTCAAGGTCAATCACCGAAATACCCGCCACGTGAGACACCAGTGGATCCACATCCTTTGCCAACGAGACATCGATGACCACCAGCTCTGGTTTCTGCGCCGCCGCTCGCAGCTCGGCCACCTGACGGGCCAACTCAAGGTCAACCGCGTACCCGCTGTTGCCACTGGCGCTCACCACCAGGTCAACCTCGGTCATGGTCTTGGCTAGATCGCGGGCGGCAACCGGAGTTGTCGCGTGGTTCTCGGAAAACTTGTGTGCTCGGCCAGAGCGTGAATAGACCCGAATGTCGGTGACCCCCAGGCGCAAAAGAGCGGCAACAACCACGCGCGAGTACGCTCCGGTACCGATCAGCAGTGCGCTGCGATTTTCTAGACCTGCGAGTTTGGTCGCGGCCAGTTCCAGTGCGGTGGTGATAATCGAGCGACCGGAAACCCCAAGCCCGGTTTGGGTGGATACCGACTTGGCCACATTTGAGGCACTTTGAAACAGCTGGTTGAGCACCTTGGTGCTGTATCCCAACCTGTGGGCCTGAGCGAGCGAGCGCTTAACCTGACCGGCAATTTCCTCTTCGCCAACAATCATTGACTCAAGGCCAGACGCAACCGAGAACAGGTGGCGTGAGACGGAATCGGCGTAGCGCACCTTGAGCGAAGACAAAATCTCTTGCGGCTCTTCTTGCAGTTGCTCAGCGATGATCTTGGTCACCCGCTCCAGGGAATCATGGAATGAATCCGCCTCAACGTAGACCTCGAACCGATTGCAGGTAGCGAGCAACACGACACCTTGCACTCCAGAAACCTGTGGATTCAGGGACTCCAAGATTTGGGGGGCGGCTCGTTCAAACTGCTCAAGCCGGGGTAGCGGGGTGTCGTGAAAATCGGTTCCTAGGTAAACGAGAGTCACGCTTTCAAGTTAGCAATGGGGTACCTGACACCGTGTCAGGTTTTTTGGCCACGGGTTTCTGATACTTGTGCTCGTGATACTTAGCCCAGCACACCCGCTGAACAACGGTCAGACCGGCGACTCAAACCTGGTTCGAAACCTTCGTGGTCAACGCACCGATGTTCTGCCGGTTTGGTTCATGCGCCAGGCTGGCCGTTCGCTTCCGGAGTACCGGGCCATTCGCGCCAAAGTCGCAATGCTAGACAGTTGCCTTGATCCCGAACTTGCAGCCGAAATCACTCTTCAGCCGGTTAGGCGTCACGGCGTTGACGCCGCCATTTTCTTTTCGGACATTGTCATACCGCTAAAACTTGCCGGCCTGAATGTGGATATCGTGCCGGGCGTTGGCCCCGTGTTAGAGAACCCAATCCGCTCTCACGAGCAGGCAGACCGCCTTCCCGAGCTCAGCTCCCAGGCGCTTCAGCCCATTCGCAAGGCGGTTCAACTTTTGGTAGCCGAGTTGGCCCAGACCCCGCTGATTGGGTTTGGAGGAGCGCCCTTTACCCTGGCTTCCTACCTAATAGAGGGCGGGCCTTCAAAAGATCTTCCACACTCGCGAGCCATGATGGCCACCGAACCGGACCTCTGGGCAAAGGTGCTGACCTGGTGCGCTCGGGTAACAGCGCAGTTCATCTCAGCTCAGGTCGAATCCGGAGCCAGCGCGTTTCAGGTCTTTGACAGTTGGGCCGGCCGCTTGACCCCAAGCCATTACCAAGAGCACGCGCTGCCTTTTTCGAAGGTGCTCTTTGACCAGCTCAGTTCGCTGCAGGATGCCGCCGGTCTGGCGGTTCCCCGAATCCACTTTGGTGTTGGCACCGGGCAAATTCTGCTCCCCATGTTGCAGGCCGGTGCAACCGCCATGGGCATCGATGCTGACACCAAGTTGTCTTGGGCCAACACGCAGTTGGGCGGGGC
Source organism: Micrococcales bacterium (assembly GCA_046063415.1). GTDB lineage: Bacteria > Actinomycetota > Actinomycetes > Actinomycetales > Microbacteriaceae > Rhodoluna. Next base: position 3,316 of record JBJTMG010000005.1, read on the forward strand.
GGTTCCGCTTCAGGGGAATATCGACACCGCCGTACTGGATCAACCCTGGCATGTGATTCGCGAGCACGTTACCCGAGTAGTTGAAGACGGTCGGTCTGCTCCGGGGCAAGTTGTGAACCTTGGGCACGGAGTGCCAGCTGAAACCGACCCCGATGTCCTGACCCGAATCACCGAGCTGGTTCACGAGCTGAGGCCATGAGCCACTTCGATCGAATCGTGATTGGTGCAGGTATTTCGGGTCTGCTGGCCGCCTGGCGGGCGGTCAAAAGAGGCGAGACCGTGCTGATTTTGGAACGAGAAGCGCGTGCTGGCGGAGTGCTCACACCCATTTCGCTGATAGAAGCCCAAGCCGACCCAGTGGTTATCGACGCCGGTGCCGAGTCCTTTTCAATCGCGGGTAATAGCCTTGAGCGTCTGATTCAAGAACTTGAACTGGGCCAACTCATTGAGTCGCCGCAAAGATCAGACGCGCGCATCATTCACTCGGACAATGAGCGTTACAGGATTCCTCACGGTGTACTTGGGATTCCAGTTTCGCTTGAGGATCCGGAACTTGAAGCGATCATCTCGCCTCAGGGCCTTGCTCTGGCAAAACACCTAGATTCCCTACCAGTTCAAGACCTTGCCGGCTTCACCGTAGCCCAAGTTGTTGAAAACCGGCTAGGACCGGAGTTTGTGCAGAAACTCGTCAACCCGGTGGTTTCTGGGGTTCACGGGTCAGGTGCGCAGTTGTTGGATGCCTCGGCGACTCTTCCACAACTCATGAAGAACCTCTCGGAAACAAACTCCTTAACCGCTGCAGCCGCAAAAACCCGAGGAGCACAACCTCGTCCCGGCGCGGCAGTCGCCGGCCTTAGCGGGGGAATGTTCCAACTGGCCGACCGCCTGGTCTCGCTGCTTTTG
>JBJTMG010000054.1:0-32185 GCA_046063415.1 Micrococcales bacterium
TGACCTGCCTTGCCCTCGGAGGTGATTGCCTCCCAAAGCCTGTCGACTTCGTCCTGACCATCGCAGTTGATTGAGAGTGAAATGGAGTCGTTGAACTTTGGACCGCCAGGTGCGTTCATGCCAATGAACTCGTGTCCAAAAATGCTGAAGTCAGCTGTGAACAACTGGCCGTCGGCGCCGGGTGTCCGGCTGTGAACCACGACATCTTTGAAGGTCGACTGGTAGAAGGCAAGTGCTTCACCCAATCCGCCATCAAACCATAGGAATGTTTTGAGCTGCGCGGGCTTTGACATTACTTCTTCTTGGCCTTCTTGGCACCCTTGCCCTTTTTGCCACCAACGGCGGGGTTGAAAACATAACCAACAAGGATAACGGCGACCAAACAGCCGATAACTTGAGCTAGTACGTAGCTTCCGGCTCCGCTTGGGCTGATTCCGGCGTGGGAGGCGAAAACACGACCAAGGGTAACGGCTGGATTGGCAAATGCGCCAGATGAAGTGAAAGTGCCTGCGGCAAAAACCCACGCGGTCACCGCAACCGGAATGAGCTGACCTTGCTTGCTTTGCGCTAGGTGACCCACCAGGGTAACCAGAATTGCGGTAGCCAAGATCTCGCTAGCAAAACTTCCGGCTGGCGTGGCCTGGGAAATGTTTGGGCCGCCTGGGAAACCCCAGATCGCGCCACCCAAATAGGCGCCCGTGAGACCACCCAGAAGTTGGGCCGCAACATAGGCAACGAAGTCAGTCACCGATAGTTGCTTGCGGGCAAAGAAGTACAGCGAAACCGCCGGGTTCAGGTGGCCCCCGCTAAAACTTGCGGTTGCAAGAATCATGAGACCAAGAGTTGTAGCAGCGGCAAGCCCAGCCAAGGCAGATCCCATCATGGGTGTGTTTACTCCCACAATGGCTGTGACAAACACAGCCACGCCAAGGAATTCGGCAAAAAGTTTGCGAGCTAGTGCGCTCATTTTTCTCCTTTGAATAACAGACTCAGAATCTCAAAAGCATTGGTTCTGAAGCCAACGCTAGCCCAGATACGCTAGAGAAATCATGACTGAAACGCCAGCGACGTTATCCAAAAAGCGCATAGCCCCGTTTGTGCTGCTTCAGATTGCGTCATTCACCAGTCTTTCCGGCGGGTCAATGGTTTTCATTCTGATGCCTTGGATGGCGATTGATCTGACCGGACAGGCATCTAGCGCGGGACTCATTGTGACCCTCACAAGCATTCCCGGTCTACTGGTGTCACCCCTCATAGGTTCGGTCATCGACAAAATCGGTCGCCGCCGATCCACCATTTGGACCGAGCTACTTTCCTCGGTCGTGAACTTTGCGATTCCAGTCATCGCTGCAATTTGGACCATGAATTTGCCGCTGCTCATTGTTATGTCGCTGATTCGTTCAGTGGTTGGTTCCGGTGGCGGTACTGCAAGAAAATCCCTCATCCCCGATGTAGCGGCTGCCGGCAAAATAAGCCTTGAGCGAGCCAATTCCATTCACGAGTCAGTTTTTGCCGCCGGTTTTGCGGTAGGTCCGGCGTTGGCAGCCCTGAGCATCATCTGGTTCGGAAGCATCAACTCGTTCATTGTTGTCGGCGCGCTCGGGGCGGTTTCGGCAGTGCTAACCATGTTCATTCGGGTCACCGAGCAGCACGAAGCTCACGATGACGACGAGGGTAGGCATTGGGCGAGCTATGCGGTTCAGGGTTTCAAAATTCTTTTCAAGACGCCATCGGTTCTGATTCTGATGTCTTCGATCATGACTCTTGCGGTTGTGTATTTACCTACCGAAATGGTGGTTTTGCCGACCTACTACAACAAGAGCGGCCACCCCGAAGGCTTAGGCTTCCTGATTTCGACAATGGCCGCGTTTACGACCCTTGGGTCATTGCTGTTTGAGCGTTGGGTCAAGTATCTGAGTTACAGCAATATGCTGAGGGTTGCGCTTCTGGGCGTTGGACTCAGCATGCTTCCCATGTCGCTTCTGCCACCTCAGTGGGTCATGCTCTTCTTTGGAGCAGTGCTTGGTTTTTGCTGGGGCCCGTTGCCTCCGCTGCTGAACACGGTTATTCAGCGCAAGATCCCGGCTAATAAACGTGGTCGAGTATTCAGCTTGGAAATGACAATTTGGACGGCCGGCCCAATGATTTCAATGATGTTCGTGGGTTGGTCCGTGGATACCTTCACTGTTCCGGTGGTCTACCCGGTCATTGCGCTGGCAGTTTTGCTAACCGGCTTGTTTGTCTCAACGCGCAAAGTGTTGGCCGACTTGGATCGGGACTAGTTCTTGTTATTAGAGGCATCCGGCCGCGATTCGAGCAACTGTTTCACCAGTTTCTTTGGCGCCTTGCACAGGTAGGCCTCGAATAACAATTCCTGCAGGTCATCGATGTCTAGTTCACTGAGTCTGCACAAAATGCCTCGGTATCCAGAAAAATGCGGAATCTCAAAAAACTTGTTTGGAAAGTTCTGCAGGTACGCTTCCTTGGCCTGCAAATCTGGTAGGTGGAAGGCGAGGATATCACCTAGGTAGGGCTGGCGACCAGCGTCAAGTTCTGTGGCCAATTCCTTCTTTCGAAGTGGACGTTCCCAGGCTAGGTGTTTGCCAGCGATCAGCCAGCCACGGGAGCCGGCGGTTTGGTCTAGCTCTACTTGAGGCAGGGCAAGCGCCACCGCATCTACGTCTTGCCAAGTTGCCATAGCGCCAATGCTAGTTGGGCCGTGCTTGCGTGCCGCACAATTGAGTTGTGAGTGAAAAGGGCAAGGACAAGAATGGGCGCTTGAAGCGCGCCGTTTACGCCATGCCGGCTGACGTGAAACTTGCACTGGAACTGCGCGGACTCAGGGCTGATTACGATCATCGACCCGCGTATCAACGAAATGACTACATAGCCTGGATTGAACGGGCGGTGCGCAAAGACATTCGCCTCAAACGCATGAACCAAATGCTGGACGAGCTAGAAAAGGGTGGCGTGTATATGCGCATGGATCACCCGGCAAGCCGGAAGCGCGATTAGTCGATTTCTTGGGGGACCGAAGGTAGTTCGCGTAGGCGAGCTAACGGAGAAAACAGCACGAAACCGGCTGCTGCTAGGGTCCCGGCAAAACCAATCCAAAGAACTGAAACGGTTCCGAAGGCGGTAGCCAAACCACCAGCTGCAAGAGAACCAATGGGCATGACTCCCCAAACGAAAAAGCGAATGCTCGCATTCATGCGACCAAGAAGCGGCTTTGGGCAAAGTTTTTGACGAGCTGTCACCTGCGTGATGTTGTAGGTCAGAACTGTGAAGGAAATGACAAATTCCGCAATGGTGAGTGTGACCACGGCGGCCGTCTGAGACATCGATGCCGCCAATGGAACTAACCCGAGCGCTAGCCCCGAGACGAGGGCGGATACCGCGATAAGTGGGCCCTCTCCCACCAACTTAATCAGCTTTCCGGTGGCGGAAGCCCCAAGTAATCCGCCAATGGCGGCGGCAGACATCATTGCGCCCCAGAGTGCAGTGGAAATCCCAAGTGTGCGCAAAACGTAGAGTGGCATGAGCGTGAAAATCATTGAGGAAAACAGGTTTGACGTTGCTGTGGTGAACGAAATGGTGCGGATTAGCGGCTGGTTCCAGACGAACCTGATGCCCTCGGCAATCTCAACTCGAAGCGGTCTACGCTCGGTTGCCGGTTTCGGGGTTTCCTGGTCCCTAATTCGAGACAGGGCCAAGACCGATACCAGGTAGCTTGCCGAATCAATGACTAACAAAACTGGTGCCTTGACCAGAGTTAGTAGAAAACCAACCACCGATGGCCCAGCTACGCCAGCAACCTGATTGGTGGTCTCAAGATACGAATTGGCCGGGCCAATGTGTTCCTTTGAAACCAGGATCGGAATGTAGCTTTGGTAAGCCACGTCAAAGAAGACTGCTGCGACCCCAACGATTCCAGCAACCAGAAACAGGTGCCAAATCTGAAGCTGACCCGCGAACCAAAGTATGGGGATACTCAGCAATGTTGCGAAACGAATAAGGTCTGCAACAATCATGACCCGGCGCTTTAGCCAACGGTCAACCCACGCGCCCGCAATTAGCCCAACCAGAAGAAAAGCCGCTGTGCCAAAGGCGTTGAGTACGCCCATTTGCCACTCGGTGGCGTGAAGTATTGTCACTGCTAGAACCGGAATGGCCAAGCCGGTGAACTGGTCACCAAAGACACTGATTCCTTGGCCAAGCCATAGTTTGCGAAACTGCGAGTCTTTCAACACTGAACGGTCGGTCATGCGAACTACTTTAGGCTGAGATTCGAATTCAACGGAGATGAGAATGGCAAAACGCAGTAAACCGGCAAAGGTGGCGCTGGGTCCGGCGTTTAACAGGCTTTGGAGCTCAACCCTCTCAAGTCACATCGCCGACGGCGTACTTGCAACTGCAGCACCGCTGCTTGCTGCCACTCTGACTCACGACCCAATCTTGATTGCCGGCCTGTCTGCCCTAGTCATGCTGCCTTGGCTACTTTTTGGCATTCCCATTGGGGGGCTTCTCGACCGAGTGGACCGCAGGTTGGCGCTCGCGGCGGCTTCCGCGGCCAAACTGATCGCGGCTGCTGCAGTTTCACTTGCCATAGCTACCGGATCAATGAACATTTGGGTTCTATACATCGCGGCATTTGTAATTGGAACCTCCGAGGTTTTCTCGGATACTGCCGCGCAGGCCATGATCCCAAAACTGCTCAACTCTGATCAGTTGGAGCGCGGCAACTCCAAGCTCTCGGTTGCCCAGACCGTGTTACAAAACTTTGTGGGCGCACCGCTTGGAGGCGTGCTTTACGCCACCGCCATTTGGATTCCGTTCGCAGTCAACTCCGCAGGCTTTGCAGTGGCCGCGGCCCTCATATTGTTCATTCCCGCCAAGGTCCGCTCCGATTGGGAGCGCGCTACCGCCGCCGAAGACCACAAGGATCGTGGCAGGTTCTGGGAAGACATCCGTTTTGGCATCGCCTACCTTTACAACGACAAACCACTGTTGCGTCTGGTGGTTACCACGGCCAGCGTCGGCTTCTTTTTCTCGGCAGCCACCTCTACGCAGGTTCTGTACCTGTTGAAAATCCAACAGGTTCCGGAGGCACTCTTTGGTGTGGTCATGACCATCGCGGGAGTAGCCGGTCTGTTCGGCGCGCTCCACACACCTTGGTGGAGTGCCAAGCTGGGTCGCGGGGGAGCCTTGGCCTGGAGCATCGCCATTGGGCCACTTGGGATTTTCCTTGCCGGCTGGGCTCCCAACATCGGGGTTTATCTGGCGTTTTTCATGGTGCACATGTACGCGATAAGTCTTTGGAATATCCTGCTCATGAGCACGTACCACAGCCTGATTCCGAACCACCTCTTTGGTCGCATCCATGGAACAAGACGCACGCTGGTTTGGGGAATGATGCCCCTTGGCTCCATGTTGGGAGGGTGGTTGGCTACCTTTGGCTTGTCGGTGCCGCTGATTTTGGGCGGTGGTGCGGCAACCTTGGTTGCCTTGACCGGCGTGAGGTTTATAGCCAAGCTCGGTAATGAGTCATCGGGGGTTTTTGAGGGAGAGGGCGCAGATGACTGAGGCACAGCAGCTGATTGTTTTTACCATGCTGAGTTTTGTGGCGCTGGGCGTGGGTTCGGTGATTCTCAGCGTGGTGACTTTGGTGGCCCGAGGTAACAGAAGTTTTGCAGTGATCATGGGCGCTTCCACAACTGCCCTTGGTTTTTGCGTCTATTTTGGCGTTGACCAGGGTGGGATCTGGGTAGTTGCACTTGGTGCGGTGGCCCTGCTGCTTGCGGTTATCCCCAGGCGCAAGCGCGACTCAGACCGCTCTGAACTTACTGACTAGTCGATATCTCGGCGCAAGCTGGTGGCAATGGATATCCCAGCAAAGACCACACCGTAGGCAACCAGCAGTGCGGTGGCTGGCCAAGGCTCAAGGTACTTTGATGTATCGATTGCCACGCCTACGGTTTTTGAATCGAGTTTGACGTCAATTGCCAACATCGAGGTGATTAGCGCCGAGGGTAAGAACTTTCCGCCATCTTGCCAGAACACCGTGATGAGGCGCTCTACGACGAACAGGTAAATGAGGGTTCCGGTTACCGCCACCATTTGATTTCTCACCAGGGTGCCAATGGCGACGCCGATCACCGATAGGACTACGCCCGAGACCACCGCCGCAATGGAGGTGTTGACGAAAACCGAACTAGTGGGAGGTGCCGAGTCGCCGTAAAAACTAAGTGCAAAATAGGCACTCAGGAATCCAATAGCGGTGGAGACAATCATGACTGCAACGCCTACCAGCGACGCAATGACGATCTTGGAAAGCATGACCGTGGCGCGTTTTGGTGCCGTTAAGAAGGTAGCCACCGCGGTGCCGTGGCGGAACTCACCTGCCATGATCAAAACTCCCTGGATCATCACGAACAGGTAGCCAGCAAGAGCCTTGCCGTAGACGGTGTCAACAATTTCGGTCTGGCTGAGGGGGTCGAATCCGTTTGACTGCAGCTGACTCAATACGTATGGGGTTGGTGCGGTTGAGAGAATCACCATGGCAACGGCAGCAAGCGAAAGGGCCCAAAAGCTGCGTGTGTAAACCAGCTTTCTTAGCTCACTTCTCAACAAATTCATCATGCTGCACCAACCAACTTTAGAAAAGCGTCTTCAAGACTTTGATCTTTTGTGAAATCACTAATGGTTCCCTGGGCAACCAGAACCCCTTGGTGCAAAATCAGCACATCGTCTACCGTGTGCTGCATCTCGGCAAGCTGGTGTGAGGAAATGAGCACGGTGCGACCCTGATTTGCCAGTTGCCGCAAGAAGGTTCGCAACCAGGCAATACCAATGGGGTCGAGCCCATTGGATGGCTCGTCTAGCACCAAAATCTGCGGGTCACCCAGCAATGCTCCCGCAAGTGCAAGCCGCTGCTTCATGCCAAGCGAATACCCCTTGGTCCTTCGGTTTGCCGCATCCGACAGCTCAACGAGATCTAGAACCTGGTCAACCCGTGCATCTGTTATGCCCGCCGCAGCGGCCACGACCCTAAGGTTTTGCCTACCAGTGAGTGACGCGTTGAACCCACGACTGTCTAGAACCGCACCAACCTGAGTCAACGGATTTTGCAGTTGCCGATACTGCAGACCATTTATTAGTGCCTGACCCGAAGTTGGGGCTGCCAGACCAAGCAAACAACGAAGCGTGGTGCTTTTACCAGCCCCGTTTGGCCCCAGGAAACCGGTGATTTTGCCCTGCTCCACACTTGCCGACAGATTCTTGACGGCAGTTCCGGCGGGGTAGGTTTTGGTGAGGTTTTGAAACTCAATAACGGGCATGTGTTGAGTCTACGCCCGCGCTTAGAGCGCACCGCCAAGCTTTTGAAGTGCCTCGCCAGTAACGCGATACGTGGTCCATTCGTCCATGGCCACCGCACCCTTGGATTTGTAAAACTCAATGGACGGTTCGTTCCAGGCGAGCACCCACCACTGGAATCGGCCGTAGCCACGGTCAACGCAAATCTTGGCCAGATGTTCAAGCAGCGCCTTGCCGTAGCCCTTGCCGCGGTGCGCCTGCTGAACGTAGAGGTCTTCTAGATACAACCCGAGCTTTCCCTGCCAGGTGCTGTAGTTCAGGAACCAGATTGCCATTCCAACCACCACGCCATTTTCCTCGACCACATTTGCAAACACCGATGGCTGCGAGCCAAACAAATGGGCGTGAAGATCGGCCGCGCTGGATTCCACCTCGTGAACCGCTTTTTCGTACTCGGCCAGTTCAATGATCAGCCCGTGCATGGCCTCAACGTCTTTGGGCTGGGCGTCGCGAATCACAAAAGTTTGGTTGGACATGGTTGATTAGAACCTTCCGGCTAGGGCTTCAAGAATCAGTAGCGCGGCTAGACGCACCGTGCGCTGGTCGGGAGTGTCCGCCGTGGCGTCAATCTCGGTGATGTCAATGGACTTCACCTGCTCGTGTTTGCTGGCCAAATAGGCAAGTTGCCTTAGTTCATCGGCGCTGATGCCGCCCGGTGCGGCTGCCGGGCAGGCCGGCACAACGCTTCGGTCGCAGACGTCGACATCGATGTCCACGTGAATTGGCCCACCCGCAGCTCCAGCGATTTCCAGCGCCTGCTGCATAACCTCGGTGAGGCTGCGAGTTCGTAGGGCGCTGCGAGGAATCACAGTTATGCCCAGGTCCATGGCTCGCATGGCGTATTCGGGGGAGTTGCTGAAATCGGCGATTCCGATTTGAACGATGCGCTGCCCCGAGAGGCCCGCCTCGACCAGGCGTCGAACCGGCGAGCCGTTGCTTATGCCGTCGCGCAAATCGTGATGCGCATCAAAAGTTATTAGCCCGGCGGTGCCAAGATTCTCACCAAAACAGCCCATCGCCATGGCGTAGGTCACCGAGTTATCGCCGCCAAGGCCAATGACCAGATCAGCCAACCGCCCCAGCTCGGCAACTTTGGTTTTAGTCAGGGCTTCGCCCTCGGGACCATCGGGGTCTTGAATGTCCCCAAAGTCCTGAACGTTCAGGGCACTCAGGTCAAGTCCGTGGCTTGCGCTCCAAGTTGAGAAGCGAGCCAGCGCGGCTCGAATGGCCGCCGGGGTGGTGTGGGCGTTGGTGGGTGAAATCGAGGTTAGGTGTGCCGGAATTCCAACGATGGCAACGTCGCAACTTGAGCCGTCCGCGGGTTTCAGCAGGGTGCTGGCGCGCGGCCAAAGGGGATCGTTGGCGAGGCTTTGGTTATCCATGGTGTCCCAACTTTCTCGAAAGCTCTCTGGCTGCCAGCGTAACCGCTTGGGTCATGCGATACCTGAGTTCGGTGTCGGCGGCCTCTGAACTAAAGGTTAGATTAAGGGCCGCGGTTGGGAAACCCAGGTGGTTGAGCACGGCCACACTGATTCCTGAATAACCAGGGGTAATGTGGCCGTCCTCGCTGGCATATCCGGCCTGGCGGCAGCTGGCCAGGTGTTCGCTAAGTTGCGGCAGGGTAACCGGTCCTTGGCCGGTGCGGTCTGGAAGTTGGTCAAGCTGTGAATAAAGCGCCTGAACCTGAGCTGTTGGTAACTGGGCCAGCATGGCGCAACCCGAGGCGGTTAGGTTGGCGGGCAACCGCACCCCAACCTCAGTCACAAGTTGCAGAGGTCGCCTGGGAAGTTCGCGCAACAGGTACAGGGTCTCGGTTCCCTGCAAAATAGCCAAGTGCCCCACGGCCGCAATGCGTTTTTCCACCTCGTGGACAAGCTTGCTCAGAATTGGCCGGGCCAGTCGTTCTAGCGGATCGTGCCTAAGGTAGGCGGAACCCAGCTCAAACGCCGAGATGCCAAGCCCCCACCGGCCTTCTTCTGGATAGTGAATGACAAAACCCTGAGCCTCCATTGCGGTGAGCAGGTGGTAGGTAGAGGATCTTGGTAAATCCAGCTTTTTGGCAATGGAAACGGCAGTCATAGGTGAGCCCGCGCGCGCAAGAGTGCTCAGTACCCAGAGAGCCCTGGTTGCCGCTACCGCATCAGCCATGGTGACAGCCTACCTATTGTCTGGCATTACAGACAGAGGCATTCGGGTTTCGCTTTAGAAGCCTCCGCATTTTGGGTGAAATAGCAACATGACTAATGTTCAACGAGGACCATTGCAAGCCGCGCGCGGAAGCGCCATGACCGCCAAGGGTTGGGGCCAAGAGGCCGCCCTGCGAATGCTGCACAACAACCTGGACCCGGCCGTAGCCGAACACCCAGAAGACCTGATTGTTTACGGTGGAACCGGCAAGGCCGCCCGAAACTGGCAGAGCTTTGACGCCATGGTGCGTACCCTGACCCACCTGGAAAACGACGAGACCATGCTTGTGCAGAGCGGCAAGCCGGTTGGAGTCTTCCGCACCCACGAGTGGGCGCCGCGCGTGCTACTCGCGAACAGCAACCTGGTTGGCGACTGGGCAAACTGGCCCGAGTTCCGCCGCTTGGAAAACCTTGGTCTCACCATGTACGGCCAGATGACCGCCGGATCATGGATCTACATTGGAACCCAGGGAATTCTTCAGGGTACCTACGAAACCTTTGCCGCCGTTGCAGCCAAGAGCTTTGGCGGTACCCTGGCCGGAACTCTAACCGTGACCGCCGGATGCGGTGGCATGGGTGGCGCTCAACCCCTAGCCGTGACAATGAACGAGGGCACCTGCCTAATCATCGATGTTGACGAGTCTCGCCTGCGTCGACGCATGGCCGATCGCTACCTGGACGAGGTCTACGACAACCTTGACCGAGCCATTGACCGAGCCGTGGAGGCTAAGAACAAGCGCCTCGCGATCTCTATTGGACTGGTTGGCCACGCCGCCGAAGTTCTGCCAGAGCTGCTGAAGCGCGATGTCCCGGTAGACATAGTTACTGACCAGACCAGCGCGCATGACCCGTTGTACTACATTCCAAACGGCGTGGAGTTCGAGAGCGCTCGCCAGTACGCCATTGACAAGCCCGAGGATTTCACCAAGCGCTCGCAGGAATCCATGGCTAGACACGTTGAGGCCATGGTTGGGTTCATGGACAAGGGTGCCCAGGTCTTTGACTACGGAAACAGCATTCGCGACGAAGCCCGCAAGGGCGGTTACGATCGCGCATTCGCGTTCCCCGGGTTCATCCCTGCTTATATTCGTCCGTTGTTCTGCGAGGGCAAGGGACCGTTCCGCTGGGTTGCGCTTTCGGGCGATCCAAAGGATATTTACCGCACCGACCAGGCGATCATGGAACTGTTCCCAGAGAACGATCACCTGCAGCGATGGATTCGCATGGCCCAAGACCGAGTTGAGTTCCAGGGTCTTCCGGCTCGTATCTGCTGGCTTGGTTACGGTGAGCGCGACAAGGCCGGCGCAGTTTTCAACGACCTGGTTGCCAAGGGCGAGGTCAGCGCGCCGATTGTGATTGGCCGCGACCACCTTGACTGTGGTTCCGTGGCTTCGCCATATCGCGAGTCCGAGGCCATGCTGGACGGCTCCGATGCCATTGCTGACTGGCCGCTACTAAACGCAATGCTCAACATTTCTTCTGGTGCAAGCTGGGTTTCGATTCACCACGGTGGTGGAGTTGGAATTGGCCGCAGCATTCACGCTGGTCAGGTTAGCGTGGCCGATGGAACCCCGTTGGCTGCCGAGAAGTTGAACCGCGTACTAACCAATGACCCGGGAATGGGAGTGATTCGCCACGTTGACGCCGGTTACGACCACGCGGTTGACGTTGCGCGTGAGAAGCACGTTCACATTCCAATGCTGGACACCGAGTAGTTGTGACAAGTCTCGCTATTACCGATATTGGGTCGCTAGTCACAAATGACCCAAATTTAGGTAATAAGAGCGCCAAGCTGGATTTGCTTGGTTTGCGTTCCGACGCAGCCGTGGTGATTGAAGACGGGCTTGTCGTGTGGGTAGGGGATAACTCCAATGTTCCAGATACAGACGAACAGCACTCGGTTGAGGGCGCGGCTGTAATACCTGGATTCGTTGATTCGCACAGTCACATGGTGTTTGGGGGCGAGCGCTCGGCTGAGTTTGCCGCCCGCATGGCCGGACAGAAATACGCTGCCGGCGGTATTCGAAGCACGGTGGCCGCGACCAGGTCGGCTACCGACGCCCAGTTGCGCAACAACCTGCGCGCGCTGTCAACCGAGATGCTCGCGAGCGGAATCACAACCTTTGAAACTAAGTCCGGTTACGGCCTAGACCTGGCCACCGAAACCCGAAGCCTGCGCATTGCCGCTTCCTACACCGAAGAGGTCACCTACCTTGGCGCTCACGTTGTGCCCGCAGAGTTTCATGACCGCCCCGATGACTACGTGTCATTGGTCTCGGGTGACATGCTCCAGTCAGCGGTGGGCGCTGGGGCCAAGTGGATTGACGTGTTCTGCGACCGCGGGGCATTTGATGCCGATCAGGCCAGACAAATTTTGGCAGCTGGAAAAGCAGCGGGGCTGAAGCCACGAATTCACGCGAACCAACTTCAAGCCGGTGACGGCATAAAGGTAGCCGTGGAGTTTGACTGCGCTTCGGCAGATCACTGCACGCACCTGACCGAGTCCGACATTGACCTACTGGCTGGATCAAACACCGTTGCAACGCTCTTGCCCGGAGCGGAGTTCAGCACGCGCTCGCCGTATCCGAACGGTGGCCGATTGTTTGGGGCTGGCGTGACGGTTGCACTGGCCACTGATTGCAACCCCGGCAGTAGCTTCACAACATCAATGCCCTTTTGCTTGGCAGTTGCGGTTCGCGACATGAATCTGACCCCCGACCAGGCTCTCTGGGCAGCTACCGCGGGTGGAGCAAGGGCGCTCAGGCGCACCGATGTTGGCCACCTGGGACTTGGCGCAGCCGCCGACTTTTTGGTGCTGGGTGCACCGAATCACATCTTTTTGGCTTACCGCCCCGGAGTCGATTTAATCGACCAGGTTTGGAAAGCCGGAGAACCGCAGTTTTAGCCAGTAACGGAAATGAAGTGAACCAATGAATAACAAGATTTTGCTTTCAACGAGCGGCCTCACCTTTGAGCAGGTAGTGGGGGTGGCAAGACACGGTTGGGGCGTGGAACTCAGCTCAGAGGCCATCGATGCAATGCAGGCAACCAGAACTCATATCGAGACGTTGGCTAATAGCGAGGTTCCGGTCTATGGCATTTCAACCGGCTTTGGCGCGCTGGCTAACCGACACATTGAGGTCAAGGATCGCGTGCAGTTGCAGAAGTCGCTGATTCGTAGCCACGCTGCAGGAATGGGTGACCCGGTTGAGCGTGAAGTGGTGCGGGCGCTCATGCTCATGCGACTCAAGACCTTAGCGTCTGGACGCACGGGCGTTCGTCCAGTTGTTGCTCAGACCATGGCCGATATTTTGAACGCGGGAATCACGCCCGTGGTTCACGAGTACGGTTCGCTTGGTTGTTCGGGAGACTTGGCACCGCTGGCTCACTGTGCCATGGTTCTCATGGGCGAGGGTCGGGCGTTTGGCCCGGACGGCATTGAGGCACCGGTACCTCAGTTGCTTGCCGCGGCCGGTATTGAACCGGTTGAGCTTCGTGAAAAGGAAGGCCTGGCGCTAATCAACGGCACCGATGGCATGTTGGGAATGCTGGTCCTCGCACTACACGATCTTGACGTCCTGCTGGACTCGGCCGATGTCATTGCGGCCATGTCGGTTGAGGCACTGCTTGGCACCGACCAGGTGTTTCGCGAAGAGTTGCACCTGCCCATGCGTCCACACCCGGGTCAGGCCACCAGCGCAGCGAACATGTTCAACGCCTTGGCTGGCTCGGCAATTGTTGCTTCTCACAAGGTGGGCGATGACCGGGTTCAGGACGCCTACTCACTGCGTTGCGCTCCGCAGGTTGCCGGCGCGGTTCGCGACACGGTTGACTACGCCCGCCTGGTCGCTCAACGGGAAATGGCCGCCACTATTGATAACCCGGTGGTTTTGGAATCCGGCGAGGTAACCAGTAACGGAAACTTCCACGGAGCGCCGGTTGCCTACGTGCTGGACTTTCTGGCCATTGCGGCCACCGATCTTGGCAGCATCTCGGAGCGCCGCACCGACCGCCTGCTTGATCGCAACCGCAACTTTGGCTTGAACCCGTTCCTTGCCGAAGATCCCGGGGTGGACAGCGGCATGATGATTGCCCAGTACACCCAGGCCGGCTTGGTTTCAGAGAACAAGCGTCTCTCGGTGCCGGCTTCGGTTGACTCGATCCCGTCTTCGGCAATGCAAGAGGATCACGTGTCAATGGGTTGGCACGCCGGCCGCAAACTTCGCAAGGTTGTTGATAACCTGCGCCGAATCCTGGCTGTGGAATTGGTTGCCGCTGCCCGCGGAGTCGAGGCCCGCCCTCACCAGCCAGCCCCGGTAACCGGCGCCCTCATTGCTCAGCTGCGCAAGACAGTGCCCGGTCTTGGCCCAGACCGTTTCCTAGCTCCCGAACTGGCCGCTGCCGAAGAACTGTTGCGTGGCTAAAATGAACCCCGTGAACGCTTACGACCACTGGGTGCAAACGCTGGCCGCCCAAGGCCTGACCGTTGAGCGCGGGCTTTTGGTGGGCGCCAGCCCCGATGCATCGGTGCTTGGTTTTCGCTTTGAAACCGAGTTTCAACAGTTCGACGTTTACTTTGAGGCAACGTTCTTTGACGCGGATAAGGCTCACCCCAAGTTGGGCCAGGCCACCGTGGTGGGGCCAACCGAAACAATGCCGGGTTATCGGGTCACGCCAATTCGCGCCTAGGTTGCGACTAGCCCCCGTCAACCCCCGGGCTAATCGCACGAGCTAACCCTTGGGCTTGTGAAAGACCAGGTTGCTACCGATAACGCCTGCCAAGATCAGGGCAACCACGCCGGCCACCATTAGTGGCACCGAACCGTTGCCGCCGTCTAGGTTCCAGGCTAGACCAGCCCAAAGCCCAGCAATCAAGATGCTGAAGCCGTTGAGTCCCTGGAGTCTGGCCTGTGCGGCGAGCTGCTTGGACTCTGAGGCCAACTTGGCAACCCAACTCTTGCCCACCACATCTTGGGCGGCGGCGAATCCTCCGTAAATAATGACAAGAACCACAGACAGGCTCTGGTCGTTGGTAAGTCCCAAGCCGCCGTATGCAATGGCAAAACAAACTAAACCACCCGCAAAAATCTGGTTGGGTCTAAATCTGTCGGCCAACATTCCAACCGGAAAGCTCAGGGTTGCGTAAGTCACGTTGAAAAGCAGGTATAGCCCAACTACCTCGGTCACGCTGAAGCCCACCTGCGAAAGGTGCAGAATCAGCAGCGCATCGGGAAAGTTGACCAGCGAGAACAGCACAATCACGGCAATCGCCCGGTTCACCGATTTGGACAGCGCTTGTAGCCCCGGCTTGGCAACACCCTGTGGCTCGCCAGTTAGGTATTTTTTGGGTTGGCGGGGCTGGTTGTCCTTGACTAGAAGCACCAAGAGCGTGCTGATCACTCCCGGAATCACTGCGACCCAAAGCACCGGCCCCAGGTTGTTGTCAAACAGCGAGAGCAGACCAATCGCAAGAATCGGTCCCACTACCGCACCCATGGTGTCGGCCGTGCGATGGAAGCCAATCACCCTTCCTCTGTGGTGCGCCGGAACCATGCCCAGCAGCAGGGCATCGCGCGGAGCCGACCGCACACCCTTGCCAAGGCGGTCAACCACGCGGCCGACCAAAACCACCGGCCAGGCTCCGGCCAGCGCAACAATCAACTTGCCAAGAGCCGCGCCGCCGTAGCCAATCAGGATCAGCATCTTGCGAGGTGCAAACCGATTCAACCAACTGCTCATGAGCTTGGTGGTGGCAGCTGCCGCCTCGGCCAATCCCTCAATCACACCCACTATCGCAGCCGGCGCGCCAAGAACCGTGTTCAGCAGCACCGGCAGAATTGGATACAAAATCTCGCTCGCGGCATCTTGCAGAAGCGAAATCCAGCTGAGCTTAACCAGGTTGGTTGTCATCCAGTCTGGGCGGGGTTTGCGCGCCCTACCCCCACGAGGTTTCAAGGTCATTGTTCTAGTCTGCCATCAGTGAACATCGATGTCTCGCCCCTTAGACCCTCGCACCGCCGTGGCAGAATAGAGCCATGACCGCACATACTTCAGTAGCTACCCTGCACACCAACCACGGCGATATCAAGATCAACCTGTTTGGTTTGCACGCCCCAAAGACCGTTGAAAACTTCATTGGCCTAGCCACTGGAACCATCGAGTGGCGCGACCCTCGCACCGGCGAAGTCAAGACCAACACCCCGCTCTACAACGGCGTAATCTTCCACCGAATCATTGAGAACTTCATGATTCAGGGCGGCGACCCAACCGGCACCGGAATGGGTGGACCCGGCTACCAGTTTGGCGACGAACCTCACGCAGAGCTCACTTTTAACGACCCATACAAGCTGGCCATGGCAAACGCCGGACCAGGCACCAATGGTTCACAGTTCTTTATCACCACCGCACCAACCACCTGGCTCTGGGGCAAGCACACCGTATTTGGTGAGGTTGCCGACGACGAGTCAAAGAAGGTTGTTGACAAGCTGGGCTCGGTTGCCACCGATGGCCGCGACAAGCCACTCGAAGACGTGGTTATCAACTCCATCACCATTGAGACGGTAGCCGCCTAGGCTACGAAAAACTCCAACCAACCGCTGCCATGACCTGCTACCGGCACCCCGATCGCGAAGCGTACGTTCGCTGCCAAAGATGCGAACGGCTCATTTGCCCCAGTTGCCAGGTTGAGGCAGCGGTTGGTTTTTTATGCCCCGATGACGCTGGCCAAACCGGTTTCGCAGCGGCCGCTTCGCGCGCGGTTCCCCGTTCCATTCAGCGTAGACTCAACTCTGACACCCCGGTGGTCACGTGGGCTCTCATCATCGCGTGCACCTTGGTTTACGGGCTCCAGCAACTACCCGGCTTGTACGTAACCGAGAAGTTCGTGTACGTTCCGCTGGGAACAATCATTGAACCTTGGCGAGCAATCACCGCCGGCTTCTTGCACGGCAGCATCATCCATCTGCTGGTGAACATGTATTCGCTCTACATTTTTGGTGGACTGGTCGAGCAGATGCTTGGCCGGGCCCGCTACCTAGCCCTGTACCTAACCGCCATTTTTGGTGGGTCGGTGGCAGTGCTTTGGTTGGGTGACGTAGCCACTCCGGTTCTAGGTGCATCCGGAGCGGTATTCGGTCTCATGGCCGCGTACTTTGTTATCGCCAGACGGCTGGGGGCTAACACCGGCCAGCTCACCGGACTGATTGCAATCAACCTTGTGATCGGTTTCATGCCGGGTTCGAATATCTCTTGGCAAGCCCACATCGGTGGATTAATCGCTGGTGGACTAGTTGCCTACGTGTACACAAAAACCCGCGGTGTAAACGACACTTCTAAGCGTCGATTGACCGTGGGTCTTATTGTGGCTGGTTTGGTTGGGCTGGCAATTCTAGGAGCGATTATTCACGTTCCCAGCAACTACCTGGGCATTTTTTAGATCAGGACAATTAGCCTGATGGCGGGCTAAGAAACCGAAAATTTACTTCCACTTGGTGGACATAATGAAGCCCACCATTGCAATTCCAAAGCCGACCGCAATGTTCCAGTTACCAATGTTGAATGGGCTGGTGTCGCCGAAGGCCGAGCCCAATGGAAGCTGGGCGCTGGTCACGTAGTACATGATGATCCAGGCGAGTCCAAGCAGCATGAAACCAAACATGACTGGAGCAAACCAAACCGGGTTTGGGTTGTCTAGTTCCTTGGGGTTCCACGAACGTGGGTCACCGCTGGTTGGCTTGTCGGACTTCTTCTTGCGCGAGCTTGATTCAGGCATGCCCATATTCTATGCGGTCGGCGGGCTGTAGCGGGTTTCCAGCAGTTAGGCTTAAGCGCGTTATGACAAAAATCCTGGTGCTCGACAACTACGACAGCTTTGTTTACACCCTCAACGGCTACCTTCAGCAGTTGGGTGCGACAACCGATGTCCTGCGCAACGATGTTGTGACCGAAGCCCAGCTACCTGAGCTACTGGCCAAGTACGATGCAGTTTTGCTTTCGCCAGGGCCCGGAACTCCGGCAGATGCCGGACTCTCGATTCCCGTAGTAAAACTTGCGCTGCAAACTGGTCAGCCGGTGTTTGGGGTCTGTCTTGGTCACCAGGCCATTGCCGAGGCCATGGGGGCAACCGTAACCAGTGCCGAAGAACTAATGCACGGCAAGACCAGCCAGGTCAGCCACGACGACAGCTTGGTTTACCACAACGTTCCCCAGCCATTCACAGCCACCAGGTACCACTCGCTTGCCGTGGTTGACTCAACCGTGCCAGACGATCTAGTTGTTACCAGCCGCACGGTTCCGGCAACCAACATCGATGGCAGCGTCAGCAAGGGTGGCGTAATCATGGGTTTGCAGCACAAGACCCTGCCAATCTATGGCGTGCAGTTTCACCCGGAGTCGGTTCTCACCCAGGGTGGTTACCAGATGCTCGGAAACTGGCTCGAGAGCATTGGCCTAAAAGGTGCTGCCGAAAGAGCCAAGGGGCTTAGCCCAATGGTGCGTTTCTAGCGAATTTCTGAAGCGACCTGACTACTGATTACAGTTGACGGTCAGCACCACGGCCGACTTCTGCGGCGCAAGACCCGGAAGCACGGATTGGTCCACCACAAGAGTGCCGGGGGTCTGGCAGCCATCGGGGTAGGCAACGCTCACGGTGAAGCCAACATCGACGGCGGACATTTTGGCCTGTGCCACGCTCAGATCTAGGTTTCGCACGTCGGGCACCATGACCTTGCCGTTAGAGACCACTAGGTTGACCAGCGAGCCACCCTTTACCTGCGTGCCAATTGGCGGGTCACTCGAGATGATCATGCCCTCGGGAATGGTGGGGCTGTTGGCCGGGGTAATGGTTCCCAGTGCCAACTTGGCAATGGTCAGCTGAGCGGTGGCGTCGGCCTCGCTCTTGCCAACAAGGTCTGGAACGCTAACCATGATTGCGCCCGATGAAACATAAACCGTAATGGTGGTGTGCTCGCCGACTCGCTGACCCGCGGGCGGATCGGTGCTAATAATGGTGTCGGCTGGCACGGTGTCGCTGGTTTGGTAGACCTTGTTTACCCCAAGCTGCTGGCCGACCAGGGTGTTGTAGCCGTTGTCGTAGGTTTGGCCAACCACGTTTGCCACTTCAACCCCCGATGGCCCCGGAGTGATGTTGAAGTTGAATGAACCAAGCGTCAGGAACCAAACCACCAGTCCGACAATGACAACGCTCAGCCCGGTGCCAACACCCCACAGAACACGCGGCGACGGCATTGCCGAGGAACGAGCTGGACGGGTGCGCAGTGACTCGGTGTTAATGGCCGTGGTGGCTGGGCTTGGGGCACCAAAGTCAACGCCAAGTTCTTCAAACGGGTTGGTCAACAGCGTGGTGGCGCCGTCAAGATTTGCGGCGGCGGTACCGGTGTTGGTCTCTAGTAGCTCGGTTGCCACCGGAGGAATCACAGAGGTTTCCTGATTTGGTGACACCACAGGTTGCTGAGGCTGCGTGTCGGCTTGGTCGTTTGGTTCGTCACCGCGAAGCAGTGCCTCAAACTCGCTCAGTGGATCGGCAGGCTTGTTGATGGCACCGGTTCGAACGCTAACAACAGCCGCGCGCAGGTGGTCGCGGAACTCCACTGCACTTTGGAACCGCTGATTTCTGTCCTTTGCCAGTGCCTGCAAAACCACTGCATCTAGCTCTGGTGGAATGGCTGGGTTGTGCTCCGAGGGCGGAGTCACCGCTTCGGAAACGTGCTGATAGGCAACTGAAACCGCGGTCTCACCCTTGAACGGTGGTCGACCAGCCAGCATCTCGTAGAGCAGAACGCCGGTTGAATAAAGGTCGGTGCGGGCGTCAACGTTTTCACCGCGAGCCTGCTCGGGAGAGAAATACTGAGCGGTACCCAAGATTCCAGAGGTGTGCGCCTGGGTTGAAGATGAATCGCTGATTGCCCGGGCAATGCCAAAGTCCATAACCTTTACAGCGCCAGCATCGGTGATCATTACGTTGGCAGACTTTATGTCGCGGTGAATGATTCCGCCGTGGTGTGAGATCTCTAGAGCGGTCAGAACACCCTCGGCGTAGTCAATTGCTTCCTCAATGGTCAGGCGACGCTGGTGAAGCAGGTCACGTAGCAGAGTTCCCTTGACGTACTCCATGACAATGTAGGGGCGGCGAACCTCGCCACCGTTCTGATCCGTGGTGATTTCCTCACCGGCATCGTAGATACGAACAATGGTTGGGTGAGCCATGCGTGCCGAGGCTTGAGCCTCTTGCCTAAAACGCGATTCAAAGTTTGGATCGTTAGCCAAGTCTGCCTTTAGCAACTTGATTGCAACGATGCGTCCCAGTCGAGTGTCGGTGCCTTCGTAAACGTCTGCCATGCCGCCGCGACCAATGAGCGCGCCAAGCTGGTAGCGTCCGGCTATGGTTCGCTGGTTATCGGTCAATTTCTGCTCCAGATTGTTGGCTCATGGTCTTTGCCTGGTGGTCTCAGTCTAACTTTTTGGGTTAGTCGGTTGGGGTGGGTTCTGGCGTAGGGTTACCAGATTGTTCTGTGTAATAGGTAAGCGTCACGGTGTCTCCCACCCGCAAGGTGCCAAGCGGCGAGGCATCGTAGACAGTCTGGATTCTGGGGTCGAAGCTGGGCAGGCCCTGTCCGGGTTGCGTTTCAACCTTGAGGCCCAGGCTCAGCACGTAGTTTGCCGCTTCGCCAAAGTTTTTGCCCGTGACATCGCTGAGAAGAAGTGTCACCGAGTTGCCAGCGGTGTCGGTTGGGGTTGGCGTTGCCGACTGCGTTGAGGTTTGGCTTGGCAAGGTTGGGCTGGGGGTTGGCTGGGGCTGGTTTGAGCCCACGATCATGGCCACAACCAGACTCACCGCGGTAATGATAAGTAGCACAATCACTGCTATCCACGGCCAGACCACTGGAGCCTTTGGGGTCTCCGAGGTGTTGGTACTGAGCACCGTGGTTTCCTCGCCAACCGGCTTGAAACTTGGCATCACCGATGTCCCGGTGCTCTGCCTGCGCGGGTGCTGCATTAGGCGTTCCGACTCCACGGCCAGAATGAACGCGTTGGCTGGCCGGTCTGCCGGCTTCTTGGCAAGGCACTTGAGAATGAGGTCGCGGACGCGCGGGTCAATTTCCTCGGGAAGCGGCGGAGGGGCATCGTTGATCTGGGACATGGCAATGTCCATTTGGCTACTGCCACCAAACGGCCGCTTGCCGGCGAGCATTTCGTAGGCAACAATGCCAAGCGAGTAAATGTCGGTTGCTGGGGTTGCCGGCTTTCCGGTGGCTTGCTCGGGAGCCAGGTACTGAACCGTGCCCATGACCTGACCGGTGGCTGTCAGCGAAACCTGGTCGGCAACTCGGGCAATGCCAAAATCAGTGATCTTGACGACGTTGTCCGGAGTAATGAGCAGGTTTCCGGGTTTCACATCGCGGTGTACCAGACCGTGCTCGTGGGCGGCGTGAAGCGCCCTTGCGGTCTGTGCAACGATATCCAGCACCCGCTCGGTTGGTACAAACTTGTCACGCTCAATGATCTTGGCGAGCGATTCACCTGGCACAAGCTCCATGACCAGATACGCCGAACCGCTGTCCTCGCCGTAGTCAAATACGTTGGCAATGCCCTCGTGGTTGACCATGGCGGCCAGGCGCGCCTCGGTGCGGAAACGCTCCAGGAACCCTGGGTCGCTCATGTACTCCTGCTTGAGAATCTTGATTGCCACCAGGCGAAGAATAACTTCGTCGTGCGCCTGCCAGACCTCACCCATACCCCCGGTGGCAATTAGGCTCTCGAGCTTGTAACGCCCGCCGTAGATCATTCCGATTTCTGGTTTCACTTGCGAAGCACCGCCTGCATTACCTTGCGAGCAATTGGAGCTGCCAGCAGGTTACCGAAACCGTTTTGCCCCATGCCACCGCCGTCGGCAATGACCACCGCAACCGCTACCTTTGGGTTGTCGGCCGGGGCGAAGCCGGTGAACCACAGCGTGTAGGGTTCCTTGACGCCGTTCTGTGCGGTGCCGGTCTTGCCGGCGACGCGAACGCCGTTTATTTGCCCGTTCGAACTAACGCCACTGGCAACAGCTGCAACCATCATCTCGCGCAATTTGAACGCAGTTTCCTGAGAAATTGGCTGGCCCAACGATGTTGCCGAGGGCTGTTGCAGCAACGCCAGGTTACTGCTCTGCACATTCTCAATGAGGTTTGGTTTCATCATGACACCACCGTTGGCCACCGCCGCAGAGATCATTGCCATTTGCAGTGGAGTCACCCGGTCGTTGAACTGACCGAATGCGCTAAGG
Organism: Micrococcales bacterium; assembly: GCA_046063415.1. Lineage (GTDB taxonomy): Bacteria > Actinomycetota > Actinomycetes > Actinomycetales > Microbacteriaceae > Rhodoluna. Next base: position 21,847 of record JBJTMG010000054.1, read on the forward strand.
CCGGTCTGCGCGTCATCCATGCCGGTTGGGTAAATGCTTGGCGTCACGGTCATGGGAATCTTGAGGTTTTTGCCAAAGCCAAACTTTTCGGCTTGGGCTCGAATACGGTCCTGGCCTAGCGCAATGCCCAGCTGGGCAAACGGCACGTTGCAACTAAAGCGCAGGGCGTCGGCTATGGTCACCGTGCTCTTGCCCCCACACTTGCCTTCCCCCGAGTTATAGACAAAGGTCTCGGTTCCCGGAAGCTTGTAGCGCACCGGATTTGGAATGGTGCTGTCGGGTTGGTACAGACCACTCTCAAAGGCAGCGGCCGCGACCACGATCTTGAATACCGACCCAGGGGCGTACAGGCCACCGGAAATAGCCTTATTCACAAGCGGGTCGCCTGTCTTTTTCAACAGTTTCTGAAATGCCCCTTGCGCCGTGGCGGAATCGTGACTCGCCAATCGGTTGGCATCGAATCCGGGCTTGGAGACCAACGCCAAGATGCGTCCGGTGCTGGGTTCAATGGCAACCACCGCACCGTGAAGCGAACCCATGGCATCCCAGGCAGCTTTTTGCGCCGCCGGGTCAATGGTGAGTTCAACCGAAGCACCCGAGACCGGGTTACCCGAAAGCAGCGCGTTGACCTGCTCAAAGAACTGCGAAGAGTTCTTGCCGGTCAGGTACGAGTTCATGGCCGACTCGAGGCCGGTTGCTCCCTGGTACATGCTGTAGAAACCCGTTATAGCCGAGTACAACTGAGCGCTGTACTGGCGTTGATACCGGTAGGCATCGTCGCTTGGCACCGATGAAGCAATCGGCACTCCGTCTACCAAAATGGCGCCGCGCTGGGTTTTGTAGCTGTCGTAAAGCGTGCGTACGTTTCGCTGATCCTGATTCAAGCTGTCTGCCCAAATCACCTGAATGGCTGTTGAAGCCACAAAAAGCGTTGCAAACATGGCCATGATGACCAGGCTCACGCGTCTAAGTTCGCGGTTCACAGAGTCACCGCCCTTGGGTAGCCGCCCGCCGAATCCGAGATTCGAAGCAGCAGTGCAATGATCACCCAGTTGGCCAGCAACGATGAACCACCCGCCGCCAGAAGCGGAGTGGTGAGGCCGGTCAGTGGAACCACGCGGGTAACACCACCAACCACAATGAAGGTTTGCAGTGCCACGACAAACGAGAGTCCTGTGGCAAGCAGTTTGCTGAAGTCATCGGGGTGGGTAAAGGCAATGCGGATTCCGCGCGAAACCAGAACCAGGTAAAGCAGGAAAATCACGAACAGTCCGGCAAGACCAAGCTCCTCGCCCAGGCTGCTAATAATAAAGTCGCTCTCGGCAAGTGGAACCAGCTGCGGAAGCCCGCCACCAAGGCCGGTCCCCAATAGTCCGCCGTGTGCCAGGCCAAAATTGCCCTGAGCCAACTGGTAACTACCGCCAACCGCGTCGTAAAACTTTGGATCAAAGGGGTTTAGCCAGCTATCGATTCGCCCCGAAACATAGGTCATGAGCCGGCTGGCTACCAGGGCGCCGGTCACGAACATGCCAACGCCCACCACCACGTAAATGGAGCGACCGGTGGCGGTGTAGATCATGACCAGAAACAGACCAAAGTACAAAAGTGAGGTTCCAAGGTCGCGCTGCAACACCAACACCAACAGGCTTGCCGCCCAAATGACAAGAATTGGACCCAACTCGCGCGCTCGCGGCAGTTGAACCCCAAGAATGCGACGACCCACCAGCGCCAGCGAATCGCGGCGGCTCACCAGGTAGCCGGCAAAGAAAATGGTCAGGGCAATCTTGGCCAACTCACCCGGCTGAAACGTTAAACCCGCAACACTTATCCACAACGTAGCTCCGTTGATGGTCTTGCCAATCACGGGCAGCAGCGGTAGCAACAGCAGCCCGCCACCAATGGCCATGGCGGTGTAGACGTAGCGGCGCAGGAAAAGGTGGCTGGGGATATACAAAATCACAGCGATGGCTGCCGCTACCGCGACAACGGTCCACGCCACCTGCTTGCCGGCAAAGAACTCGGTTCCCTTGGCTGCCGCGGTGGCAAGGTCAAGACGATAAATCTCGGCAATTCCAAGCCCGTTGAGAGTGACCGCAACCGGAAGCAGCAGGGAGTCGGCCTCGCGAGCCTTGCGGCGCAAAACTATGTGCAGGGCCAGTGCGGCCAGCGCCAGTGGAGCCCAGTAGGTCCAAATATCATCGCGCAGAATCTGAATGGTGCTCAGCTGAATCTGCGCGAGTTCGAACATGTTTACCCCCAGGGCAAACAAGAGAAGCACCGCTTCAATATTTCTTGAGCGCGGGACAATTCGAACAATGCGGCCAATGGCCACGGTCTGGTTAGTTGTCATTGTTACTCAAATCAACCAGGCTCTGAATCACCCGATAAGCCTCCTCGAGGCTTCCAGCCGGAATGGTGTGAATCAGCTGTTCCTTTTGGAACGGACTAAGCGGAGTCACCGAGACATTGGAAATCTCGTACAGGTGCGAGAAGGAAAGCGGACCGAGTTTTTCTCGGATTCCCTGGAAAATAGCGACCGAGCCGTTGTACGGACCAACGTAGTAGCGCGTCTGCGTATAGGCGTAACCCGCGCCAAGCGCGGCGGCAAGAGCCAAAATGATCAGTATGAACAGAGCGCCTTGGCGAAGGCGGTGGTTTCGAATCTTGGTTCGGGTCTGGCTAAGGATGTATTCCAGATACTCGTCTGACTCGGGCTTGAAGGCAGCTGGGTCTTGGGCATGACCCAACAGGTCTGGTAGCAGCTTGGGGTTGAACAATCTGAGGAGCTTGTTTCCCCTGCGATCATCAATGACAACCTCGTTGGCAGCCGAACCAACAAACTTAGGCTCGGGTACATAGCCAGCCGCAGCCGTTGCCGAAACCACATCGACCACAATTACAGTCACGTTGTCGGGGGCACCAAACTCCAGGGCCTCGCCTACCAGCAACTCGCAGGCTTCTCCCGCACTAATAGGTGACTTTAGAATCTGTGCCGTCAGCGAATCGGGAACCACGCCACTGAGACCATCGCTGCAAATCAACCAGCGATCTCCGGCTCTAATCTGCATGATTTCGGTGTCGATATCCGGCTTTTCCTCGACATCGCCCAGCACGCGCATCAGCACGCTGCGACGCGGGTGAACCAAAGCTTCTTCGGGAGTGATTCGACCAAGGTCAACCAAACGCTGAACAAAGGTGTGGTCTACGGTGATCTGCTGAACTTGGCCATCTCTGAGCAAATAAACCCTTGAGTCACCAATGTGGCTAATCACAACTTCTTCGCCAACAAATGCCAGACCGCTAAAAGTGGTTCCCATTCCGGCAAGCTCGGTGTGGTCTTTCACGGTGGCGCCAAGAATGTGGTTTGCCTCAAGGATGGCCTCGAGCACAAGTTCCTGAGCCTGCGAGGCATCGGTGAACCCAACGTCAACCTGAGCTACCCGCTGGGTAGTAAGTGCCGAGGCGATGTCTCCGCCGGCGTGACCACCCATGCCATCTGCCACAAAAAACACCTGGGTTCCGCTGTAACCCGAGTCCTGGTTGCTGGCGCGGACTCGTCCAATGTCCGAGATCGCGTGGCTGATGATTTTGAGCGCCATGTTTTTGCCTTAGGCGCGCAACTCAAAAACGGTGTTCCCGATCTGAACGGGTGTGTTCAGTCGGACTGGCGCTGGCGTGCCAATTCGGCGACCGGCCAGATAGGTTCCGTTGGTGCTGTTGAGGTCTTGAATGAGCCAGTCATTGTTCATAAGCACCAGCTTGGCGTGGTGCGTGCTGGCGAATTCGTCGCGGATCACCAGGTCGGCATTTTCGGCTCGGCCAATTGTGACTTCACGGCGGTCAAGTCGAAGCTCTTGACCCTTTCGCTCTCCCTCGGTAATAACCAACTTGGTGGCCAAGGTTTGCTCGTCTGGCTCGCTTGCCCCCAGTTCTACAACTGGTAGCTCAGCACCCGCGATTGGGGGTTGGGTTGAGATTGGAGGGGTTGGAATGATGGGAGCAGACACCACCTGAGGCGCGTTGGCTTCGGCTACCCGGCTTACTACTTTTTGTCCGAAGAGGTCCGCGCGAATCACAGAAATAACGCTGAACACAAAAATCCACAGGACTGCGAGGAACCCAGTTCTAACCAGAAACAGCGCCAGGTCACTCATTGGTGACCGACTTTGCTAGAACCCTGAACACGAATTCGCTGTGGCCGGCCCGAATCACCTGGTCGGCGATAATGCCGGTTTCGCTGATTTTGCGGCCATCAATGATGGTGCCGTTGGTTGATTTGAGATCTCGAACGCCGCCTTTTTCGCCGTCCCACACCACTTCAAAGTGAATGCGACTCAGGCCGTCATCGTTTACCTGTAGATCAGCACTGGCATCGCGCCCAACCGTGGTTCGAGGCTTGGTGAGCAGGTAGCGTTTGCCACCAAAGTCCAGTGCGGGGGTCCACTGAACGCTTACGTTTTGACTTTGGCTGGAAACCAGAATCTGGCCAATCGGCAGAGAGCCATCTTGCACCAGGCGAACCGCAAGTGCGGCCCCAAACTGAAAGCCCTGACGCTTGGCGTGCTTGGTTGCAAGTTCAACCAACTCGGTGATCAGGGGTTCACCCAGAGCAGCCATGCGATTGAAGTCGGGTGAGGAAAGACGAACGGTGTAAGAGTTGGGCGCCAGAATCCTGTCGCGACTCAAGATAGAAGACTTGGAGTCCATTTCGTTCTTGATTGCCGAGGCGATTTCCACTGACTGGAGCTCGGACTTGAAAGTTCTGGAGAAGACGCTGGTGACCAGCCGTTCCAAACCCTTTTCAAAGTTCTCTACAAAGCCCAAAGCAGTCCTAACTTACTTACCGACTTTGAGTTTAAACCTTTGCGCCCCAAACTGGCGTTGGCTCACCCAAGCCAAAGTCTGATAATCTCTTGAAGTTGCCTAGCAATAGGCACTGCGCGAGTGGCGAAATGGCAGACGCGCTGGCTTCAGGTGTCAGTGCCTTCACGGGCGTGCGGGTTCAAGTCCCGCCTCGCGCACAAACGAAATCCCCGAGACATCGGGGATTTTTTGCTTTTCGGAGTGGGCCTAAAAACTCACCAAATTCTCAGGCAAAAGCACTTTTCTGTGAGCCACCTGTCAGTTGTCGGCTAGCACCCTGAGTTTGGCTACTTTGCCCCCCGCTTACTTTCTAAGTTGGCATTAGTTTCCACACGGCAACACACCGGCTAACAGAAAGAAGTGAACATGAAAAAGTCAGTTCTACTCACTACCGCAGCAGCAACCGTAGGCCTAGCCACGGTCCTAACCATGGGTGCCATTGCACCGGCTTCGGCTAAGGGAAATTACTTTGGCAACGATGGTTCCGGGGTTGTGCGCCTCGATGACCACTCGTCTTCCGTGGCCACCGCATCACTCCCATTCACTTTCACCAACGTTCCAGCCAACTACACCAACGTGCAGGACATCGCTTCGCAGCTGGTGTTCAAAGTCGTTCCGCTTCCTGCCGACGCAACCAGCGCTCCGGCAACCCCTCCAGCGGCAACATTCAAGTCCGAGGGCAAGTCTGACAAGAACAAGGGCAAGTCGGATAAGTCAAATGGAAAGTCTGACATGGGCAAAGGCCAGCAGCAGTTCAAGGGCTACAGCAGCCTAAGCCTCAGCGGTGGAATTCTCTCGGGCTCAATTGATCTACGCTCGGGTAAAACCGCAGGCGTTCAAAACTTTGGTATCTACCCAATGTTTGCCGCTGACGTTCGCACCGGTCTGGCTGCCCAAGCGGGTGACCCGGTCTTTGTTACCGCTACCACCGCAGCCGATGGCACTGTGACACTTACCCAGTCAGGCCCGGTAACCCTTGACCTTGGTGCGAACACCGGAACTCTCAAGGCTCCGCAGACCGCAGTGGTCAACATCCCTGCCGATGGCAAGACCTACCAGCTTGAGATCACGCACCTAGAAACCGGCGACGACCAGTTTGCTAAGCCACATGTTGTGGCAGTGGTTCCGCTGACCGGTACCGGCGCGGTCACCATTAACCTGCCGCTGCTTCGCCCAGGTAGCTACACCTACAACCTCATTACGGTTGTTGCCACGGGTGGTTTCACCTTTGACAACACCGGTTCCCTCACAGCTCCAGTGACGGTTGGTTAGTCCTCCCCCTTAGGTCTGACCAACAAAGAAATGCCCCCGCCTAGAAACGGGGGCATTTCTGCGTTTGATTCGGGGGTCTGGGCGACGAGCTTATTAGCCGGCAATGTCCAGGTTGCGCCCGCGCGTGTGGGTGTGCGTGCAAGACAGGTTGTCCTGGTTTGCCGCGCAGGACTCGCACAGCAGAATCAGGTCGCGGCAAGCCAGGTTTGCGCAGTTGTAAAACTGACTGGTTGGAGCCGAGCATTTTTCACACTCACCAATGGTCTTTGCCTTGTCGGTAAAGTCCATTTTCATGCGGGCATCAAACACGTAGAGCGAGCCCTCCCAGAGGCTCGGACCGTCATCGCCGAAGCGCTCGCCGTAGCGAACAATTCCACCTTCAATTTGGTAGACCTCTTTAAACCCGCGGTTCTTCATTACCGCGGAGAGAATCTCACATCGAATACCGCCAGTGCAGTAAGTGACAATCGGCTTGTCCTTAATGTGGTCGTATTTTCCGCTCTCGAGCTCTTCAATAAATTCGCGCGTGGTCTCAACGTCGGGGACAATGGCGTTCTTGAACTTGCCAATCTTGGCTTCAAAGGCGTTTCTGCCGTCAAAGAAAACCACTTCGTCGCCGCGCTGGGCCACTAACTCGTTCACCTGATCTGGCTTCAGGTGAACACCACCGTTTTCAATGCCAGACTTTCCAACCACGATTTCATCGGGGCTTCCAAAGGTCACAATCTCTTTGCGAACCCTTACCCGAAGCCGTGGGAAGTCGTTTCCGGTTCCTTCTGACCACTTGAAGTCAATCTTGCGAAAGGCAGGGTATTCCTTGGTGGTACGCACGTACTTTTTGAGCGCGGTCATGTCGCCGCCCAGGGTTCCGTTGATGCCGTGCTCGCTAATTAGGATTCGACCCTTTAGGCCGAGGCTCTCGCACAGGGTCTTCTGCCACAGGCGAATGGCCTCGGGGTCTTCGAGTTTGCCAAAGCCGTAGTACAGGATGATTTTTTGTAGTTCCACAATCCAAATTGTAGCCATCTAGGATGAATCGTATGACTGCAAAATTTGGCATCGACGCCAGCACATTCGATCCTTCCGTTCGCATCCAAGACGACCTATTCAGGCACGTCAACGGAACCTGGCTCAAGAACACCGAAATCCCCGAGGACAAGGCCATTTACGGCTCGTTCCACATGCTTGCCGATGACGCCGAAGAGGCAGTGCGTCAGATTCTTGAGGGTGCCGCCGCCGACCCAAAGCCCGGTGTCAGCCAGCAGATTGGTGACCTTTACGCATCGTTCCTAGACGAGGCCCGTGCCAACGAACTTGGCGCCGCACCCATCGCTGCAGATTTGAAGCTCATTGAAACCATTAGGGGCATCGATGACGCGACCAAGCTCCTTGGCGAGTGGGAGCGCTCGGGTATCTCGGGGTTGTTTGGCATGTACGTTGACAACGATCCGGGACAGCCAGACCGCTACCTGCTGAACATTTACCACGGTGGTCTGGGTCTTCCCGATGAGGCCTACTACCGCGAGGAAAAGCACGCCGAGATTCGCGATGCCTACGTGCCTCACATTGCGCAAATGTTTACCTTGGCCGGCTGGAGTCAGGAAGCTGCCGCTGCGGCTGCCCGCACGGTTATGGAGTTTGAGACCCAACTTGCCAAGCATCACTGGAACGTGGTCGACTCGCGTGACGCCGAAAAGGTTTACAACCTGCACAGTTTTGAGGAGCTAAAGGCGCTGACTCCAACCTTTGACTGGAACCTGTGGTTGGCGGGCGCGCATATTGACGAGTCGGTCTTGGCCGAGGTCGTGGTCATGATGCCTAGCTTCCTTTCTGGTTTGCAGAGCGTCTATAACGATGTCGACATTGAAGCGGTCAAGCTATGGATGGCTTGGCAGGTGATTCGCTCGGCAGCTCCATTCTTGAGCGACGATTTCGTCAACGAGCGTTTTGCGTTCTATGGAACCAAGCTCACCGGAGCGCCAATGAACCGTGCGCGTTGGAAGCGCGCGGTGACCCTGGTTGAGGGTTCAATGGGCGAGGCCGTTGGCGAGATCTACGTTGAGAAGCACTTTCCGCCAGCTGCCAAGGAAAAAATGGACGAGCTGGTGCAGTACCTCATTGACGCTTATCGTCAGAGCATTCTTGGGCTCGATTGGATGACCGAGGAGACCAAGCAAAAGGCTCTGGTCAAGCTATCGAAGTTCACGCCAAAGATTGGATACCCGGTCAAGTGGAAGGACTACAGCAGCATTGTCATTCACCGCGATGACCTGATTGGCAACGTTCGCCGTGTAAACGCTTGGTCGCTTGAGCGCGAGGTAAAGAAGATTGGTTCGCCACTAGACCGCGATGAGTGGTTCATGAACCCGCAGACCGTGAACGCCTACTACAACCCTGGATTCAACGAGATTGTGTTCCCGGCCGCTATTTTGCAGCACCCGTTCTTTCACCTGCAGGCCGACGACGCCGTCAACTTTGGCGCCATTGGTGCGGTTATCGGCCACGAAATTGGCCACGGTTTCGATGACCAGGGCTCAAAGTACGACGGCGATGGCGCTCTTCAGTCTTGGTGGACCGAGGAAGACCGCAAGGCTTTTGAGAAGCGAACCAAGAACCTCATTGACCAGTATTCGCAGCTTTCGCCCGAGCAGTTGGGAGACGAGCACAAGGTCAATGGCGAGCTAACCATTGGTGAGAACATCGGAGATCTCGGCGGTTTGGGTATTGCCTACCGGGCCTACCTCATGTCGCTGGGTGAGAACGCTCCTGAAGTCATTGATGGCTTCACTGGCGAACAGCGCTTCTTCTTGAGTTGGGCACAAGCTTGGCGCACCAAGGGCCGCGACGAAATGGTGCTGCAGCGCCTAGCAACCGACCCGCACTCGCCACCTGAGTTCCGCTGCAACCAGATTGTTCGAAACATCGATGCCTTCTATGAGGCGTTTGACGTTAAGCCTGGCGATGCCCTTTGGTTGGACCCAGCTGACCGCGTGAGCATCTGGTAGTCCGTGAATCTATGGTTGCGCCTGGTTTGGGCGTTGGTTTCGTGGCGTTCCAGAGGGCGACTGTCGTGGCAAGACATGGGAAGCCGCCCGTTTCGGGTCTGGCCAACCGATCTGGACATTTTCAACCACATGAACAATGGCAAGTTTCTAAGCCTGCTGGACCTTGGTCGGTTTGACCTGCTCAAGCGCAGCGGTGCCTGGCAGCTACTTAGCAAACAAAATTGGTATCCGGTGGTGGTTGCAGAGACCATCACGTTTAGAAAGTCGCTTTCGCCTTGGTTGCGCTTTGAGATTGAGTCCAAGGTTGTTGGCTGGGATGAGCACTCGGTTTATGTTGAGCAGAGATTCGTGGTTCGGGGCGAGATTTACGCGCAGGCCATTGTGCGCATCAGGTTCCTAGTTAACCCCCGTGGAATTGTGACTCCAAGCCAGGTCATTGATTTATTGGGTGGTTGGAAAGGTCCGGAGCCCGTGCTACCCGAGTGGGTTGCAAGGTGGTCTGTTGAGACATCGATGCCTAAAGGCAAGGAACCAGCGCCAAGTATTTGGCTTTAGCCGTTGTCACCCTTGGCAAACAGGCGAACAAAGTTTTCGGTTGCTCCCAGCTCCCCGTCGGGCCAGATAAAGAGCGCTTGAATGTCGCGGTCGGGGTGGGCTGCGTTGAAGTTGTTTAGTAGTGCAATACCTCGGCTGCCGGCAGCGAAGGCCGCGGTGGCCCAAATGTCGGCTTCAACCAAATCACGGGCTACCACGCTCACCTGAACCAGCTCGGTTGCCGCTGCCTTCTCTGGCGCCTTGGGGTTCCAAATGTGCTGGCCGCGTTCGGCCGAACCACTGGTTGCCATGGCTCGGTAGGGCGTGTCCTTGAGGTCAATTACAGTCAGTAACCCGGCTTCGGCCGAGGCAACCGACACCGGTTTGTGTATCGCAATACGCCAGTCGCTGCGCGGGGTTGCGCCGTCGCTGATCCAGACATCGCCTCCGGCGTTCATGGTCAGGTCCGTGATTCCGGCGTCAACCAGTTGCTGAGCCGCCGCCTTGGCGGCCCAGGTTTTGACGATTCCGGACGGGTCAAAGGTGTGTTGTGGCGTGAAGGCGCTGAACCAGCCATCGGTGATTTTTTCCCACTCTTCGCAGGCGTCCCAAATGTCGTTCACCACCGGTGGGCACTTAGCCACCGATGTCTCGCCGCGGGCCAG
>JBJTMG010000055.1:0-37275 GCA_046063415.1 Micrococcales bacterium
CTTCACTCCCCCAACCCAAAGGCAAGGCAATGTCATTTAGGACCGTAAAGCTGGCTCTGGTAGCTGCAGTCGCAGCGGGCATGCTCACCGCATGTACCCCACCAATGCCACCCGAGGTTCAGGCTGCACTTGCCGAGGCATCGTACACCTGCATCGATGGCAACGGCACCGCAGTTCTGCCATCGGTAATGGATGATGCCACACCAGTTCTCACGGACTCAATCTTGGGCAACTGCCCAGGCATGGCACTTGAGCCGGTAGCCTCAGGCGGCAACCTGACCGTCTACGAGGGTTCGACCCCCACCGACTGCAAGGCCTTCAACACAGTTCCATATGCCCTTGATGCGGGCGTGGTTTCTGTCACTCTAGAATCCGCTTCCGGCGTAGTTCTCAAGCCCGCCACGGTTCAGGGAATTTTTGACGGTTCAATCACCCAGTGGGAAGACCCGGCAATCACCGCCGATAACGAGGACACCGAGCTTTCCACAGGCCCCATCAACGTTTTCGCCCCAACCGACAAGCTGGCTCTGGCTGCGTTTTCAAGCTGGTACAAGCACCTCACCGGCAAGGATTTCAAGGCTCCGCTTCTAAAGCCTCAGTCGAATCTGACAATGCAAGACCTTGGTGACCTGCCCGATGGCACCATTGCGCTGCTACCGTTCTCGGTTTTCAACGCCTACAGCGTTGAGGCATACACGGTGCCTCTCGCCGCCAGCATCGTTGCTGATAAGGCCAACACCCTTGGCGTTGTTGCCGATGCCGGAGGAGTGGGCTCTGCCGGCACCCAGTTCAAGATTTCTAAGAGCGAGCTTGGCATTGACGTAAAGATTGACTACGCCGCCAAGCCAATCGCGCCACTTGGATCTGACATTGCTCCAGATCCATACGGCGCCACATACCCGGTCAAGTTGAGCCTTTGCGGGCAAGACACCAAATTGACCAGGGCCCTTGCGCGCTACCTGCTTCGTCAGGACTCGCAGGGTGCTCTCACCACCTACGTTCCGCTGCCGGACAACATCCGCGCGGAGTCTCTGGTTGTGGTTTCTAAGGGACTTCCGACCCCCACCGATTTACCAACAAAGTAAAGGAAAAACAATGCAAACCAAGAAGATCCTAGTTTCGGCACTAGTTGCTGCTGCACTAATCGCTGGCTCGGGCACCACTGCAGCTACTGCAGCGCCTGTTTCGGCACACGTAGTAACCGCCAAGGCTGTTTCGGTTTCGGCAAAGCAGACCAAGGCAATTAAGAAGGCTGTTGACGCAGCCGACGCAGCTGGTGAGAACGCTGTTCTAGTCACCGGTTACAAGAAGAGCCAGCTCGCTGCCGCAAAGGCATTTGGCAAGGTTGCCAGCAAGTACATTGCAGCCCAGGGTTACGACCTAGAGGTCGTTTACATTCCTGGTCACACCTACGGTGGCCTTCGCGTCATTCCTGGTACCGACGACACCACCATTTTGCTAGAGGTAAACGCCAAGATCGTTCACGATGGTGACACCGTGAACCTTCCAGCAGGAAGCACCACCGTTGGCGTAAAGGTCAACGTCAAGAGCGAGTTTGCTAAGTACGAGATCGACGGCGCAACCGGTCTGGTTCCTGGTGACAACATCCTTGACATCACCGTTACCGCAGCTGACGGTACCGAGGAGTCAATCAACATCATTGTCAACGTAGCCGAGTAAGCTACCGCGAAGTCAGGTGGGTGGATCCGCAAGGGTCCGCCCACTTTTCGTTTTTTTGGGGTGGGCGCGTGCTCTAATTTCCGTGCATAGAAATCGCGCGCTGGTAAATGTCCACCGAGCGCTGCGTTAGGACCGACTGAAACAGCTGATGCCGTAGATCAATGGATTTACTCCGACCGGCAACGATGTCCTGGTGGGCCTCGCGCAGAGCGCGGGCGAGTGCTTCAACCGAAGGGTTCTCGACCCGCCAAAAACTATCAGCCGGAAGGTCGTCGGCAATGTTCCAGTCGCACAGTATTGACGGGGTGCCAACGACTCCAGCCTCGGTTACGGTCAATCCCTGAGTTTCGAAGCCCACCGAGGTCTGAACCAATGCGTCGGCACTGGCAAGCTCGTGGAGCATCTGCTGGTGTGTGACTCGGCCAACAACATTGACTCCGCTTAGGTTGTGTTCGCGAATGAACCGCCGCGCTCGCCGCTCCAAGGGGCCGCTGCCGTAAATGCTTACCTGAGCCGGAATCTTGGCCAGCTTAAACGCTTCAAGGAACACCATGAGACGTTTTTCGTTGCTGAAGCGTCCCGACCACGCGAACCGAACGGGCGATTCATCGGTGTCGCTTCTCTGAGTGTGGAACAAGCCGTCGAGCGCAACGTCGTCAACGCCGGTGGGCACAACCTCGATTTGTCTGGCCACCCCCATGGCCTTGGCCAGGCGAGCAAAGTGCCCGGAAGGGGCAATGACCACCTGAGCCCGCGATGCCACTTGGGCCAGGTATTTCCAGCCGTGACCGTGACCCGCAAAGGGACGCTCTTCAACGAGCCTTGAGTAAACCTCGCTGTGAAGCCAGATCAGGAATCGAGCACCTAGGGCTCCTACCACCTGGGTTGCACCAATCATGAGTTGGGTGTGCAGGGTGTGAACAAGTGGAAGGTTTTGGCGCTTTGCAAAATACACGCCAAGAAGCGCACCCCACCAGTCGGCCTGAACGTGTACCACGTCAACCGGCACACCCAGCGACTCTAACTGCCTGGATACGTGACTGTAGGCGTTGCGGATACTTGCGGTTGCCGCGTACTCACGGTTGAGCGCAAGCGGAAACGAAGGATAGACGATCTGGCCGGCAGCCGGCGTGAATCTGGATTTTGGCGCACACACCGTGACTTTATGACCGGCCAGTTCTAGGTACTTCTGCTGCAGCAAAACCGAGGCCTGAACGCCGCCTAGCGATGCGGGGTTCTGATCCAGGAAGATCACAATGTGCAAGACGTGCCCTCCTGTGATCCTGCGTGCGACAAAAGCAATCTTAGGTGAGTGCCCCAAGCCAAATTTCTGTTCACCAGTGCTTTACTCGCCATTTGAGCCAGCGCTCCAAGCCGTTCTCATTTAGTTCTTATCTTGAACTCATGAGATTGAAAGTTGCCGTAGTTACCGAGTCGTTCCTCCCTTCGGTTAACGGCGTGACCAACTCAGTCGTAAAAGTTCTAGAGACTTACCAAAAACTTGGCATCGAAGCCATCGTGGTTGCACCCACCTCGCCCGTTGCACAAGACCAGGAATTCATGGGTTTCAAAGTGGTCCGCTCCAATGCGCTGCCCTTCATGCAGTTTCCCGTTGCCATTCCGGGTTTCTTTCTGCAGTACCTGCTCGAGGACTTTGAGCCAGACGTCATTCACGTGGCATCACCGTTCATGCTTGGTGCACAGGCACTGGCCATTGCCAACCGAATGGGTATTCCCACGGTAGCCGTTTATCAGACGGATCTAGCCGGGTACACCGAGCGTTACGGCATCAAGTTTGCCCGTGCCGCCGTTGATCGCATGGTGGCCGTGATCCACTCTCAGGCCACAGTGAACCTTGCTCCAACCCCCGAAACCAAGCGATACCTGGAGCGCCTGGGGGTTCCCAACGTTCAACTTTGGGGTCGCGGCGTTGACATTGACCTGTATCACCCCAACCGCAGGAATCTGGCCACCACTGATCTGTTACGAGCCGACATCGAGGCGAAACACAACGATGTGGTGGTGGGCTTCGTCGGCCGACTAGCGGCCGAGAAGCGGGTTGACCAAATGGCTCAACTCTTTGGTCTTGGCGAAGGGGTCAAGTTCCTCATTGTTGGCGATGGCCCGGAGCGTACCAGCCTGCAAAACCAATTTGCCCGCTACCCAGTCCACTTCACCGGGAAGCTCAGCGGTGAATCGCTGGCTGATGCCTATGCCGCTATTGATGTATTTGTTCACTTTGGTACCGAGGAGACCTTTGGGCAGACTATTCAAGAGGCACAAGCCTCGGGTCTTCCTGTGGTTGCCCCCAACAGCGGTGGGCCTCGTTACCTCATTCAAGATGGGCAGACCGGATTCCTGGTTGACCCGCATGGCAAAGGCTCTTTCCGCGCTGCCGTTGAACCGCTGGTAGTCAACGCCGAACTCAGGTCGCGCGTGGGAGAAGGCGCTCGCCGAGCAGTACTTCGAAAGAGCTGGGACCAGAACAATCTTGAGTTGATTGGTATTTACCGAAGTGCCATTGAGTCGCACCGCGAGGCGCACATCCGCCAGACTAGATCAAGTGAACTGGTTTAGCGCTGAACATATCATCCACGTACTGGATGTTTGGGCAGTCTACGGTGTTGCTGCAATCATTTTTCTAGAGACCGCAACAATTCTGGGTTCTTTCTTACCGGGTGACTCTTTGCTCTTTATCTTGGGGTTGTCTTTGGCAACCACCATCACTGACGTGCCAATCTGGCTCGCCCTGCCACTATTGGCCGTGTCCGCTATTGGTGGAAGCCAGGTGGGTTTTACGGTTGGCAAGAAGATCGGCCCCCCACTGTTTACCAGAACTAACACCTGGTTCTTCAATCAGGGCACGGTTGAACAGACCAGAATCCTCTATTCCAGGTACGGTACCAGAGCCATTATTCTGGCTCGGTTCGTGCCGGTACTTAGGGCGATTGTTCCCATGTTTGCTGGGATAGCCGAGATGCCCAGAAGGCTGTTTTTCAAATACAACATCATTGGAGGCCTACTGTGGTCGGTAGGTGTGACGCTGGCTGGCTACCTTCTTGGGCAGGTACCTTATGTGCGCGCTAACTTTGAATGGTTTGTGTTGGGATTCGTGATTGCGTCTTCGCTTCCGTTCCCAATCGAACTAATTCGACACCGCTTGCAGGTAAAGCGAACAAAGTAAGGTTTGGAAGTTTTGACCGCAGTCCATCGCCTGAAGAGCGCCCTCTGACCCTGCGGATCAAAAACGGTACAACGTCACGTTTTACCCAGATCAGCGTCGCCTTTGGCCCTCGGTCGGGGTAGGCCATGTCTTTCGGTTCGCTCTGCCAGTGACGGTGACTTAATTTCAGAGAGCTGGCAACCAGGTTGGCAATAAATGCGTGGCCGTGCCTTGAGAAGTGCGCCATATCACTGCACCAGTAACGAATGTCAGATAGTTGGGCTGCACCGTGAATGTCCACCACGTCCAGGCTCAACTCGGCACAGACGCGATTGATGAGCTGCGTCATTCGCTTGGATTTGGGCCTTAGGTGTTTTGCTAATCTAAGGTGATGAGGGTCTGCGGTGTTGACTACTAAAACCCGTATCCCGGCGCTGCTCAGTCGGTTTAGCCCGTGACGCAGTATTCGCTCGACTTCGGTGAGTTCTTTAGGGCTGGCGAAGATGTCATTAGAGCCTGCCATGACAGTTACCAGATCTGGGTTTTGCCGAAGGGCGGCTTCTAGCTGACTCGTCATTATCGACCGAGTCTTGGAGCCTCGAAGCGCTAAGTTTGCGTATTCAAAACTCGCACCAGCCAGCTGAGCTTCCAGGCTGAGCAACTGAGCCAGGCGGTCCGCCCAGCCGCGGTGTAGTCGCTCGGTCTCAAACCCCTCGTCTCCAAGCCCCTCGCTCAGAGAATCTCCAAGAGCGACATAGGACCGGATTATTGGCTGGTTCATGGTTCTAGTACCCCAGTAGAAGGTGAACTCTGGCTTACATTAGGCTTCGAGTTCTCAAAACACTGGGTTACTAGCAGTCGCTTCTGAATCACAGGCTTTTAACAGGCTATTGCTATGTTTTACAAAGAAAAAGGGGCCAGTCTGAGGTTGTAGAGGTTCAGAGCGAACCGAGAGAGAGGCCAAAATGGTCGAGAACAACCAGATTTACGAGCCAGCACCAAACGACATCGATGCCGATGAAGCGGCAGTTCGTGGTCGGGGATTCGGCTCTAAGGCGGCTCTGGCAGTTGCCAGTGGCGTTGCCATGGCCGGCGGAATGCTCATGGGAAACCAGATGATTGTCCCAGCGCTCATTGGCGCAGTAGATGGCCAGAGTGCCACTCAGGTTCAAAACACTGGCAACGCCGATGCGGCAAGTGCGGCAGAACTTTCGCCAGCCGACCAGTTGAAACTTGGCAACGACAATTCGGTCTTTGCCGTTCAAGCCGGCGCAGCTTTCAAAAAAACGGCCTTTGGGGCATCCAGTGCGGAACTTGCTGCAATCTCTGCGGCAGCAACCAAGAGCACCGATGGCTCCACCTCAACCACCTCAACCGTAACGACGGCTGGCGTTCAAACCACCACCGAACTCGCAGGAAAGACCGCTGACCCGGTAGTTGTCGCACCAGCTCCAACCTGGGACACCACCGCTACCAACACCTCGTCGGCAACCACGGTTGCCGGAGGAACCGGAACCGGAGCTGGATCGGGATCTTCAAGCGGGGGCTCATACGAAGATCACGACGGTGACCACGAGAACCACCACGAAGATCACGAAGACAACGACGACGACTAAAAACTTGCATCGATCGCGGCCTAGCGGCCGACCTGCGGCTCTCTCCTCGCAGATGGAAAAACCACCCCTTGTGCCGGGGTGGTTTTTCTCTTAAGTACTGTCTCGCCTCGCTGCTAGTCGAGCAGGCTAGCCACCGAAGCCAGAATCTCCGAAGGCCTAAACGGGTACTTTTCTATCTCAGTCTGATCGGCAATACCGGTGAGAACTAAGACGGTGTGTAGTCCGGCTTCGATTCCGGCAACCACGTCGGTATCCATGCGATCGCCAATCATTCCGGTGCTCTCGCTGTGTGCCTGAATCTTGTTCATGGCCGAGCGGAACATCATGGGGTTTGGTTTTCCAACAATGTATGGTTCACGACCGGTGGCCTTGGTGATCAGGGCGGCAACCGAGCCGGTGGCGGGTAACACGCCGTCGGCAGACGGCCCCGTGGCATCGGGGTTGGTGGCTATGAAGCGAGCGCCGCCAAGGATTAGCCGAATGGCCTTGGTCAGGTTTTCAAACGAGAAGTTTCGGGTTTCGCCAAGCACAACGTAGTCGGGATTCACATCGGTCTGTATGTAGCCAACCTCGTGCAGGGCGGTGGTCATGCCAGCCTCGCCAATGACAAATGCAGAACCGTTGGGCTTTTGGCTCTTCAAGAAAGCTGCGGTGGCCAGCGCCGATGTCCAAATGGCATCCTCGGGAACATTGAGCCCACCTGCCTGCAGGCGCGCGGCCAGGTCGCGCGGGGTATAGATGCTGTTGTTCGTCAGAACCAGAAACGGCGTCTGGGTGTCCTGCCAGTGTTTTATCAACTCGGCGGCTCCTGGAATTGCCACGCCCTCGTGCACCAGCACGCCATCCATGTCGGTCAACCAAGACTTGATTTTGCTGCGATCTGCCATGCCTCAATGCTACCGAGCCGAGCGCTGGCATTCAGCGGGCGGATAGGCTTGAAACCATGTCCAACCAAGACGCGCAGCCCGAGCCATCTGCCGAGCAGACCACCTGGGGTGTTGGACCGTGGGTGGGCGAGTGGCCCACCGAGCCGCACTACGATCCTGAGTTGCTGGCAAACGGCGACACTCGAAACGTGCTTGACCATTACCGCTACTGGCGTATGGAGGCGATTGTTGCCGAGCTCGATGCTCGTCGTCACGGGTTTCACGTGGCCATTGAGAATTGGCAACACGACCTGAACATAGGCTCCATCGTGCGCACCGCTAACGCTTTCCTTGCCGCGCAGGTGCACATCATTGGCCACAAGCGCTGGAATCGACGAGGCGCAATGGTCACCGACCGCTACCAGCACGTGCTTCACCACCCCACGGTTGAGGATTTCGTGGCCTGGTCAAAGACCGCGGGCATCGATGGCGGGCACCTCCCGATCATCGCCATTGATAACGTCCCCGGCTGCCAAAAGATTGAGCAGTATTCGTTACCCCAAAACTGCGTGCTGTTGTTTGGGCAAGAGGGCCCAGGGCTAAGTCCCGAGGCCATCGATGCATCTGAAGTGGTTTTGGAGATCACCCAGTTTGGCTCGACCCGCAGCATCAACGCCAGCGCGGCGGCGGCTGTTGCCATGCACGCCTGGATCATGCAACACGTTTTTGTGTCTAAGTAAGCGGCAGCCGAGTAAACTTAAGAAGTTGCGAACTCTCGCACAAATCCCACGATTCAAAAGGGGACAGTCATGCCTGCTGTGGTTCTGGTCGGCGCTCAATGGGGCGACGAAGGCAAGGGTAAAGCTACCGATCTACTTGGCGAGCGCGTTGACTACGTGGTGCGCTACCAGGGTGGCAACAACGCTGGCCACACCGTGGTCATTGGCGACAAGAAGTTTGCTCTGCACCTGCTGCCATCGGGCATTCTGACCCCGGGCGTGATTCCGGTAATTGGAAACGGCGTGGTCATCGACCTTGGTGTTTTGTTCAAGGAGCTCGACGGACTCACCGCGCAGGGCGTCGATGTCTCGCGCCTGCAGATCAGCGCTAACGCTCACATCATTACGCCTTATCACGTGACCGTTGACAAGGTATCCGAGCGCTTCCTTGGCAAGCGCGCGATTGGCACCACCGGCCGAGGCATTGGCCCAACCTACGGTGACAAGGTTGGTCGTCTTGGTATTCGCGTCCAGGATCTTTTTGACCCGAGCATCTTGCGCCAAAAGGTTGAGGGCGCACTAGCGCTGAAGAACCCTCTGCTTATCAAGGTCTACAACCGCGCGGCCATTCGAGTGGACGATGTGGTCACCGAGTTGCTGGGTTACGCCGAGCGCCTACGCCCAATGGTTCGCGACACCGCTCTTGAACTGCACCAAGCGCTCGAGGCTGGCAAGACCGTGCTGCTCGAGGGTGGTCAGGGAACCCTCCTCGATGTTGACCACGGCACCTACCCGTTCGTAACTTCTTCCTCGCCGATCTCTGGCGGCGCAACCATCGGTGCTGGAATTGGGCCAACCAAGATCACGTCGGTCATTGGAATCCTCAAGGCATACACCACGCGTGTTGGTGCCGGACCGTTCCCAACCGAGCTGTTCGACCAGTGGGGCGAGTTCCTGCGCAAGACCGGTGGCGAGTTTGGCACTACAACCGGGCGTGAGCGTCGCTGTGGTTGGTTTGACGCCCCGGTGGCCAAGTTCGCCACCCGCATCAACGGCTTGACCGATGTCTTTTTGACCAAGCTCGATGTCTTGACCGGCATTGAGCAGATTCCGGTTTGTGTTGCCTACGAGGTAGACGGGGTTCGCACCGAGGAGATTCCGGTTTCGCAGAGCGACTTTCACCACGCCGTTCCGGTTTACGAGATGTTCCCGGGCTGGACCGAGGACATTACTCAGGCCAAGACCTTTGAAGATCTGCCAAAGAACGCACGCGATTACGTGTTGGCCTTGGAGCGCCTGACTGGCACTCGAATAAGTGCCATTGGCGTTGGCCAGGACCGAAACGCCACCATCGTTCGTCACGACATGCTGGGCGGCAACTAGACCTCGTCTTGCAACTGATTTCCAAAAAATCGCCATTTCGTGTTTCGATTTGGCGATTTTTGGCTTTTATGTACAAAGTTAGCGATTCAAAAACAAGCGGTTGCCAATACAAAAATGCCGAAAAACATTGGGTTACAGGCTCGTTACAAAACCGTTACTGAAATTATCTGTCAATCGGTTGCCAAACTTGCCAATTCTGTTCTAACCTAACTTTCGAGCTGGATTGCACCACCGATCTTCCAGCACCTAAAACAGACAAGGAAAACAATGAAGATCAACAAGCGCATCGCCGCGGCAGCCACGGCTGTTTCCGTTGCACTCGCTGTACTCTCCGGTGGAATGCCAGCTCAGGCTGCCAAGCAGACCACCCTTACCATTGGCTCTCTCATTGAGGTCAAGTCATGGGAGCCATCGCAGGCCGACCTGGGCCACATGGCACCCCTGTACCAGAGCGTTTACGACAACCTGATTACTCGTCTTCCAAACGGCAAGTACGTTGGCAACCTAGCAAGCAAGTTCACCTGGGATGCCAGCCACACCTCGCTGACGCTAAAGCTTCGTAAGAACGTGGTCTTTACTGACGGTGCAAAGTTTGATGCCAAGGTTGCCAAGGCAAACCTAGACGCATTCATCAAGGGCAATGGTCCTTACAGCAACACACTCGCTGGTGCAAACGTTTTCGTGATTGACCCCTTCACCATTCGTATCTCACTTGGGTCGGCTAACCCAGACCTTCTGTACTACCTTGCAACCACCGACAGCTACATGGCGAGCCCAAACGCGCTTGGTACAGCAGGGCTGAAGACCAAGCCGGTAGGTTCTGGTCCTTACATTTACGACGCGTCTAGCGTTGTAGGTTCGCAGCTGGTCTTCACCGCTAACCCAAAGTACTGGGACAAGAAGAAGATCAAGTTCCAGAAGATTGTGTTCAAGTTGATTCCAGACGTGACTGCGCGTTTGAACGCCCTGCTTTCGGGTCAGATTGACGCAACTTTGCTAGACGTTAAGACTGCCAAGACCGCTTCGGACCGCGGCATGAAACTTTACAGCAACAACGTTGACTGGGCCGGACTTCTAATGCTTGACCGTTCGGGCAAGACCAACAAGGACCTAGCCGATCCACGTGTTCGCCAAGCTATTGCCTACTCGATTGACCGCGCCGCACTTCTCAAGTCGGTTCAGCAGGGATACGGAACCGTGACTCAGTCGCCGTTCGGTAAGACCTCTGGTGCCTGGGATGCCAAGCTTGAAAAGAGCTACTCGGTAGACAACGCCAAGGCAAAGAAGCTACTAGCCGACGCTGGTCACCCAGATGGCCTGACCATTGACCTTCCGAGCTGGCCAGACCCGACCCTTCGCGCGGTTCTTAGCGATCAGCTGTCAAAGAGTGGAATCACCCTGAACTGGGTATCGGTTCCGGTTGCTGACTACCGTAACCAGCTCAAGGCCTCAAAGTGGGCAATGGGTGTATTCCAGCTAGGACTTGCAGCCCAGACCCCTTGGGTGACCATTAACTTCTTGGCTGCACCTAACGCATCTTGGAACGTCTTCAAGAGCACGGACCCGATCATTTCTAACGCCCTCGACTCGATCAACAAGAACCAGAGCGAGAAGAACGTAACCGCTCAGGCCAAGATCATCAACAAGTTCTTGATTGACCAGGCTTGGTTCATTCCGTTCTTCCAGCTACCACAGTTGTACTTCACCAACAGCCACGTGAAGACCGCCAACTCGGTAGCAAACGCAATCCCATACATCTACAACTTCGCTCCAACCGGCAAGTAGTAGTCCGCTAGAACAGTAGAAGGTCGGGGTGCCTCTTTCCCGCCCCGACCTTCGCTGCTAGGTTCAAAGTCCAAACCAATCAAGGGATCAACATGTTGGCTTTCATAGGCAAGCGCCTCGCCTCCGGAGCGCTATTGCTGGTGGTTATCGGTAGCCTCACCTACTTTCTTCTCAACTTCTCGTCCTCGGGCGTGGCTCGCAATATTTTGGGAGACTCGGCAACAGAAGACCAGATCGTTGCCAAGAACCAAGAGCTCGGTCTTGATCAGCCGCTGTTGACCCGTTTCTTTGACTGGGCAAGCCACGCGATTCGCGGAGACCTTGGGGTCTCATGGTTCACCAACCAGCCAATTTTTGACGCACTATCAAGCCGCCTTCCGGTAACGCTCACATTGGTAATCACCGCCATTCTGATAGCAGCGATTCTGGCTACTGTTCTTGGCATGGCAGCTGCTGTCAAGGGCGGCTGGGTAGACCGCTTGGTTCAGTTCCTGGCCATTGCAGGATTCGCAGTTCCCGGCTTCGTTGTAGCCGTGGCTTTCGTCACAATCTTTGCCGTAAACCTTGCCCTTCTACCGGCTACCGGCTGGGTGCCACTGGAGCAGGACCCCGGCTTGTGGGCGCTCTCACTAGTTCTTCCTGTTGGCTCGTTGGTCATTGCCACAGTGGCCTCGGCAGCCCAGCAAATTCGTTCAGCTTTCAAAGACGTGCTGTCTCGCGACTGGGTTCGAACCCTACGCAGCCGCGGCATCAAAAACTCCGAGATCCTCTTTAAGCACGTGTTGCGCTCTGCCGCTCCATCGGGGCTAACGGTTCTGAGCCTGCAGTTCGTAGGAATGCTTGGAGGCTCGGTCATCATCGAATCAATTTTTGCCCTGCCGGGTATTGGCCAGCTAGCGGTTCAAAGTACCGCTCAGGGTGATACTCCGGTTGTCATGGGCGTTGTTTTATACACAGTCATCGTTGTGATTTTGGTAAACCTTGCGGTTGACCTGATCAACGGCTGGCTCAACCCTAAGGTGCGTGTCTAATGAGTGCTCCAACCGCAGCAGCCGTGACTCACGGTGCTCCAATTGTTCGCGCAAGCCTGTTCAAGCGCCTTGTAAGAAACCCGCTGGGCTTTGTCAGCATGTTGATTCTTCTGGTTGTCGCTATTGTTGCAGTCATTGCACCCTGGGTCGCACCGGTTGACCCTAACCTGACCAACACCGATGCCCTCATGGCAGCGCCGAGCGCCGAGCACCTACTTGGAACCGACCCAGCTGGCCGCGATGTATTCAGTCGACTGCTCTTCGGGGCTCAGTCCACGCTCATCTCGGCACTCGTTGTGGTATTCACCTCAATTGTCATTGGTGTTCCCGTTGGGTTGATTGCCGGTTACTACGGTGGCCGTTTTGATTCGGTTGCCTCGTGGTTAGCAAACATGCTCATGTCGCTGCCGGCAATCATTGTTCTTCTGGCAGTTCGAGCAGCTTTCGGTGCCTCCATTTTGCTCAGCATGATTGTCTTTGGTCTTCTCATTGCCCCGGGGTTCTTCAGACTGACTCGAACCGCGGTCATGTCGGTGCGCAACGAACTTTACGTTGACGCAGCTAGGGTCTCGGGCCTCAGCGATGGACGCATCATTGCGCGCCACATTCTTACGGTTGTGCGTGCGCCCATCATCATTCAGTCAGCGATGATTTCGGGTATCGCAATCTCCATTCAGTCTGGTCTTGAGTTCTTGGGTCTGGGTGACCCAACCCTTATCACGTGGGGTGTCATGCTCAACGAGGGCTTCCAGAACATCTTTATCAACCCGTTGTTGGTCCTCTGGCCGGCCATTGTGATCACGCTAACCATTGGGTCTTTTGCGTTACTGGGTAACGCCCTGCGCGATGCCCTTGAGGATCGACAGAAGGTCAAGCTGGGCAAGCAGACCAAGGGTTCCGGAATTGCGGCGACCGACTCGGATGCCACCGCCGCTATTGAAGCGAGTCGAGGCAAGTACCTACTGAGCGTTGACCACCTGAGTGTCGGTTACCCTCAGGCCGACGGTTCCCTAAAGTATGTGGTCCAGGATGTCTCGCTCAATGTGTCAAAGGGTGAGGTTCTTGGAATCGTGGGGGAGTCCGGCTCTGGCAAGACTCAGACTGCATTCAGCATCTTGGGTCTGTTGCCAGACAACGCCAAGATCTCTTCTGGGCACATCATCTTTGATGGCGACGATCTGGTTTCACCCAGCGAGGGCGCAATCTCTCAAAAGGAGTTGGCAAAGTTCCGCGGAAAGCGCATCGCGTACATTCCCCAGGAGCCAATGAGCAACCTGGACCCGGCCTTCAAGATTGGTTACCAGTTGGTCCGTCCAATGACGCAGCTTCTTGGAATCTCTAAGAAGGCTGCCAAGGCCAGGGCACTCGAGATGCTGGCCATCGTTGGAATCAATAACCCCGAGCGGGTTTTCAACAGCTACCCACACGAAATCTCGGGTGGAATGGCCCAGCGAGTACTCATTGCCGGTGCTGTCAGCTGTGACCCAGACCTTCTGATCGCCGATGAACCAACCACCGCTCTAGACGTAACCGTTCAGGCCGAGGTTCTGGATCTGCTGCGCGACCTGCAGAAGCGCCTTGGCATGGGAATGGTCTTGGTTACCCACAACTTTGGTGTGGTTGCCGACCTTGCCGACCGAGTCGTTGTGATGCAGTACGGACGAGTCGTTGAAGCCGGTGACGTTCGCAGTATCCTGCGAAACCCACAGGAGAAGTACACCCAGATTCTGCTGAGCTCAATGCTCGAGGGCAAGACGCCAATGACAATGCTCACCAACAACGCGAAGGAGCAGTAATCATGACTGAACAACTTTTGAATGTTGAGAACCTCGATGTCACCTACCCGGGAAAGGGCTTCCGAAACGCTGGTTTCAAGGCTCTGCACTCGGTGTCAATTCAGGTGGGCCAGAGCGAGACGCTTGGACTGGTTGGTGAATCGGGTTCGGGAAAGACCACGCTTGGAAGAGCAATTCTGGGACTCGCCCCGGTTACAGCCGGAAGCATTACTTTTGAAGGGCAGGACATTAGCCACGCCTCTCGGCAGCAGCGCAGAACACTTAGCCGCGATCTGCAGGTGGTTTTCCAAGATCCTTACACCTCGCTTAACCCGTCAATGGAAGTGGGCCAGATTTTGGCTGAACCGCTGGAAATTCAGGGAATGGCGGGGCAGCAGGCGAAAGCACGCATTGCCGAGCTTTTGGACCAGGTAGGGCTCCCAAGCGATGCGGTTCAGCGCATGCCGCGCGAGTTCAGCGGCGGACAGCGTCAGCGCGTTGCGATTGCACGTGCCCTTGCGCTTTCACCCAAGTTGATTGTCTGTGACGAACCCGTTTCGGCGCTGGACCTAACCACTCAGGCCAGAATCCTTGACTTGTTCTTGCAGATCCAGAAGGACACCGGAGTTTCTTACCTCTTTGTTTCGCATGACCTAGATGTGGTTCGCCACATCAGTCACCGAGTAGCTGTTATGTACAAGGGCGAAATCGTTGAGCAGGGACCGGCCTCGCAGGTTACGGTCTCTCCAACCCACCCTTACACCCAGCGCTTGCTCATGGCATCGCCGGTTCCAGACCCAGATCGTCAGGCAAAGCGCCGCGAGGAGCGAAAGCTACTTTTGGCAACTCAGGGCGCATAACTGGCAACTTTGGAAACAAGTTGCCAGAAACCCTGACAAACTAGGTCTTAGAAACTGAAATCGGAGTTGATTTATGAGCGAGCTAGATAGCGGTAAGCGCAATGGTGCAGCCCCTGCAACCATCTACGACATCGCTAAGCTTGCGGGCGTAAATCCATCGACCGTCTCACGGGCCCTAACCACACCGGGCCGAATCAGTGCCAAGACCGAAGCTAAAATCAGGGCCGCCGCAACCGAGCTCAACTACCGCGTGAATCCGTTTGCGCGCGCACTTCCAACCGGGCGCACTAAGTTGATCGCATTTACCATTGCGGATATCACCAACCCGGTTTTCTTCAATCTGGTTCGCGGTGCAGAACAGGTGGCAGCCGAGGCCGGGTACACCCTAGTACTTGCCGAATCCCAGGAGTCCAGCACGCGAGAAGCGTCCACCCTAGAACGAATCCTTCCTATGGTTGACGGTGTCGTAATGGGAACTACTCGTCTCGAGGATTCCGAGATCAGCAAAGTCAATGCCGATAAACCAGTTGTTCTGGCTAACCGCCACGTTGAGGGGGTCGCAGACGTGGTTCCAAACATTGAGCCGGGAATTCACGAGGCCGTGAGGCACCTAGCGGAGCTTGGTCACAAGCACATTGCATTTCTGAGCGGACCTGCGGCATCTTGGATGAACACTGCCCGCTGGCAGGAAATTATGAAGGCGGCGGTTTCGCAGGGAATGACCGTGGTCGAGATTGGCCCAAACCCACCAACCCTTGAGACCGGTAGGGAATCCCTCGACCGAATCAGGGCGGCTGGCGTGACCGCAGTTATCACCTACAACGACCTAATGGCCATTGGTTTGTTGCGCCGAGCGGTTGAGGCAGGGGTTTCGGTTCCTGAAGAACTCAGCATTATTGGCTTTGACAACTCGTTTGGAAGTGACTTCACAACCCCGGCGCTTACAACCATTGGGCAGCCGCTCACCGAAATTGGAGCTCGAGCTGTCTACCAAATGCTTGAGATCCTTGGAGAAAAAGAGCAACAGGAAAGCCAGCCGGTTCTCTCAACCTCTTTGATTGTTCGGGGTTCTACAACCAAGCCAAGACTTTAGGCCTCACCAAACCGCCAAAACCGTAGCTCGCACGAAGAAAAAAACAACTAAAAATAACGATTCGGTTTCATCTGTCTAAACAGTTTGGCAACCGATTGACAAAAAAGAATGGATATGGTCAGATTTACCCATGAATACTAGGGATTTAGGTTATGGAAACCGATTGTTTTCCGATACCGGGGCGGCGCAGCAGATTTCGGCACGCCTGTACTCTCTAGTAGCCGATTTACCAATCATTTCTCCCCACGGCCACGTTGACCCAAACCTGCTGGTACAGAACCAGCCATTCCAAAACCCAGCCGAGCTGTTCATTTACCAGGATCACTACGTGACTCGGTTGTTACACGCGGCCGGCTACTCGCTCGAAGACTTGGGAAAAGGCGTCAAGACCGATGCCAAGGCGCGAGCTGCCTGGGAGATCCTGTGCTCGAACTGGCACCTGTTCGCCGGAACTTCCAGTGGTTACTGGCTTACGCATGAGCTCGAAACGCTATTCGGTATTACCGAGACCCCTAGTGAGTTGAACGCCCAAGATTTATACGACCGAATTTCCTCGGAACTTCTGGAACCTCGCATGCTTCCTCGCGCCCTATTCGAGAGTTTCGGGTTAGAGGTACTAGCCACCACCGATGATCCCTGCGATGACTTGGCTGCACACCGGGCTTTGGCCAATGACTCAACCTTTAAGGGTCGGGTTCTTCCAACCTTTAGACCCGACCGCTACCTGGACCCAAGGGCGACTGGTTGGAGTGACTCGGTCAAGCGCATCATCGATGCCACCAACCAAGGTGAAATCACCTACTCAAACTTCATTTCGGCCATTGAAAGCCGGCGAGCTTACTTCATTGAGCACGGTGCGGTATCCGCCGACCACGGGGTACACGAGCCATACACTTGCAAGCTATCCACAGCTCAGGCCGCACAACTTTTCCAGATATGCCTCGATGGTTCGGCTACCGCAGCGCAGCAACGCGAGTTTGCCGGACACATGCTCACCGAGTCTGCTCGAATGAGCTCGCAAGACGGTCTGGTTATGACGCTGCACGCGGGAGTGTTCCGCAACCACAGCAGCGAAACCTTCAAGCGCTTTGGTCCGGACACCGGCCACGACATTCCGGTAGCGGTTGAGTTCACCAACAACCTGCGCCCGCTGCTTGAGGCCTACGGCCTTGAATCAAAACTCACGCTGATTCTGTTCTGCCTTGACGAATCCGCCTGGTCACGCGAGATCGCACCGCTTGCCGGGTTCTACCCCAGCGTGCGAATCGGCGCTCCTTGGTGGTTCCTGGATGCACCCGATGCCGCCACCAGATTCCGCGAGGCCGTCACCGACATTGCTGGGTTCTATCGCGGTTCAGGATTCATCGATGACACGCGCGCCTTCCTCTCGATACCGGCACGTCATGACATGGCAAGACGCATTGACTGTGCCTACCTTGCCAAGTTGGTTGTCACGGGGCGAATCACTCAGGCACAGGCCGAGGTCATCGCTGTAGATTTGGTGACCGCGGTTCCAAAGGCGGCGTTCAAGCTATGAAGCTAACCAGAGCAGCAGCCGGCCTTACCACCCCTCGGGAGCGTATGGTCCACCTTGGGTTGGGCGCTTTCTTTAGGGCTCACCAAGCTTGGTACACCAACCAGGTTGACGCCGAATCAAAGTGGGGTTACGTCGCTTTCACCGGCCGGAGCGCTGACGCGGCTAACCTGTTGCAGACCCAGGATGGCTTGTACACGCTGATCACCCGCTCGCCTTTGGGGGACGAGTTTGAAGTGATCAACTCGATTGCCCGCGCCGAAGACGGAAATGACCTGACCGCACTGACCGAGGCAATTGTTTCCGAGCAAACCGCGCTGGTCACCCTCACAGTCACCGAGGCCGGCTACAGCATTGATGCAGCGGGGCTCCTCATTGATGCCGAGACTCAACTTGAGCAACTGACCTCTGGCAAGCCAACAACCGTTCTTGGCCGGTTGGCCTGGGCCCTAAACCAACGCCGACTAAAGACTCAGCTTGGGCTGGCACTGGTCCCCTGCGACAACATTCCCGCAAACGGACACCTGCTGGCTACAGCCATGGAACAGCTGTTCGAAGCCTTTGGCGGCGAGGCCCTAGCGTGGCTTCGCGCGGAGGTCAGCTTTGTGTCAACCTCTATTGACCGCATCACCCCAAAGACCACCGAAGCCGACGTGCAGGAAGTTGCTGCCAGCACCGGTTGGCAAGATGCCTCACCGGTGGTTACCGAACCATTCCGTGACTGGGTGCTGCAGGGCGAGTTCCCGCTTGGCCGCCCGGCCTGGGAAGAAGCTGGTGCAAGATTTGTAGCCCAGATTGAACCGTTTGAGAATCGCAAACTTTGGCTATTGAACGGAGCTCACAGCCTGCTGGCCTACCTGGGACAGTTGCGTGGACACCAAACCGTGGCCCAGGCCATCGATGATTTGGAATGTCTCGAACAGGTGACTCAGTTTTGGGACGAAGCCCAGCGCACTCTAAATAACTCAGAGCTACAGGTGGAAACCTACCGCCAGGCGCTACTTGAGCGCTTCCGGAACCCACGCATTGCGCACCAGCTTTCGCAAATTGCCATTGACGGAGCCACAAAAGTTCGGGTTCGCACCGTGCCCACCGCGCTGGCCGAGCTTGAGCTTGGCAACTCAGCCCAAGGTGCCGCCAATGTCATGTCGGCTTGGATCGCTTTCAGGCTCAAGAACCAAAACGCTCAGGATGCAATGCAGCAGCAGATTGAAGATGCTCTAGAGCAGGCAGCAGGCGACCACCATGCCCAGATCGCAAGCCTGCTCGCCCTGCTGGACTCTCGCTTGGCAAACCACCCACAGTTTCTGGAGCGAGTGATCGCCCAGGTAAACCTGCTAACCCAAACAGACAAGGAACCCGTCTAATGCTCAAACCGCAAATCACCGCAAGCCGCGAACTTCTGAACCTAGACGGTATCTGGGACTTCAGGGTTGACTTTGAAGACCAGGGATTCGCTCACAACTGGGCAGGGGCTCACTGGCCCGAGAAGCTAGATGTTGCTGTTCCAGCGAGCTACAACGACCTGTTCACCGACCTAAAGATCCGCGAGCACGTTGGTTACGTGTGGTACCAGCGTCAGGTGCGCGTACCAAAGGGCTGGGCGGGGGAGCGCATCAACGTTCGGGTTGACGCTGCTACCCACCAGGGAGTCGTTTTTGTCAACGGCAAGCAGGTTGCTAGTCACCAGGGTGGTTACATGCCGTTCAGCGCAGACATCACCGAGCACGTCTCGGCTGGATCTGAGTTCACCCTGACCATTGCCGTGAACAACGTGCTGACTAACGAGACCATTCCTCCCGGCCGGGTTGCAGTGCGTGACAACGGCGTGAAGCAGCAGACCTACCTGCACGACTTCTATAACTACGCCGGACTGGCCCGCTCGGTTTGGCTCTACAGCACCCCGGTTAGCCACCTAACCGACGTCACCGTAGTCACCGACTACCAGGGCACCACGGGAACCGTTGGCTACACCGCAGAGTTCGCTGGCGATTCATCGCTGGAAATCACCGCCACCCTCACCGATGAATCGGGCGCAACCGTTGCGTCATCAACCGGTGCCTCGGGCAGCCTCACCGTTGAAAACGTCAAGCTGTGGCAGCCCGGAGCCGCCTACCTCTACAAGCTAACCCTGCGAGCCTTGGCCTCCGGTCAGCTGGTTGACGAATACTCGGTCAACGTTGGTGTTCGCACCGTCAAGGTTGTCGGAAACCAGTTCCTGATCAACGGTGAACCGTTCTACTTCACTGGCTTTGGAATGCACGAAGACCACGTGATCAAGGGAAAGGGACACGACAACGCGTTCTTGGTCAATGACTTTGAGTTGCTCAAATGGGTTGGCGCAAACTCGTTCCGCACCAGCCACTATCCATATGCGGAAGAAGTCATGGACTTCGCTGACCGTCACGGAATTGTGATCATTGACGAGACCGCAGCGGTTGGTCTGAACCAGAACTTCTCGGGCATGTTCGGTGGGCCAAAGCTTCCAACCTTTGGCCCAGAGACCGGAAACCAGAAGACTCAGGCTTCGCTGCTCCACGCGGTGCGTGAACTAATTGCCCGCGATAAGAACCACCCTTCGGTTGTCATGTGGTCAATCACCAACGAGGCCGAGACCGGCGTTCCAGAGGCAGTCGAGTTCTTCAAGCCGGCCTTTGACCTGGCTCGCCAACTAGACGCCCAGAGTCGCCCGGTCACCTACATCAACGTAATGACCGAGCCTTTTGACAAGTGCTTGGTTGCTCCGCTTGCCGACGTGATCTGCCTCAACCGCTACTGGGGCTGGTACGAGGACCACGCCGACCTAGACAATGCCAAGCTGCACCTCGAGGCAGAGCTGAAGGGTTGGACTGAAAAATACGGAGTGCCGATTGTGATCACCGAGTACGGAGCCGACACCATTGCGGGCGGCCACTCGATTCACGCGCTTCCTTGGTCAGAGGAGTACCAGACCGCCTACCTCGAGGCGAACCACGCGATCTTCGACAAGTTCCCAGGAGTTGTGGGGGAGCACGTTTGGAACTTCGCCGACTTCCAGACCAAGCCAGGTATCTTCCGGGTTCTTGGAAACAAGAAGGGCGCGTTCACCCGAGACCGCCAGCCAAAGGCCGCCGCTCACACCCTGCGCGCTCGCTGGACCACCCTAGCTAACCGTAAGCCAGCCAACTAGCCGGCTGTCGAATCAAAAGCCTCAACAAAGGACAAACCATGAAAATCGCAAAAGCAGAAGTGTTCGTTCACTCTCCCGGCCGCAACTTTGTGACCCTGAGAATCACCACCGATGATGGCCTGGTGGGCCTTGGCGACGCAACCGTAAACGGTCGCGAACTCGCTGTGGCCTCGTACCTGCGCGATCACCTGGCCCCCATGCTGATTGGTCGTGACGCCCACAACATTGAGGACACCTGGCAGTACTTCTACCGCGGTTCGTACTGGCGTCGTGGCCCAATCACCATGACCGCTATTGCCGCAATTGACATGGCCCTTTGGGACATTAAGGCAAAGGCTGCCAACATGCCGTTATACCAACTGCTTGGTGGCGCAAGCCGCGAGGGTTGCCTGGCTTACGGCCACGCCTCCGGTCGGGATGTTCAGGAAATCTTTGACTCGATCCGTCAGCACCAGGAGAAGGGCTACAAGGCCATTCGAGTGCAGACCGCCATTCCGGGACTCAACTCGGTTTACGGTGTTGCCGCATCGGCAAACGCCGCAGCCGGAGCCGGTTCGGGCAAGGGTGCCTCGAGTGCCCGCTACGACTACGAGCCAGCTCGCCGAAGCACCGTGCCGGTTGAAGAAGAGTGGGACACTCGCGCCTACCTCAACTACATTCCAAGCGTGTTCGAAGCAGTTCGCAATGAGTTTGGTCCGGATCTTCCACTGTTGCACGACGGTCACCACCGACTGACCCCAATTCAGGCGGCCCGTCTTGGCAAGTCGCTCGAGCCTTATGACCTGTTCTGGCTTGAAGACCTGACTCCTGCCGAAAACACCGATGCCTTCCGTTTGATTCGTCAGCACACCACCACCCCGCTTGCCGTTGGTGAAATCTTCAACACCATCTACGACTACAAGGACCTGTTCGAGGAGCAGCTCATTGACTATGTTCGTAGCCCGGTCAGCCACGGCGGTGGAATCACCCCGCTCAAGAAGATCTTCGACTACGCAGCGGTTTACCAAATCAAGTCCGGCGTTCACGGCCCAACCGACGTTTCACCTATCGGCCACGCTGCATCGCTGCACCTTGGAATGGCAATCCACAACTACGGCATCAGCGAGTACATGCAACACAGCTCGGACACCAACGATGTCTTCCAGCCGGAGTACACCTTCACCGACGGCCTGATTCGCCCAGGAACCAGCCCGGGACTTGGCGTTTCTTATGACGAGAAGTTGGCAAGCACCTTTGAGTACGAGCCCGCGTATCTGCCGGTCAACCGACTGAAGATTGACGGCACCATGCACGACTGGTAAAAAACCAGCTGTTTGCAAAAGCTTCATTAGCCAGCGCTTCGGCGCAAAACACAAAAAGGAGTCTGAGTGCCCATGGAGATTATGCGGATGGTCGTCATGGGCGTCTCAGGTTGCGGCAAGAGCTCGGTTGGCCTCGAACTAGCCAAGCAACTTGGCGCGCGTTTCATTGATGGGGATGACCTGCACCCTGCGGAGAATAAAGCCAAAATGTCTGCGGGCATCCCCCTCAATGACAATGATCGTTGGCCCTGGCTTGACCTTGTTGGCGAATCATTAGCCGACTCAGTGCCCGGGGGAACCGTGGTAGCTTGCTCCGCCCTCAAGCGGGTTTATCGCGAGCGCATTTTGGCGGCGGCACCCGGCACAGTTTTTATCCATCTAACGGGCTCTCGCGACCTACTTTGGGAACGCATGAGCAGCCGCCCAGATCACTTCATGCCGGTTTCGCTGCTAGACAGCCAGCTGGCCACGCTTCAAAATCTAGACATCGATGAACCCGGCGCAAGTTACGACATAGCGCAACCAGTAGGCGCCATTGTGGCTCAGGTTATTACTGACCTGCCAGAGCTGCGGCGCAAGCGGTTGTAACCTGGGTGGCGGCCTGGTCCAGCGTCATTAGCGCTGTCTGACCCTGGTTGGCTTGAATGCTCAAGCGTTTGACCGAAAGCTCAACCAACGCGCTCTGCACCGGGCTGTCACCCACCGACAGCTTGAATGCGGCGTCGGTGCCCTTGAACAGCTCCTTCATGTAGTTGGATACCGCGGTGAGCTCGTTTGGCTCTTGGTCGGTGCGGCTAGCTTCATCTAGGAAAGCACGCTCGGCAGCGGCCTTGCCGTTGGCAAAGGTTGTGCAGGTCTTCTTGGTTGCGGCGAGGTCCTCGGCCGGCTTGATGACTGTTCCGTAGTAGATGGTGCCGGCAACACTGATTACAAAAATGGCTACGATGGCCGAGATTGCGATGGTCCAGTTACTTGGTCGTTTGCCCTTGAGCAGGTTTGCCATTATTGCCTTTCAAAACAAGTCTTTACAAGGTTATCGGCTACGCACCGCGGGCAATGCGGTAGGGGCGACTTAGGTCGATTTCCACAAAACTTTTGCCGCCCGAAATATCAAAGTAGATGTTTGAGTTGACTCGCCCGATGCCGCGATGTTTGAACAGAAAGCGATACAGCCCCTCGGACTGCAGCTCGGGAATGTAGCCCAGCACAACCCCTCCGCAGGTGACCGCAACTGCATGCTGACTGTCTGGGTTAGCGGGTTCAACCACTAAAGCCGACTGAACCTCAAGCAAGGTGCCATCGGGGACCTGAGCGTACTGCCTGAGGTCCTCAAAGTTGTGGGCAAAAAAGTGCTCTCCGTATACCCGCTGCGAGTAGCTGTCGTCTCCCTCGAGCGCTACCGCGTCCTCTATAGCCAGACCGATTTCCACCGGAAGTTTTCCATTGAACGGGGCCGCGGCGATCTGCTGCTGAGTGTAGATTCGGTTCTTTTCTTGGTACCAGCCATAGAGAGCGGCAAACCCACCCAGAACCATGCCCATTGGAAGCACCACCCACCAGGGTTGGCGAAAAAACGTGCTAGCGATGATCAAAATGGCTAGCACAACCACAAAGCGACGCCAACCGCTAAACATGATGCACCTATCTCTTAGGGCAAATTTACTTCAGGCCCCTGACAACCTGCCGCAGTTATTCAGTGCGGTTGGATTTTTCGTGCAAGTTGCTTCGCAAAAAGTAACTGGCCAGGTTCGCGGTGACCACTGAAATGAG
The DNA here is from genome assembly GCA_046063415.1 of Micrococcales bacterium. Lineage (GTDB taxonomy): Bacteria > Actinomycetota > Actinomycetes > Actinomycetales > Microbacteriaceae > Rhodoluna. The sequence goes on from JBJTMG010000055.1 coordinate 23,746, forward strand.
TCCGAAACCACCCAGCATGAGCATTACTGCAATGACGCGCCCCTCTACCGTGACGGGCGTTAAGTCACCGTAACCAACCGTAAATGCCGTGACAATAGACCACCAAACGGCGTCGGGAAAGTTCAAAATGCTTGCGCCTTGAGCATTGCGCTCGGCTTCAAAGACGCCAAGGGATCCGGCGAAAATCATCATTGGCAAAATCAGTGCAATGTATAGGTTAACGCGCGCCTGAAGCGACTGAACCACGCGGGTGAAGATTCCAAGAGCAGTTAGTACCCTGAGCATGCGGAACGAACGGAAGGCAGGAACCAAGAGCGCCAGCAGCTCAATAATGTTGCTGCGCAAGAACTTGAGTTTGTCTTGGTGGAGCCAAAATCGCACCGAGAAATCGATCACGAAAAGCGCCCAAATGACAAGAATCAATGCCTCGATGATTTCCCACTCAAGTTGATTGAGGTCAGCCAGTACCTGAGTCGCCCATAGCGCCAAAAAAGTTAGCGCCATTACTGCCAGCGGTATCGCCGAGTGTTTTTCCCAGCGAACAATGATGTCTTCTCGTCTGGCCAAGCGCGTCGAATCTTTAGTCACAGGTTCAGGCTAGCGGTCTTGCTTAAGGCTCGCGTTTGCCAAGACAAAATCTTTGCCTTTTTCAGGCAATAGCCTCCACAATTAAGCGGTTATGTCTAGCGTGAATGATTCCTTCAACCCCGATGTCGACGAGGCAATCGACAACTGGGGTGCCGCCGCCGTTGGCATTGATCCGCTGCTGGCATCATTCACCTCTACCCCCTACGCGCCGGTTCGTCCGCACGTGCCTTTTTACAGATTCCTGCATTATCCCGACATTCTGGACCTGAGGAAGTCGGGTTACGAGCTGGAACGATTCATCGATGTGTTTGATCTCCTCGATGACGCCCGCTACAGCCAAGCGCTGAAGGTGCATGCCATGCTCCACCTGCACCAAGATGAACCGAACCCAATTTGGAATCCGCGTCGCGCTCGCGAGATTGAGTTTCAGGTGAGAGCGGCGTTGCATCGATTTGGCGTTGGCGACGTGCCTACTCTGCTTCGCAGGATGCTCGGGCGAGCATTTCCGGACGAGGCCATTAGCCACCTGTCGATTGACTTGCTGAACGTGTTTTTCTGGGCCGCAATGGCGGAAACCGCGCGCGATTACGCTTGGCGCGATTCCCGGCTTTCGGGTTGGGCAGACTACCTGTCATATCCGGTGCGAGTGGTTGGTTTCAGCAGACTTAATCTGTCCGAAGCCGCCTAAAAATAGTGCTTCGCCAGGGGCGAAACATTCTTTCGTGTCTATGCAATAAATGTCAGTGGTCGATGGTTCAATAACTATCCGCCCGCAATTCGCCAAGGCGGAAATTGCCTTGAGGGGCGGGGTTTCAAACAAGTTTCAGCCGCGACTGAAATTTTGAAATCACCGTGGCAATGGCTCAAATTTTCAAAATCAACCAGGGCATTCGTGTCCTTTCCTTAGGGGGTTAAACCATGAGCTATCACCAGAATCCAGAAGAAGCGCACCTTTGGGAGCAAATCGAGGGCGGTTCGCAACGCGAACAGGCAGAGGCGTTTGGCCGCCTCGCAGAACTGAGCGTGAACCGCGAGAACTTTGATAACGCTGTCATCTACGGTGAACGCTCGGCCAGCCTCTTCAAGGGCATCAACGACGCCTTCGGCGAGGCCGAGGGTTTGTATCAGCAGGGGCGTGGATATCTTGGCCAGAAGCAGGCCAAGGAGGCGATCCTCAAGTTCGATGAAGCTGCCGAAATTTTCCGAGCCAACGCAAACGAACTGTTCTTGGCCGCCTCGGTCAGCCGCAAAGCAGACGCACTGGTTATTTTGGAGCAGCAGTCGTTGGCTGCCGCGGCCTATGAAAATGCGGCGGTACTCTATGCCAACTGCGGTAACCACTCAAGCGCCGGCGAAACCTACCTGCGCTGCGCCACCGCGCTTATTGACGCCCGCGAGTTTGCGGCAGCCGAGCTCAAGGCAGATCAAGCCCGCCTCAGCTTTATCGAGGCAGACGAACTTCAGGGTGTCGCCAGGTCGCTGCACCTTCGCTCGGTGGCGCTGGGCTTCCAGCACAACCTTGACGCCGCGGTGGCCGACATTCGCGAGGCCATTGAACTGGCAAAGTATCTGGAGTTCGAACCGTTCGACGCCATGTGCCACCTTCAGCTTGCTAGTTTGCTGGTGGCATGCGCCGATGTCGCCGGCGCCACCGATGCGCTCGCGGTTGCAAGGAAGCAGGCAAACGAAGTCAAGGACTATGCCACCCTTGCCCAGTGCGACCTCCACGAGGCTTACCTGTACTTCAACCTAGATGCATTTGACCGAGCCAGGGCTCACGCCACTACTGCCCGGGCCGCTTTCAACGCTCAGAACGACAAGGTTTCCGTCTTTGAAACTGACGTCCTAATGGGACGCATCCTGCTGGGAATGGACCAACCGCTCGAGTCCATCGAGGTATTGGAAAAAGCCATTGCGTTCGCAAATCAGCACCAGGTGACCATTTACGAGGAGCGTTGTTACATTGCGCTTGCCGATGCCCTGCTTCGGGTGCAGAACGCCAGCTATGCCCTTGAAACGCTAGAAAAAATCCAGTTCCCTGGCGAGTTAGCCGAAAACATGGCATTCCTGGCTCGCACGCTTCGGGCTCGTGCTCTCATTTATCTTGAGCGCCACCAAGAGGCTCAAGAGTTGGCCGAGCAAATCATTTCGGAGACCAGCCAAATGGCACCCAACTTTTTTGCTGGCATAGACGCGCAGGAAACAATCGCTCGTTCGCTCATAATGCAAGGAAACCTTGATTTGGCTTTGCCCGCGCTGCAGCTGGCAATAGTGCGGCATTCCGCTCACGGCAGCGATGAAGTGGCAACCGAACTGTCGCGGCGTTGGCTAGAACTTACTCAGTCAAAGGTTGAACCCAGTCAACCCGAAAACTAACGCAGTTAGAGCCAGAACCAAAGGTCCTGGTTTAGCCGAACAGCTCGGGAATGGTGTTAGACCACTCGGCGCGCAGGTCGCTCAACTTGAAGTCAGAGATTTCCTTGATCGCAAGTTGGGCATCTGCCCCGATGCCATCGGTGACACCAATGCGCAGCACTGGAATTCCACGGGCTTCGCAAAGTCCAACAAACTTAACATCGTCCTCTCGGCCAACCGAAACCAGCACTCGGCCGGTTGATTCGCTGAACAGGGCAGCGGTCAGGTCAACCTGGTCGCGTTCCGCTAGTTCGCCAAGCCAGATTCGAGCACCAATGCCAAAGCGCAGGCTGCTCTCCACAACCGCCTGAGCTAGTCCGCCCTCACTCAGGTCGTGAGCCGAGGCAATCAGCCCCTGCAGTGAAGCACCGTGAAGCAGGTCGGCCAGAGCCTTCTCGCCAGCAAGATCAACCACCGGAGGCTTTCCTCCAAGGTGGTCGTGCATGACCTCGGCCCACACCGAACCATCAAGTTCGTCACGCGTGGTTCCCAGTAGGTAAATGTTGTGGCCCTCATCCTGCCAACCCGAAGGAATGCGGCGGGCAACGTCATCAATGACACCCAGCACGCCAACCACCGGGGTTGGGTGAATCGCAACATCGCCGGTCTGGTTGTAGAACGAGACGTTTCCACCGGTAACCGGGATTCCCAGCTCCAGACAACCATCGGCAAGCCCCGCAGTTGCCTGCTTGAACTGCCACATTACTTCTGGGTTTTCGGGTGAGCCAAAGTTCAGGCAGTTGGTGACCGCCATTGGTTTAGCGCCCGAAGCTGCAACGTTTCGATAAGCCTCGGCAAGCGCCAGCTTGGCACCCTCGTAAGGATCCAGCTGCCCGTAACGACCGTTTGCGTCGGTAGCAATTGCAACTCCCAGGCCGGTCTCCTCAGAGACTCGAACCATGCCCGAGTCATCGGGTTGGGCAAGCGCGGTGTTGCCACCAACGTAGTGGTCGTACTGGTCGGTGATCCACGACTTTGAGGCCTGGTTCGGTGATGAAACCACCTGAACCAACTGGGCTCCCAGTTCGGTCGCAATGGTGGAGCGCTCCAACTTGGCGGCGTTCACCGAGTTCTTGTTTAGTGCGTCAATCCAGGTGGGGTACTTGACTGGTCGTTCGTATACCGGACCGTCGTGGGCAACGGTGCGAGGAGGCACATTCACGATCTCATCGTCGCCCCAGTTGATGTAAAGACGTGGTTCGTCGATCACTTCGCCCAGGACCGAGTACTCGACCTCCCACTTGTTTACGAGCTTCTCAAACGCCTTGAGGTGCTTTGGCGGCACAATGGCCATCATGCGTTCCTGTGACTCCGACATGAGAATCTCTTCGGGGGTCAGGCTTTCGTCACGCTTGAGAACCTTTTGCAACTGAACGCGCATTCCCGCGTTACCGTTGCTAGCCAGCTCGCTGGTGGCACAGCTCAATCCGGCACCACCAAGGTCCTGGATTCCGGCAACCACGCCGGCCGCGTAAAGCTCAAGACAGCACTCGATCAGCACCTTCTCGGCGAAGGGGTCGCCAACCTGAACGGCTGGGCGGCGGCTTGGACCGGTTGAGTCAAAGGTCTCGGATGCAAGAACCGAAACACCACCGATGCCATCGGCTCCGGTTCTGGCACCGAACAAGATCACCAAGTCACCGGGGTTAGATGCCTTGGCCAGCTTCAGATCCTCGTGGCGAAGCGCACCAACCGAGAGTGCGTTGACCAGCGGATTACCCTGATAAACCTTGTCGAAAACGGTTTCACCGCCAATGTTTGGCAGCCCTAGGCAGTTGCCATAGAAACTGATTCCGCTGACCACTCCGTGAACCACGCGCGCGGTGTCTGGGTTCTCAACCGCACCAAAACGCAGTTGGTCCATTACGGCAATGGGGCGAGCGCCCATGGTCAAAATGTCGCGAACGATTCCGCCAACGCCGGTGGCGGCACCCTGGAATGGCTCAATGTAAGACGGGTGATTGTGGCTCTCGACCTTAAAGGTGACCGCCCAACCCTCACCAATGTCGACAACTCCGGCGTTTTCGCCCATGCCAACCATTAGGTGCTTCTTCATCTCGTCTGTAACCTTCTCACCAAACTGACGAAGGTAAATCTTGCTGCTCTTGTAGCTGCAGTGCTCCGACCACATGACCGAGTACATGGCCAACTCGGCGCTGGTTGGGCGGCGACCCAAAATATCCTTGATGCGGTCGTACTCGTCCTGTTTGAGGCCAAGTTCCTTCCACGGTTGGTGCTTGTCTGGGGTGGCTGCTGCAACCGCGGTGGTGTCAACCTGTGGTGCTGCGGTTGGGGTGCTAGTTACATCGCTCATGCGTTGACTACTGCTTTCAAAACTGATTCAAAGAACTTGAGGCCATCGGTACCAGATCGCATGGCAACCGCGGTGTCAGGACCAAAACCGGCCTCCACCGCGTGTTCTGGGTGAGGCATGAGTCCTACTACGTTGCCGCGCTCGTTGCGCAGCCCCGCAATGTCGTTCATGCTGCCGTTTGGGTTCACTTCTAGGTAACGGAATGCCACCAGGCCCTCGCCCTCTAGGCGCTTGAGAGTCTCTTGGGTTGCAATGTAACCGCCCTCTCCGTTCTTGAGCGGAATGGTGATTTCCTGCCCAAGTTCAAACTGGTTGGTCCACGCCGTGTCCACGTTCTCCACGCGAAGTTTTTGGTCGCGGCAAATGAAGTGCTGGTGCTCGTTGCGAATCAGGCCGCCGGGCAGCAGGTGGCTCTCAACCAGAACCTGGAATCCGTTGCAAATACCAAGCACCGGCAGCCCACCGTTAGCAGCCTTGATGATCTCTTGGGTAACTGGAGCCTGAGCAGCGATGGCACCGCAGCGAAGATAATCGCCGTAGCTGAAGCCACCCGGGAGCACAACCGCGTCTACCTTGTGCAGGTTGGCGTCATCGTGCCAGAGCGGAACAACCGTTGCGCCTGCAAGTCTTACCGCGCGGGCTGCGTCGCGATCATCGAGGGTTCCTGGAAAGGTAACGACACCGATCTTCACGGCGAGCCCTAGTTCTCAACGTGGATGTTGACCACGTCTTCGATTACGCCATTAGAAAGAAAGTGCTCGGCAATCTGTGCCGCGTTGTCAAGATCGGCCTGGGTGGGCTGATCTTCAAAGTGAAGTTCAATACGCTTGCCGATTCGCACGTTGGTGATGTTGGCGTGGCCTTGGCGGTGGAGGCTGTTGGCAACCGCCTTGCCCTGCGGGTCAAGCAGGTCGGCTTTTGGCATTACCTCGACAATGATTTTTGGCACGGATTACTCCCGAATTTACGGCCCGAATGGGGCATGAGTGACGCACGGCAACGGTGGCGAACCCCTTTATTTTATCGGGGAATCGGCTAACCTCAGGTGAAACCCGAGAATGCGATTTAGCGGTTGTCAGAGGCGTGGCTTGAGTTCAACGTTTGGCAGTTCGGGAGCCAATAATCGTTGGTTGATTTGATCTTGGAACGCAGGAAAAATAGGCGCCGCCTTGTTCCAGGCCTCTCGCATTGCCACGATTTCGGCATGATTCCTGGCAATGAAGTTCCACCACATGACAATTTGTTCTTTGAAGGGTTTTCCGCCGATCACAATGAAGCGACTACCGGCCGGCGCATCCATGACTATTAGCTCTTTGCCCGGGGCCGAGTACGCAAGCTCGCCGGGAGCAATTTGTTTTCCGTCTACCTGCACGTGGTTGTCGAGGCTCAAAAAGCCGTACTCAAAGGCGGGGTCGGCTGGGAACCAAACCATGCCGCTTGCGTTGAGAGTCAGCTCCACTCCCACCAAGGGGCTGTGCACCTTGGCGTGTGAAACCCGACCCTGAAATTCACCGACCATGACTTTTGCGGTGTAGTTGATTCCGTGTACCACGGGGAGGTCCCCAATGTGCTCAAACTCGGGCTCCATGTTTCGCACCGAGTCAGGCAGCGCAATCCACAGCTGTACCGCGTGGAGGGTTGACGAGGAAACCGACAGTTCTGAGTGAGCGATACCGCGTCCGGCGGTCATTAGGTTCAGTTGCCCGGGCAGCAGCCGCTGAACCGAACCCAGGCTGTCGCGGTGCTCAACCTCGCCCTCAAGAATCCAGGTTGCGGTTTGCAGACCGGTGTGCGGGTGAGCCCCAACCACCATGGCGTCTTGTTGGTCGGTCGGGCCAAAATGATCGAGAAAAACCCAGGCACCAATTTTCCGAAGTGTCGCCTGTGGCAACAGCCGCTGAACTTCAATACCCGTGCGGGGCGTCAGCATTATGGGTCGCGGCTGAATGATCACGTAGTTACCTAAGCAACTTTGGAGCCAAGTCGTTCCACCAATTCCGCATATTTTGCAGCCGTTTGGGTAACGATTTCCTGGGGTAGCTGGGGAGGTGTGCCGGTCTGATCCCAGTTTTCCGCCAGCCAGTTGCGGACAATCTGCTTGTCAAAGCTATCTTTGCGCTCGCCACGCTCCCAGGCCGCCTTGCTCCAGTAACGTGAGCTGTCCGGAGTGAGAACCTCGTCTCCGAGCGTGATTTGTCCGGTGGCAGGGTCAACGCCAAACTCAAATTTGGTGTCAGCCAGAATCAGGCCCGCCTGTTCCGCCAGTGCGCTTGCTCGTTCAAAAACCGCAAGCGACAGGCTTCGAAGCTGGTTCGCATTTTCGTTACCGATTAGCTCAATGACTCGCTCAAAACTTATGTTCTCGTCATGCTCGCCCATTGGTGCCTTGTAGGCGGGGGTGAAGATCGGTTCGGGTAGCTTGGCGCCAAAGGTCAGGCCAGGGGGGAGTTCCACGCCGCAAATGGAACCAGTTTCCTGGTAGTCCTTCCAGCCGCTTCCGCTCACGTAACCGCGCACTACGCACTCCACCGGAAACATGTCCAACTTCTTACAAACTGTTCCGCGTCCCTCAACCGTTTGGGGCACCGGTACATCGTGGCTCACGTGGTTTGCAACCGGCAACCGTTCGAACCACCAGTTGGTCAGTTGAGTCAGGTACTTGCCCTTGTTAGGAATCTCGGGTTCAAGCACATGGTCAAACGCGCTCACGCGGTCGCTGGCAACAACCAAAATCAAGTGATTCAGCGCAGGGTCATCGGCCTCGTAAAGGTCACGGACCTTGCCGCTGTAAACGTGCCGCCAACCTGGAATTTGCAACTGCGCCACGGTTACTGTGCCACCTTGGCCGCGATATCACGGCGGAAGTGCGAGCCCTCGAGCTTGATTTCCCTGATGGCCGCATAGGCATGTTCGCGCGCGTGACCAAAGTCCTTGCCGGTTGACACCACGGACAACACGCGCCCTCCCGTGGCGAGCAGCGAGCCATCGGTGTTTAGCGCGGTTGCGGCGTGGCATATCTCAATGCCCTCGTGGCTGGCAAGAGCGTTTTCAAGTCCGGTGATTGGGCGGTTTGGTGCGGAGCTCTCGGGGTAACCCTCGCTGGCGAGTACTACGGTGATCGCCACATCGTTGGTGAATTTTGGATCCGGCGCGGTGCTTAGGCTGCCGGTGGCGGCCGCGTGCAGCAGTCCAGCCAGCGGCGTGACCAGACGCCGAAGGACAACCTGAGTTTCGGGGTCACCAAATCGGGCGTTGAACTCAATGACGCGAATGCCTCGCGGAGTCACGATCAAGCCGCAGTAGAGAAGCCCCACAAAGCGCTCGCCGAGCCGCGCCATTTCGTCTACGGTGGGTTGGGCCACGGTGCGCTGGACTTCTTCGACAAAACCTGCGGGTAGCCAGGGTAGCGGGCTGTAAGCGCCCATGCCACCGGTGTTTGGCCCCTCATCGTTATCCAGGGCACGTTTGAAATCTTGAGCGGGGGTCAGCGGCAGCACGGTGGTGCCGTCGCTTAAGAAGAAGAGCGATACTTCGGGTCCGGTCAAAAACTCTTCAACCAGAATCCCCATGTCTATGAACTTGGCTGCGTGTTCCAGTGCGGCCTGGCGGTCACTGGTGACAATTACTCCCTTGCCGGCTGCTAGGCCGTCGGCTTTGATCACGTAGGGGGCGCCAAAGTCGTCCATGGCTTTGGCAACTTCTTCCATGGTGGTGCACTCGTGAGCCATTCCGGTTGGAATATCGGCGGCGGCCATAATCTCTTTTGCAAAGCTCTTGGATCCCTCAAGCTGGGCGGCTCGTTGGCTCGGTCCAAAGACCGCAATACCGGCTGCTCTTAGTGCGTCTGAAACCCCTGCAACCAGCGGCGCTTCGGGGCCAACCACTACCAAGGCAAAACCCCGGTCAAGGGCAAACTGGGTAACCGCTGCCGGATCCACAATGTTGATCTGCTCGCAACGCACATCCTGCGCAATGCCGGCGTTGCCAGGGGCCGCGACAATCTGGTCGGCTGGTGTGCCAGTTCTGACCAGTGCTTTAACAATTGCGTGTTCGCGCGCACCCGAACCCAATACCAAAATCTTCACCCGCCAAGTTTAACGGTGAGAATAGAGGCATGGCTCGTCGCAGAATCCCCATCGATGTCGGCATGGCCGCCGTGCACGCGGTGCAGGCGGGCGCCGAGCGAGCCAACCGTAACCCGGACTTTGCCAACGCGGTTCGGTTTTTGCTTGAGGACTTAGCCATTCGCATTCCGGGTAACAGCGTTGAGGTGCGGGTGCCACCGCTGGGGGCAGTGCAGTGCGTTGCCGGTCCGCAGCACCGCCGGGGCACTCCGCCAAATGTGGTGGAGCTCTCCCCGCAAACCTGGTTCGCCTTGGCAACCGGCGAACTTGAAATTGAAGCCGCCTTGGCAACTGGCGCCGTTATTGCCAGCGGGGTTCGCGCCACCGAGTTTGCTACGGTGCTGCCCTTGACTCGCTAGAACTTTTGACGCCACTTATGCGGTTGAATTGCACCATGAGCAAAAACCAGCCTGCCGCTTCCAACCCAATCGAAACCCCAGCTGTTTTGAACATTCGCCGAGCGCCAAAGTTTTTCCCGTTTCTGGTCACTGGTGCGCTGGTGGGTTTTGTGGTGGCGCTGGTCTTGAACGCCGCCAGTTCTTCGCCGGTTGACCCGGCAACCGGAGCCCCGCAGCCATCGATTTTGGGTTATCTGCTGGTTTTCTTGGGAATGACAGGTGCGGGTCTCGGAATCGGCACAGCGGTAATCATGGACCGGATTTTTGTGGCTCGAACCAAGCAGGTAAAGGCAACTAAACTTGAGGGGTAAAGCCCACCATTTCGCTCCTTAGATTGGGGTTTCTGTGCTTCGTGGCGATGGCCTGCTAAATCACGACCTGCTACCCGATGAATCGGGACCCCAGGATCAGTGCGGTGTCTTTGGGGTTTGGGCTCCCGGCGAAGAAGTGGCCAAGTTGACCTTCTTTGGTTTGTATTCGCTTCAGCACCGCGGGCAGGAATCTGCCGGAATCGCAACTTCAAACGGCCAAAAGATTTTGGTCTACAAGGACATGGGTCTGGTATCGCAGGTTTTCAGCGAGTCGGCTCTTGAGAGCCTAGTTGGCCACATTGCGGTGGGCCACAACCGCTACTCAACCACCGGTGCCAGCAGTTGGAGAAACGCCCAGCCAACCCTGGGTCGTACCACCGCTGGAACCGTAGCACTTGCTCACAATGGCAACTTGACCAACACCGCAGACCTGCTGGACATGCTAAAGCAGCGCTACCCGGACCAGGACAACAACGAGATCACCGGCGGAAACACCACCGACACCGCGGTCCTTACGGCCCTAATGGCCGGCGATCTAGATCACACCCTAGAGTCCACCGCACTCGAGTTGCTTCCCAAGGTCAAGGGTGCCTTCTGTTTGGTATTCATGGATGAAACCACCCTGTACGCCGCTCGCGATCCTCAAGGCGTACGCCCGCTGGTCCTTGGCCGGCTGGAGCGCGGCTGGGTTGTGGCAAGCGAAACCGCCGCCCTGGATATTGTGGGAGCCAGTTTCGTGCGCGAAATCGAGCCGGGTGAGCTCATAGCCATCGATGAAAACGGCCTCAGGTCAACCCGCTTTGCACCTGCCAAGCGTGCCGGTTGCGTGTTCGAGTACGTTTACCTGGCGCGCCCAGACACCAGCATCAACGGCAAGAACGTCTACGACGCACGCGTTGAAATGGGGCGCCAGTTGGCTCGCGAGTACCCGGTGGAAGCCGATTTGGTCATTCCAACGCCCGAGTCTGGAACCCCCGCCGCTATTGGTTACTCGCAGCAGTCTGGCATTCCGTTTGGCCACGGGTTGGTCAAGAACGCTTACGTGGGTCGAACCTTTATTCAGCCTTCGCAGACCATTCGCCAGCGAGGAATTCGCCTCAAGCTCAACCCGCTCAAAGACGTGATTCGTGGCAAGCGCATCATTGTGATCGATGACTCGATCGTGCGCGGCAATACCCAACGCGCGCTCGTGCAGATGTTGCGTGAAGCCGGCGCCGCCGAAATTCACGTGCGCATCTCATCGCCGCCAATCACCTGGCCTTGCTTTTATGGCATCGACTTTGCCACCCGTGCCGAGCTAATTGCTACCGGTTTGGGCGTGGATGATGTGCGCGAGTCGATCGGAGCCGATTCGCTCGGCTACCTAACTAAAGATGGCATGATTGCCGCGACCGGGCAGCAGGAGCGCGAACTTTGCACAGCCTGCTTCACCGGCACCTACCCGATCGAACTTCCGACCGCTGACCGACTCGGCAAGAATTTGCTCGAGCGCACCGAAGACCCGGCCGCCTGCAACCCAGGCCCCAACAGCGAACTCGATTCGGTCATTCGCGAGGCTGAGAGCGGTTCGGCGCAGTGAGCGAAGTAAACGCATACGCTGCCGCCGGAGTTGACACCGAGGCAGGCGATCTCGCCGTCGAACTCATGAAGCGCGCCGTTGGTGCAACCCATAACTCGCTGGTGGTGGGTGGCCTTGGTGGGTTCGCCGGCATGCTCGACGTGTCGTTTTTAAAGACTTTTGATCGCCCACTTTTGGCCACCTCAACCGACGGTGTCGGCACAAAGGTTGCGATAGCGCAGGCGATCGACAAGCACGACACCATCGGTCAAGATCTGGTCGGCATGGTTGTTGATGACATCGTTGTGGTTGGAGCCAAGAGCCTATTCATGACCGATTACATCGCCTGCGGCAAGGTGGTTCCCGAGCGAATTGCAGACATTGTTCGAGGCATCGCTGAGGCCTGTGCCGCGGTTGGCGTTGCACTTGTCGGCGGCGAGACTGCAGAGCATCCCGGATTGCTTGGCCCAGATGACTACGACGTTGCCGGTGCCGCGGTCGGCGCAGTCGAGGCCAGCAAACTGCTCGGCACCCACAAGGTTGAGGTTGGCGATGTGGTGCTCGGGATGGAATCTAGCGGACTTCACTCGAACGGCTACTCGCTGGTGCGCAAGATTGTTTCCGACAGCAAGCTCGATTACAACAAGACTGTGGCGGAGTTTGGTGCTCGCTCGCTTGGCGAGGTTCTACTTGAACCGACTCGCCTTTACACGGGAGTTTTGAACTCACTTCTAGAGAGTGAATTGGGCGACTCGGTGCACGCCATGAGTCACATCACAGGTGGCGGAATCGCCGCAAACCTCTCGCGCGTGCTTCCAACGGGGGTTTCCTTGGATGTTGACCGCTCAACCTGGTCGCCGCAAGAAGTTTTTAAAGTGTTGAGTGGCTGGGGTGGATTCAGCCTTGAATCTGTCGAAGGCACTTGGAACCTAGGTCTTGGCCAAGCCCTTGTAGTTGATGCGGCGGCTGCATCCTCTGTTGTCGAGCGCTTGAACTCGCTCGGAATCCGCACCTGGCAGCTAGGTGAGATCGGACTTGCCCCAGCCAACGCCCTCGAGCAGGGTTACATTACAGGGGCAAAGGGCGTGGATGGTGGCGCTGTGCGGCTCGTCGGCACCTATCGAAGTTAGTTAAGGCAAAGCCAAAAACTCACTCGGATTTAACGCTCGCTAGCACCATCGTCGTCGACATCGCCAAGTTGCTGAGCAACCTCATCGACATCTTCGGTCTCGACTACATCTTCGAGCTCGGCCACGGTTTCGCCGGTTTCACCGTCGGCAGCCGAATCGGTGTCGTCTTCATCTGGAAACATGTCTGCCCATTTGTCGATCAGTTCATCTTCATCAGCCGGAGCAGCCAACTCGCGTTCTAGCGCTGTGAGATCGACGTCTGGGCTGAAATACTTTAGTTCGCGAGCAACCTTGGTGTGCTTCGCCTTTTGACGGCCACGCCCCATGGCGAGCCCCCTAACGCATGCTTGATACGAAACGTGGATGAACACCACGCGAAAACCTGCGGTTAGTTTATCAGCGCACCGGTCGTTAGTGCGACCAGGTAGACGGCTGTGGATGGAAGACCGAATTGCAACACCGTATTGAACACGCCCTGCAGTAGCCGGCCTTTGCGCCAATAAATGACGGTCTGGCCGACGTAGGCGCTAAAAGTCGAAAGACCTCCGGCGAACCCCGCGATCAAGGCGACCGAGGTGAATTGGCCGCCACCAACCACTATTAACACCCAAGCGCCTACCGCGGAGGCCAAGGTATTGGCCAGCAAAATTCCATAGGGAAGCTTGCCCTCCCAGCGACCCATAAGAACGCGG
>JBJTMG010000056.1:0-16818 GCA_046063415.1 Micrococcales bacterium
GCACCCGAGGTAACCAAAATGACTTGGGTACCGCGCTGGTGGGTCTTTGCAAGTGCCTCCACCAAGACATCGATGTTGGCTTCATTGGTTCCCGTGATAGAAGAAGAGCCCACCTTGACGACGATGAGCTTTGCGCTAACCAGGTCTTTGCGATTGCTGAGCGTCACTTGCTATGCCTTATCTTGAAAATCTTCTTCGTCAGACCAGAGTCCAGCCTTGCCCTCGGCTTCCATTTCGGCGCGCAGGCGGGCCTTGGCATCCATGAGCTCTTTGTACTCACGACGACGCTCTGGGGTGGTTCGTCGATCGTTTTGATCGACACGAACATCGGTTCCTCTTGGGCCAGTGATTAGTTCGGCTGCCGAGGCGATGGTTGGCTCCCAATCGAAGACAACCGCACCCTTACCCGGACCAATTACAACCGTGGATCCGGCCACTGCACCGGCACGGAACAGTTCGTCCTCAATGCCTATCTTTGCTAGTCGGTCACCCAGATAGCCAACTGCTTCGTCGTTTCCAAAGTTGGTCTGGGCAACCCAGCGCTCAGGTTTTGCACCTACGATGCGGAAGAAGTCGCTTTCGCCGTCAAATTCCTTGGTGATGGTGAATGAACTCTCGGAGCGTTTTTCTTGCATGAGAGTAATCTTGGGTTTCACTGGCTGAAGAGCAGCCTCGGCTCTAGCCTCTTGAACCAACTGACCAAGCGCAAAACTCAGCTCACGCAAGCCTTCGCGACTGGCTGCCGAGATCTCAAATACCTTGTAACCCCGGGCTTCGAGGTCTGGCTTCACAAAGTCGGCTAGTTCGCGGGCATCTGGGACATCAATCTTGTTGAGCGCAATAAGCTGCGGCCTTGAGGTTAGCGGCTGGGTGCCCTCTGGTACTTGATAAGCCTCAAGTTCGTGCAGAATCTTGTCCAGATCTGAGATCGGGTCACGGTTGGGCTCGAGGGTTCCGCAGTCAAGTACGTGCAAGAGCGCGGAACAACGCTCAACGTGGCGTAGGAACTGCAGACCCAGGCCCTTGCCCTCGCTTGCACCCTCGATGAGTCCAGGTACGTCTGCCACGGTGAATCGAACGTCTCCCGCCTGAACCACACCCAAATTCGGGTGTAGCGTGGTGAACGGATAGTCGGCAATCTTTGGCCGGGCTGCCGAAAGGGCCGCAATCAGGCTTGATTTTCCAGCGCTGGGGTATCCAACCAACGCAACATCGGCGACGGTTTTTAGTTCGAGAATGATGTCGCCCGACCATCCAGGCACGCCCAGGAGCGCAAAACCAGGTGCCTTGCGCTTGGCGCTGGCGATTGCAGCATTGCCTAGACCGCCTTGACCACCTTCGGCAATAACAAACTGCATGCCGGGCTCATCAAGATCGGCAACAACCTTGCCCTTGGAGTCCTTAACCACTGTGCCAACGGGAACTGGCAAGATTTGACCGGCACCGGTTGCGCCATTTCTGAAATCACCGGCACCAGCGGCCCCATCGCCACCGTTTCGGTATGGCTGGAAGTGGTATTCCAGGAGAGTAGTCACCGAAGGATCGGCCAGAAGGCTGATGCTTCCGCCATTACCTCCGTTGCCACCATCGGGGCCGGCAAGCGGCTTGAATTTCTCACGCTTGATTGACACACAGCCGTCGCCACCGTTTCCGGAGCGCACGTGAAGAGTCACTTGATCTACGAAACTGACCATTGCTGACCCTCTATCTGAAAATTATTGTCTGGGAAACAATGAAGGCGAGCCAAAGGCTCGCCTATCACCGTTGAAAAAAGCCTATTTAGGCAACAACCACGTTTACAACGCGACGGCCACCCTTGACACCGAACTCCACAGCGCCACCGGCTAGGGCGAACAGAGTGTCGTCCTTGCCCTTGCCGACGTTTACACCTGGGTGGAAGTGGGTTCCGCGCTGACGAACAAGGATTTCGCCTGCGTTTACTACCTGGCCGGCATAGCGCTTGACGCCTAGGCGCTGAGCGTTTGAATCGCGACCGTTACGGGTAGAGCTAACACCTTTTTTGGATGCCATTTTTGGTCAGTCCTTTACTTGATCTCGGTGACCTGGACGCGGGTTAGATCGCTGCGGTGACCCATGCGCTTCTTGTATCCGGTCTTGTTCTTGTACTTCTGGATGATGATCTTTGGACCACGAAGGTCGTTGAGGATCTGAGCGGTGACCTTTACCTTGGCTAGTGCCTTGGCATCGTGGGTTACCTTCTCGCCATCGACAAGAAGAAGAGCTGGAAGCTCAATCTTGCCGTTGGCGTCACCCTTGATACGGTCGAGCGTAACGATGGTGCCTACTGACACCTTCTCTTGACGGCCGCCTGCGCGGACTACAGCGTAAACCACAGATCTACCCTTTGTTCTAAAGACTTTGAATATGCAATCGCGAAAAACTCAGCGAGCAACAAGGGTTTAGTCTACATCGCTCACCACTAGGAATCAAACTCTTTCCTAGTGTTTTTCAGTTTTCTTTTTAGTTATCTTCCGCAGGAGCGGTAGGTGTTAGGTTGCCACCACTGGTGACGCGCCTTGGTTTGCGCCTACCCTGACCCGGAGCCTTTGGCTCAGGTAGCGCATCCAGGACATTTTCCAGAAGTTTCTCGGTGTCAGGGCTCGGCGAGGTTTCTCGAATCACCGGAGCCAAGACAATGGGCGATGGCTCTCCGGCTGCTTCGTGCGCTGCAACCGTCGAAGCTGCGATCTTTGCAACCACCGAGTTGATAGCCGAAGCGCTCTCCGGGGTGACAACCTTGGCAACTTCAATGTGACGGTTTCCACCCTGACCGCTACCCTGGTTGGAACCCTGGCTTCCACCCTTGCCGCGCTTCTGCTTGTTCTTACCGCCACCCTGGGCTGAGCCCTGGCTTGGATTCGACGATGAGCCGTTGCCCGAGTCATCGTTGTGTCCGCGGTTGCGCATGATTGGCTCGTGGTGGACTATTACACCTCTTGAGGCACAAGCCTCGCAGGGCTCGCTAAATGCCTCTAGTAGCCCAATACCAAGCTTCTTACGGGTCATCTGCACGAGACCAAGCGAGGTAACTTCGGCCACCTGATGCTTAGTGCGGTCACGGCTTAGACACTCCATGAGGCGACGAAGAACTAGGTCGCGGTTGGACTCAAGAACCATGTCAATGAAGTCGACCACGATAATTCCACCGATGTCTCGCAGCCTAAGTTGGCGCACAATCTCCTCTGCGGCTTCGAGGTTGTTCTTGGTGACGGTCTCTTCGAGGTTTCCTCCCGAGCCGACAAACTTTCCGGTGTTTACGTCAACCACGGTCATGGCCTCGGTGCGGTCGATTACCAGCGAACCACCCGAAGGCAGGTAGACCTTGCGATCTAGCGCCTTGGCGATCTGCTCGCCCACTCGGTACTCGTCGAATACATCCTTGGTGCCGGTGTAGTTTTCGACTCGTTCAAGCAGGTCGGGGGCAACCGAACTCAAGTAACCCTCAATGATGCTTCTGGCATCATCGCCTGCAATGACCATTTTTTGGAAGTCTTCGTTAAAGACGTCGCGGACAATCTTGACCAGCAGATCTGGCTCACTGTGAAGCAGGACCGGCGGTTGGGCCTTCTCTGCCTTCTTGGAGATTTCTTCCCACTGGGCTTGCAAACGCTGAACGTCCAAGGTCAACTGCTCTTCAGTTGCACCCTCAGCGGCCGTGCGAACGATAACGCCGGCATCCTCGGGCAGAATTTCCTTGAGAATCTTCTTGAGGCGAGCGCGTTCCGAATCCGGAAGCTTGCGAGAGATTCCGTTCATGCTGCCGTTGGGTACATAAACCAGGTATCGCCCGGGGAGCGAAACCTGCGAAGTCAGACGGGCACCCTTTTGACCCACCGGGTCCTTGGTTACCTGAACCAGAACCGTATCACCGGATTTTAGAGCCAGCTCAATGCGGCGGGGCTGGTTTCCGGTCTCTGCAAGCTCCCAGTCAACTTCGCCCGAGTACAGCACGGCATTGCGACCGCGACCAATGTCCACGAAGGCGGCTTCCATTGACGGCAGTACATTTTGGACCTTACCCAGATAGACATTTCCAATGAGCGATGCCTCTTGAGCCTTGGCAACATAGTGTTCCACCAAAATGCCGTCTTCTAGAACACCAATTTGGATTTTTCCGGCTGCGGACCGGACCACCATGGTGCGGTCGACTGCCTCGCGGCGAGCCAGGAATTCCGATTCGGTTATTACTGAACGACGACGGCCGGCATCGCGACCATCGCGGCGGCGCTGCTTCTTGGCTTCGAGTCGGGTGGAACCTGAAACGCGCTGTGGCTCATTGCTTGGCTCTTTTGGCTCACGTGGAGTTCGAACCTTGACGACAGCGTTGGCAGGAATCTCGTCTACGGTTTCGCCCGCACGACGGCGCTGACGACGACGAAGGTGAGATTCTTCATCGTTGTTTTTGTCAACGGCAGGCTCGGCAACCGGGCGGCCGCGCTTTTTGTCAATTACTGGGGTAGGAAGGTCCGGAGCCTGAAAGATCAGCGAGACCGCTGCCAAGGGCACAACGGGCTGCGCCTCTTGCGATACATCGATGGTCTGTTCTTTGGCTTTTGAAGACCTAGAAGTTTTGGTGGCGGCCTTTGGGGCGGTGGCTCTTGTGCGCTTTGCAGCCATGGCTTTGGTGGCCTGGGCCTCGGATGCCTCGGCCTCTGCAACCACCTGCTCAACCTTTTTGGGCGCGCGGGTTCTGGTTGGCTTTTTTACTTCGGCTTCCGGCGTTTCTTGCTCGGTATTTTTCTTTACCACTTGTGGCAAACTCCATGCTGCCTATGGCCGAGCCACACTTCTCGGTCCACAGACCGTCAAAAACTCTGTTGCCTGCTTTTGCAGGTAACTAAAACTCGTGTCGAGCCACCTTATATTTTCGATCTGCGCTGCCCCATGGGTCTTATGCCTCAGCATCGACTAGTGCTCGATAAACTTTCGCCGCAAGGGTGTGGTCCTAGCAACTTCTCTAAGTATCTCACTAATCGAGGCAAATGTCAGTATTCGGTCGTGGGATACTGAAGGGGTGAGCACTGAATCAATTAGTTCTGAACGCAGCTACGCTCCGACTAAGGGGCTGGCCTGGCTAATGATTGGCCTGGGATTTCTGGGTTGGATTGCGGCATTTGCACTGACCCTTGAGCGATTCCACGTGGCGGCAAACCCTAACGATTCGCTCAGCTGCGATTTGAACATCTTCATCAGTTGCAAATCGGTCATGCTGACCGCTCAAGCCAAACTATTTGGATTTCCGAACCCCCTGATTGGTCTTTCGGCCTTTGTGGCGCCAATTATTGTTGGGTTCGGCGTGCTAGCCGGTGCAAAGTTTGCCGAGTGGTTCTGGCGCATGTTCATGGCCGGACTCTCACTCGGTTTCCTCTTTGTGCTCTGGCTGTCCAGCCAAAGCATATTTGTTATCAACGTGCTCTGCCCCTACTGCATAGTTGCGTGGGCTGCAATGATCCCGCTGTTTTGGCACGTGCTCCTGTGGATGCTAAAGGAAGACATCATTCACGGGCCAGCAAGCTGGGCCGGCTTTTTTGATGCGGCCTATCGCAGGGCTTGGATCTTCCCGTTAGCCACCGAACTGTTGCTAACAACTCTGGTCATTATTCAGTTCTGGTCGCTTTGGCCAACCATGTTCTAAGCGCCAAAACGGCTCTCTAGGCACCAAACCAAAGTTCAAGCTCGCGGGCTGCAGACTCGGGGGAATCTGAACCGTGAACCAGGTTCTGCTGAACCTTTAGGCCCCAGTCGCGTCCTAGGTCTCCCCTGATGGTGCCTGGAGCTGCAACCGTTGGATCGGTCGCGCCTGCCAGGCTTCGGAAGCCCTCAATTACTCGGTGGCCCTCGAGGCAGATCGCCACAACCGGGCCGCTCATCATGAACTCAACCAGCGGTTCGTAGAAGGGCTTTCCGTGGTGTTCCTCGTAGTGGGCCGCAAGTAGGTGGCGACTTGGCACCTCTAGCTTCAGGTCCTTCACGACATAGCCCTTGGCCTCGACTCGTCGAATGATTTCACCAATAAGGTTGCGCTTCACGGCATCTGGCTTCAACAAAACCAGAGTCTGCTGAATTTCGGTCATTTTGAACTCCTAGCTAAAACGATTGATGGAACTAAAAACTAGTGACCCTGCTGGGCCAAATATGCTTTGCGTGCCTTGTCGATAGTTGATCCCGCAATCATTGCCCAGGCCCAAAGGCAAATGAAAACTACGCCCAAGAACCACATCCACGGGACCCAAATTCCAGTTAGAAGCACTAGACCCTGCAGAACCCAGCCCCAAATGTAGCCAGGCTTTTTTCCCAAGACTGCGGGAGTCATGATTACCAGAACGGTGAGGGTCAGTCCAACACCCCAAACCCAGCGAGCGTCTGCAACCTTCAAGCCAAACGCAACGAGGGTGGCGAAAAACACCACGAAAGATTCAAAAGTGAGAAGCATCGCGGAGAGGGCTCGCTGGGTTGAGGTATTCCGAACCCGCGCTTTTCGAACCTTGGCGGGCTTAGCTTCTTGCTGATTAGTCATCTGATTCCAGCGCTTTCTGTTGAATCTTGAGGATGTCCCCCACCAAGCTAATTGAACCAGAAACAACAACCGCTCCTGCCTCGATATCTTGAGCCAACTCGGTTGCCCAGGCGTAGGCGGCCGCTGGGCTCTGGATCACACGAATCTGATCCTCTGCAAAGTACAGTCCCGCTATTTCGGCCAACTCTTCCGCCGGAATCGCCCTTGGCGAGCTCGACTGAGTTATCACGACATCGCTCAAGACAGTTGCAAGATTGGAGAAAATTCCCTTGGCGTCTTTTTCCGCCAAAACCGAAAACACCCCGATGAACTCCTTGCCGGGAAAGTTACCCGCAAGAGCTCCCGCCAGAGCCGACGCGCCCTGCGGGTTGTGTGCAGCATCCAGTATGACCAGCGGGTCACGCGAAACAACCTGCAGGCGGCCCGGAGAAGACGCATCGGCAAGGGCGACCCTCAGCACGTCATCGGTGATTGGGTGCTGGCCACCACCCAAAAACGCCTCGACGGCGGCAATGGCAACTGCCGCGTTTTCCACTTGGTACTCCCCCAAAAGTGGCAGGAAGAGATTCTCGTAAGTGCCGGCGAGGCCCTGAACGGTAAACCTTTGCCCGAAGCCATCGATGCTCTTAGACGTAACTTCAAACTGACTTCCCAGAAGGGCGAACGCATCGGCGATTTCAGCCGAAGTACGCACCAACACCTCTTCGGCTTCAATGGTTTGCGGAGAGGACACCACAATGGCGTTGGGCTTGATGATTCCCGCCTTGGTGGTTGCGATTTCAGCGATGGTGTTTCCGAGTCTTTCCATGTGGTCAAGGTCGATAGGGGTGAAAACCGCCACGTCACCATCGGCAACGTTTGTGGAATCCCAGGTTCCACCCATGCCAACCTCAAGAACCAGAACATCAACCGGGGCGTCTGCAAACACCGCAAACCCCAGTGCCGCAAGCGCCTCAAAGAAGGTGAGTTTGGTGTCACCGGCTGCCTCGAGCTCGGCGTCAACTATCTCCAGAATGGGCTTGATGTCTTGCCACACGCTGTAAAGGCGCTCATCGCTGACAGGTTCGCCGTCAATGGACATGCGCTCGTTTAGCGATACCAGGTGTGGGCTTGTGAATCGCCCCGTTCGCAAACCGTACTCGCGCAGGATGCGCTCGATAAACCGGGTGGTACTGGTCTTGCCGTTGGTTCCGGTCACGTGAATGACTCGATAGGACTTCTGCGGATCACCAAGGAGTTCGACGGCCCGACGGGTCGGTTCAAGACGCGGGCGCAGTTTGTTTTCGGGAATGCGCGTGAGTAGGTCAGCCTCTACCGTAGCCGCGAGCTCGGCCCAGTACTGGTCTTCGGTTGCTGTCAAAGCTTTACCACCGAAATGACTACAGGATGGTCATCTCCAACCAAAACCGCCGATTCCACAGTTCCAACCACCGGCTCAAGCTCGAGAGCTAACGTCTCGCCCTTGATGAGCTCGGCGTGAGTGGTAACTGCATCGATGACTTCGGCCGAACCTGTCACGGTCAGCTTGATCCGATCGCTGACATCGAAATCGGCTTCCTTGCGAGCCTGTTGTACGGCTCTGATGAGGTCTCTGGCGAGACCTTCGGCCGCGAGTTCTGGGGTCACCACAGAGTCAAGCAACACAAAACCGCCACCGGGCAAAATGCCAATCAAGTTGGTGGAGTCATCGTTGCTAGCGACTAGCTCAAGGCTGTATTCGCCTTCAACCAGTTCAACGCCGCCAGCCACGATAACGCCGTTTGCCTCGGACCAGTCACCCGCCTTTGCAGCGGCAATGACCTGTTGAACGGTCTTTCCTATGCGAGGACCTGCGGCGCGGGCATTCACGCTCAAACGCTTTTCGATGCCGTAGTCTGCCGCGGCCTGGGCGTTGAACTCAACCAGTTGAATCTGTTTAACGTTTAGCTCGTCCGCAATGATCTCTGAAAACGCCGCTAGGTCGGCTGACTCACCGGTAACCACCGTCAAGTTGGCCAACGGAAGGCGCACGCGCAACTGCGCGCTCTTGCGCAAACTCAACGAAACCGAACTGATGGCTCGAACCTGATCCATGGCGGCAACAAGTTGGCGGTCAACCGGAATAGCAGCGATGTCTGGCCAAGCCTGAAGGTGAATGGACCGTCCTCCGGTGAGACCGCGCCAGATTTCCTCGGTGACCAGCGGCAGCAGCGGGGCAGCTACCTTGGTCACAATCTCGAGCACGGTGTACAAAGTGTCAAAAGCCTCTGGCGCACCGTCCCAGAACCGGTCACGCGAGCGACGCACGTACCAGTTGGTAAGCACATCGGCAAAGTCGCGAAGGTGACCCGCAGCGCTGTATGAATCAAAGCCTTCCAGGGCCTTTTCAACGTTCAAGACCAAATCGTGAGTCTTTGAGAGCAGGTATCGGTCTAGCACATCGGTGCTGGCAACCGACTGCTTTGCCTCGTAACCGGCCGCGTTGGCGTAGAGAGTAAAGAAGTAGTAAGTGTTCCAGAGTGGCAGCAGCACCTGACGGACACCCTCGCGAATGCCTTGCTCGGTGACGCTTAGATTTCCGCCGCGCAAAATTGGGCTGGACATGAGGAACCAGCGCATGGCGTCTGCGCCATCGCGATCCAAGACCTCCGAGACATCGGGGTAATTTCTTAGCGACTTGGACATTTTCTGTCCGTCATTTCCAAGGATGATTCCGTGTGAAATGGCCGACTTGAAAGCCGGGCGGTCAAACAGCGCGGTCGAGAGCACGTGCAGGGTGTAGAACCAGCCGCGGGTCTGACCAACGTACTCAACGATGTAGTCACCTGGGAAGTGGGAATCGAACCACTCGCGATTCTCAAAGGGGTAGTGAACCTGAGCAAAAGGCATAGAGCCCGACTCAAACCAGCAGTCCAGAACCTCTGGCACCCGGCGCATAGTGGATTTACCGGTGGGGTCATCGGGGTTTGGGCGGGTCAACTCGTCGATATGCGGGCGGTGGAAATCAGTGATTTTGACACCAAAGTCGGCTTCAAGCTCTTCTATGGAGCCATAGACATCGATGCGCGGGTAATTTGGGTCATCGGACTTCCACACCGGACTCGGGACACCCCAGAAGCGGTTGCGACTGATTGCCCAGTCACGAACGTTCTCCAGCCACTTACCGAAAGATCCATCCTTGGTGTGCTCGGGAGTCCACGAGATCTGCTGGTTTAGCTCCAGCATGCGGTCCTTCAGTTTGGTGGTTTCAACGAACCAACTTGAAACCGCCTTGTAGATCAGAGGATTCTTGCAGCGGTAGCAGTGCGGGTAGGGGTGTTCGTAGCTGGCCTGTCGAAGTACTCGCCCGTTGGCCTTTAGCAACTGAGAAATGGGCTTATTTGCCTCAAATGCGTGCTGGCCCTCAAAGTCGCTGACCACCGAGTTAAACTCGCCGCGCTCGTTTACCGAAACGTAGGTCTTGATTCCGGCGGCAAGGCAAACTCGCAAGTCATCCTCACCGTAGGCGGGAGCCTGATGCACGATTCCGGTACCGTCGGCGTCGCCAACGTAGTCATCTACCAGCACCTGCCAGGCGTTAGCCACCTCAAACTTGGTTTCGTCGGCGTAGTAGTCAAAGAGTCGGTCGTAGCGAAGTCCGCCAAGATCCTTACCCAAGTAGGTATCCTCGATGGCTTCCTGAGCGGCCTCGCCACTCTCATAGCCCAAGTCTTTGGCGTATCCCGAAATCAGGTTCTTAGACAACAGATACTTTGCCTTGCCGGTCTCTCCGCCGTCGGCGGCACCGTTTGGTCCAGCAGCAACCACCGCGTATTCAATCTCGGGCCCCACGGCTAGGGCAAAGTTGGTGGGTAGTGTCCATGGCGTGGTGGTCCAGGCGAGCAGGCGAACCCCTCCCAAGGACTCAAAACCTGCCTGACCAAACTGAGCCGGGAAAGTAACAGTCAGGGTTTGGTCTTGACGGGTCTGGTACACGTCTTCATCCATGCGAAGTTCGTGGTTGGACAGCGGGGTTTCGCAACGCCAGCAGTAGGCCAAGACCTTGAAACCCTCGTAAATCAGCCCCTTGTTGTGAAGCTGCTTGAAGGCCCAGAGCACGCTCTCGGTAAATGGTGTGTCAAGCGTCTTGTAGTCGTTGGCAAAATCAACCCAGCGAGCCTGACGCGTGACGTAACTTTCCCATTCCTTGGTGTACTTGAGCACTGAAGATCGGCAGGCTTCGTTGAATTCGGCAATGCCGAACGTCTCGATCTCGAGCTTGCCCGAGATTTTCAGCTGACGCTCGGCCTCAACCTCGGCAGGCAGACCGTGGGTGTCCCAACCAAACCGGCGATCCACCCGGAAACCCTTCATGGTCTTGAATCTGGGGAAGGCATCCTTAGCGAAGCCGGTCAGCAGGTGACCGTAGTGCGGCAGGCCGTTAGCAAAAGGTGGGCCGTCGTAAAAAACGAATTCTGGTGCGTTTGCTTCTTTACGCTGATCAATCGACTCCTGGAAGGTGCCATCTTGCTTCCAAAAGGCAAGAATTTCCTCTTCAATCTTCGGGAAACTCGGTGAAGGATTGACGCCTTCGCGCGCGTTATTGGAAGAAGAGTCGTTCTTGGGGTACATGAAAAGGCATTCCTAAGCTAAGAGGATTTCGTCAGTCAATGTTAACCTTATACAAACCCACATTTTTGGAGACCTTTAGCGTGACTACTGCCCATTCGAGCGACAGCAACCACTACCTCACCCAAGCCAATGCACCCGAAAAGGTGGGCGTCGAAGGGCTCGAGGACAAGTGGAACCTTAGCTGGCAGAATGGCGGAGTCTACGCCTTCAATCGCCAGTGCGACCCTGCCAAGGTTTACTCAATCGACACTCCCCCTCCAACCGTTTCGGGCTCGCTTCACGTAGGCCACGTTTTCAGCTACACCCACACCGATGTGGTTGCCCGTTTCAAGCGCATGACAGGCCATGAAGTCTTCTATCCAATGGGCTGGGATGACAACGGTTTGCCCACCGAGCGCCGCGTTCAGAACTACTTTGGAGTCCGCTGCGATCCGAGCCTTCCTTATGTGGCCAACTTTGTGCCGCCTTTCGAAGGTGGAGACGGAAAGTCATCAAAGGCCGCCGACCAGATTCCCATCTCACGACGAAACTTCATTGAACTTTGCGAGCGGCTCACCACCGAGGATGAAAAGCAGTTCGAAGCGCTCTGGCGCCACCTTGGGCTTTCGGTTGACTGGTCACAGACCTATCAGACCATTTCGCCAGCCGCGCAGGCAGTCTCTCAAAAGGCTTTCCTCGAGAACCTGGCTCGTGGAGAGGCTTACCAGTCAATGGCTCCGACCCTGTGGGATGTTACGTTCCGCACCGCGGTTGCCCAGGCCGAACTGGAAGACCGTGACCAACCCGGCGCCTACCACCGCGTAGGCTTCAACGGTCCTGACGGCAAGATTTACATTGAAACCTCTCGCCCCGAGCTGCTTCCCGCTTGCGTTGCGCTGGTGGCCCACCCAGACGACGAGCGTTACCAGCACCTCTTTGGTAAGACCGTGCGAACTCCGCTGTTCGACGTTGAGGTACCAGTGGTTTCACACCGACTGGCACAGATCGAAAAGGGCTCCGGTATTGCCATGATCTGTACCTTTGGTGACGTTACCGATGTCATCTGGTGGCGTGAACTAGACCTTCCAAACCGAGCAATCATCGGGTGGGACGGGCGCATACTTTCGGAAGCGCCAGAGGGTATAACCAGCCAGGCTGGGCTTGACGCCTTTGCCGAAATCGCCGGAAAAACAACGTTCAGTGCAAAGCAGCGAATCGTTGAGCTGCTAACCGAAGCTGGCGACCTGGTCGGAGACATTCGCCCAATCACCCACCCAGTCAAGTTCTTCGAAAAGGGCGACAAGCCACTGGAAATCGTCTCGACACGCCAGTGGTACATTCGCAACGGTGGCCGCGACGCGCAACTCCGTGATCGACTGATTGAACTGGGCAAGGAGCTAGACTTCCACCCCGATTTCATGCGAGTTCGTTACGAAAACTGGGTGAACGGGCTAACCGGTGACTGGTTAATCTCACGCCAACGCTTCTTTGGTGTCCCTATTCCGGTTTGGTACGGACTAGACGAACACGGCAACCCAGACTTCGACAAGGTTTTGGTTCCGTCCTACGAGTCTCTTCCAGTTGACCCATCCACCGATGTCCCCGCTGGCTATACCGAATCGCAACGTGGCGTACCAGGCGGCTTTATCGGTGAGGTGGACATCATGGACACCTGGGCTACCTCTTCACTTACCCCTCTGCTTGCTGGTGGCTGGATTGCCGACCCCGAGCTGTTTGAACTGGTTTTCCCTTACGATCTTCGTCCGCAAGGACAGGACATCATCCGAACCTGGCTGTTCTCAACGGTCCTGCGCAGCGAGCAGCAATTCGGCAAGCTTCCTTGGGCCAATGCAGCGCTTTCGGGCTGGATTCTGGATCCAGACCGCAAGAAGATGTCCAAATCCAAGGGAAACGTGGTCACCCCCTACGACCTGCTGGTAGAGCACGGCTCTGACGCAGTTCGGTACTGGGCCGCCTCGGCTCGTCTTGGTACTGACGCCGCCTTTGACACCGGGCAGATGAAGGTTGGCCGTCGTCTTTCAATCAAGCTGCTAAACGCGGCAAAGTTCGTTCTTAGTTTCGATGCCCCTAAGGCCGGAGCGAGCGTGAGTGAGCCAGTTGACCAGGCGATGCTCTTGGCCCTGGCAGATGTGGTGCGTGAGGCAACCGCAGCCTTTGAAGGCTACGACCACACCAAGGCGCTCGAGTTGGCCGAACGGTTCTTCTGGAACTTCACCGATGACTACCTTGAGTTGGTAAAGGAACGCGCGTACGGTCAGGGCGGTGTGACCCCAGCTCAACAGGCCAGCGCAGTGCTCGCTCTGAGACGCGCGCTCCACACCATGCTCCGGTTATTTGCTCCGTTCCTGCCTTTTGCTACCGACGAAGTCTGGAGCTGGTGGCAGAGCGCTGTCGGTTCGATTCACCGCAGCTCGTGGCCATCGGTGGCTGAGACCGTGGCTGATCTTGATGCATCCAACCACGGTTTGCTTGAGCTTGCAGCCACAGCACTATTTGGAGTGCGCAAGGCTAAAAGCGATGCCAAGGTTTCAATGAAGGCTCCCGTGCTCTCGGCCACGCTTCAGGCACCTGCAGCGGTTCTCACCAGCCTTCGATCACTTGAGGCAGACCTGAAGTCAGTGGGTAAGATTCAGGACCTTGCCTACGCCGAAGCGCCTGAGCTTGGACTGGTTGACGTTGTTCTTGCGGAGGTAGTTGAGGGTTAGGCTCTTTCCATGAGTTCTTCTAACCCTTTTGCACGCCGTTCTACTCTTCCCTACGAACTCCCAGATTTTTCGGTGATCCGTGATGAGCACTACCTTCCAGCCTTTTACGAGGCCGTAGCTGAGCACAATGCTGAGATAGAGGCCATCCTTGAAAGTGGCGAACCAACTTTTGAGAACACTCTGGTTGCCCTAGAGCTTTCGGGACAGTACCTGCAGCGCACCCTTGCGGTTTTCTACAACAAGTCTTCGGCAGACACCAACGAGACCATAGACGCCATTGAGGCCGAGATTGCCCCCAAGCTTTCGGCCCACATCGATGGCATTCGACTCAACCCAGCACTGTTTGAGCGAATCAACGCTCTGTTTGAGCAGCGCTCGACCCTCAACTTAGACGCAGAGTCTCTTTGGCTGGTTGAGCGCTACCACCGCGAGTACACACTTGCTGGTGCTGCTCTGTCTGAAGGTGACCGGCAGGAACTTAAGGCAATCAATGAAGAGCTTTCAACGCTTGAAACCCTTTTTGCTAAGCATGGCCTTGCCGAATCCAACGACCTTGGCGTAGTTGTCGAGACCGTTGAAGAGTTGGCGGGGCTTTCAGATGGCGAGATTGCGGCCGCTGCAGCCGCAGCCGCCGACCGCGGTCTCGAGGGCAAGTACCTAATCACCATGGTTAACTTCACTGGACACCCGTGGCTTGCGTCTCTGACCAACCGCAGCCTTCGCAAGCGAATCATGGATAACTCACTCGCCAAGGGTGCGCGCGGAAATGAGAGCGACGTGCGCGAGATTGTTGTTCAAATGGCTACCTTGCGAGCCAAGCGAGCCAAGTTGCTGGGCTTTGCAACCCACGCCGCCGCCGTCACCGAAGACGAGACGGCAGGTACCCCCGAGAACGTGCACAAGATGTTGCGTCAGATTGCGCCGGCAGCAGTCAGAAACGCCAGGGCCGAAGCAGCACTGCTTCAGGAGGCTATCTACGCGGAAGGGCAGGACTTCACTCTGGAGGCACACGACTGGGAGTTGTACGCCGACCGAGTCCGCCTATCGAAATATGCCGTGGACACAGCGGCCATGAAGCCATACTTTGAGCTCGAGCGCACCCTTTTTGATGGCGTGTTTTTTGCAGCATCCAAGCTGTTTGGCATCACTTTCACCGAGCGACCCGACCTTCAGGCCTACCACCCGGAGGCCCGCGTATTCGAGGTGAAGAACACCGATGGCTCGCCCGTTGGCTTGTACATTGGTGACTTCTTTACGCGTGACTCAAAGCGAGGTGGCGCCTGGATGAACTCGCTGGTTGATCAAAACCACCTCATGAAGCAGCTACCGGTGGTGGTCAACAACCTGAATATTCCCAAGCCATCTGCTGGCTCACCCGCGCTTCTTACTTTTGACGAGGTTTCCACACTCTTCCACGAGTTTGGTCATGCTCTGCACGGCTTGTTCTCAAACGTCACCTACCCACACTTCTCGGGTACCAGCGTGAACCGCGACTTTGTCGAGTTCCCTTCGCAGGTAAACGAAATGTGGATGCTGTGGCCCGAGGTCGTGGCAAACTATGCAAAGCACTTTGAGACTGGGGAGCCACTGCCTCAGGAGTGGATTGACAACCTAAAGGCAGCCGAGGTTTTCAACCAGGGTCACGCCACAACCTCCTACCTTGCTGCGGCAATTCTTGACTTGGCGTGGCACGAATTGTCCATCGACGATCAGAGCAATTTCCCAACCGCCGAAACCGTGCTTGATTTCGAGGCAAAGGCAATCGCCGACTACGGACTCGATTACGCACCGGTTCCCACCCGATACCGGACCTCATACTTCGCACACATTTTTGCTGGCGGTTATTCGGCTGGTTACTACGGTTACATCTGGAGCGAAATTCTCGATGCCGACACAGTTGAGTGGTTCAAGCAGAATGGCGGTCTCAGGCTGGAAAACGGAATGCGCTTCAGAAACCTGCTGCTCTCACGCGGCGGAAGCACCGAGGCGATGCAGCTGTTCCGCGACTTCCGAGGACAAACCGCAACTATCGAGCCGCTTCTGAGGCGTCGCGGGCTGCTCTAGAGTCCTTCTAACTACTGGCTTTAGATGCGCCCTCTGACCCAGTTCGGGGTCGCGTCCAGAGCCAGACTAGAACACCTGCAGTTAGCGCCCAGAATGCCGCACCGATGCCAAAGGCAGCTATTCCTGACGCTCCGGCTAAGAAGGTTATGACTGCCGGGAGCCGAAGTGCTGGTTCCTCGGTAGCGGTCTGAAGCGCTGCCGCAATAGTGCCAAAAAGCGCTATTCCGCTAGCCGCCAAGATCAGGACTCGCGGAGTTTCCAAAACGAAGGCAACCGCTGGTGCAGCTAAAAGCGCTAGAACCAAGTAGGCGACGCCCCCGTAAACGCTGGACAGCCATCGCCTGTTGGCGTCTTTGTGGGCGTGTTCATTTGCATTTAACGCGGCGGTAATTGCCGCCAAGTTGAGGGCGTAACCACCGAATATCGAACCGAAAATGGTTGCCAGACCTGTGCTTACTAGAACCGGCCGGAAAGGCACCGTGTAACCAAAAGTGGCCATGATTGCGATGCCGGGAACGTTTTGGCTGGCCATGGTGACTAGGTACAAAGGGAGTGAAACGCTCAAAATCACGGCTAGGTCAAAGCCTGGGGAAACTAGGGCCAACCTTGGGAACATGGTCACGTTGACCACTGAAGGGCTCAGCACCAAACCGATTAGTGAAAAAACCAAAACTATGGCCACTGGAGCAGCCCACAGGGGCGCAAACCGATACAAAATCAGCCATACCAAAATAGCAGGCAGAACTATTACGGGATATTGGATGGCACCTTGAAACGGAGCAACGCAAAAACTGAAAATTACTCCTGCCAGCATGGCGCTGGCAATTTGTTTGGGAATAGCGCCCACTAAACGCCCGAGTGCTGGCCAAAGCACTGTAAGGGCAAGGAGTGCCCCAGTAACTAGAAAAGCGCCGACCGCGT
>JBJTMG010000057.1:0-12807 GCA_046063415.1 Micrococcales bacterium
GTGGCAAGTGAGGGATTCGAACCCCCGAAGGCTGAGCCGGCTGATTTACAGTCAGATCCCTTTGGCCGCTTGGGTAACTTGCCTTTGCTGCCGAACTGCTTCTGGCAACCTGACAAGAATAGCCGATTCTGCGGGGTTAGGAAAATCGGAGTTTTGCCATTCGCCCAGCAAACAGTAGATTTGTAAAACAATTACATTTTTTTGTAAACGATTTACAGGAATGGTTATGGCTGGCATCGAAGATGTTGCAAGGCTCGCAGGGGTTTCTACCGCCACGGTTTCGCGCGCGCTGAGCGGCAAGGACCACGTTTCCGCAAAATCTAAGGCCAAGGTTGAGGCCGCCGCCGCGGAGCTTGGCTACGTGGCCTCGTCTAGCGCTTACACCCTAGCCACGGGCCGCACCAGAAACATTGGTGTTGTGGTTCCGTTTGTTGACCGCTGGTTCTTCAGCGTGATTCTTGAGGCCGTGGAATCGGTGCTTATTGAACGCGGCTACGACTTGACTCTTTACAACCTGAGCGGTGGCGCAGACCAGCGTGCAAAAATCTTCAATGACTTTTTGCTGCGCAAGCGCGTGGACGGCGTTCTTACCGTTGCGGTGAAACTTGCAGATGCCGAACTTGCCAACCTGACTCACACCCGCAAACCAATCGTGGGCATCGGAGGCCCAATCACGGGCGCGCGCACCATAACCATCGATGACTTCAATGCCGGCAAGCTCGCAACCGAACACTTGCTCTCGCTGGGTCACACCAAGATTGCGCACATCGGTGGTCTTGCCCCCATGGAAATGGACTTTAAGCAGCCCAGCCTGCGCCGCTTTGGTTACGAAGCCGCGCTCAAGGCAGCCGGGCTTCCGGTTCGCGACACCTGGTTTGTTCCAACCGACTTCACCATGGCCGGCGCCTACCACGCCGGCAAGCAGATCTTGGGCGACCCCAGAAATGCCCCCACCGCAATTGTCTGCTCGTCTGATGAAATGGGTTTTGGCGCCATTATGGCCGCCAAGGATCTTGGGCTGCGAGTTCCTCAGGACGTATCGATTGTTGGCATGGACAACCACGATCAGTCTGAATTTTTTGGACTCAGCACAGTTTCGCAGAACGTTCGAGGCCAGGGAAAGTTTGCCGCCGAATCGATTTTGAAGATTTTGGAAGATGCCTCGGACGGCGAACCAGTCAACATTGAAACCAACACCGAATGGCCGGTGGAGCTTATTGTGCGTTCCAGCACCGCCCGCCCGGCCGCTACCGCTAGGTAAACTTCTTGTTATGGCTGATTCCTCATTTGACATTGTTTCCAAGGTTGACAAGCAAGAAGTAGAAAACGCGCTTCACCAGGCTCAGAAAGAGATTGAGCAGCGCTACGACTTCAAGGGCGTTGGTGCTGAGATTGATTGGTCGGGCGACAAGCTGCTCCTGAAGGCCTCAAGCGAAGACCGCGTGAACGCGGTGCTAGACGTATTCCAGAGCAAACTGGTGAAGCGCGGCATTTCGCTGAAGAGCCTCGATGCCGGCAAACCCTATGCCTCTGGTAAGGAATATCGCATCGACGCCTCAATCAAAGAAGGCATTGAGCAGGATCAGGCCAAGAAGATTTCAAAGCTGATTCGCGAAGAAGGCCCAAAGGGCGTCAAGTGCAACATTCAGGGTGACGAGCTTCGCTGCAGCAGCAAGAGCCGCGACGAACTGCAAGAAGTCATTGCACTTCTCAAGTCATCAGACCTTGAGATTGACGTTCAGTTCACCAACTACCGCTAGAGCGCAAACCGTTTCAAAAACGCGTCACGAAAGTGGCGCGTTTTTTGTTACTCACTGACAGTTTGAATTGCGCCGGTTGGCGGGAATGCGTCGGCGGCAGTTTCGGGCCTAGGCACACGCTTGGCAACCGATCTTGCCAGCACCGCGGCCACAATGAGCATGGTGGCGGGGAAAAGGTAGGCTAACGCCACCGAGGTTTCCTGGGCCAGAGCTCCCATGGCAATCTTTGCAACCAGAACCCCGAACATGTTGACCAAGTTGGTTCGAGCCATGACCTGCGCGGTGCTGAGACCGTGAACGTTTCCGGTTGCGCTGAAAAACGACGGCACCATGGACGACATTCCCAGCCCCGCCAGCGCCCAGAAAATGCAGCTCACCCCGAGCGCCAGATACTTGTCCTGAGCCGTAAACATTGGACCCAGATTTGCCCCGATGGCCACCGAAACTCCGGCCAGCAGACCGCCCACCATTGCCAAGTGGCTGAAGTGATACTTCTTTGTGAGCCTGGTGATCTGCAGTCTTCCCACAATCATCATGAGAATGAAAACCGAGTACGGAATGGTTGCCTGGGCCGTGTTGAGACCCAGTTCACGCTTGGCAAAGATGGCGCTCCAGTCCATCATCATGAGCTCTGGAAAGACACTTGAGAATAAGCCGGCGGCCAGCAGCCAAACCATCGATGGCGATTTGAAGAACGAGACCTTCTGGGATTTTGCCCGTTCCTCGGCATGCCCATCTTCGGCGGGTGAAAGCATCATGCGAATTGTAAAAATGAAAGCCCCGATGGCCAGGGCTGAAACCAACGCAAGGTGCAACCACAGCGGAATGAAAGTGATGAAACCGCTCACCAACGATGAAGATGCGGCGCCAATGCTCCAGGCCGCGTGAAACTTGCCGATTACGACTCGGCCGAGACGATTTTGGAACATGACCGACTGGGCGTTGAGCGACAGGTTGTAAAAACCCATTGCAAACGAGAACAGGGTTGCAAGAACAAAAAAAGTCAGGCCGTCATGGGCAAGTCCAAAGGTGCCCAAAATGACGGACATAAATACTGCAGCGCTAAAAATGATTGGCCGAGTTCCGTATTTGGCAACCAGTCGGCCACTAACCAAAAGCGGAATCAGCGATCCGATTCCAGTGAACCCCATGATCAGGCCCCACTGAACGAAGCTCACGTTTATCTGATCGATCAGTTCGGGAATGCGCGGAATGTAGGTGATAGCCACGAAACCCTGAGTGAAGAATGCGCCGATTAGGCCGATCTGGGCGCGCTGGGCGCGCCCGCGGGTGAGCATTGGGCCTGTGGTCATGTAACTAGCCTAAGCGCGAGTGACCTCGAGCAAAAACGCGTTCTCGGGTTTGAGGATCGGAGCGCGCAGACCAACGTTCATGAGGAAACCGCCGTCAACTGTTACCCCGTTAATCCACTCTGGGTCAAACTTTTGAGTAGACAGATAACCGCCCGCTGGCTGAACCAGCTTGACGTGGTACTTGGCCTGTGCGTCGAGTCCGGCCAAACGAAGCGCTGGCGGCAAAGCAAACTGGCTCATGGCCAGGGTCACATGCGCAAAGATACCGCGCGAGCCGTCGTGGCTGACAACACCGTAGGTTTGCGCTGTGGCATCGGTTTGGTCAACTCGAACCGTGCGGCCTCCGTGCAAAAGTTCTCGGTTGGCCTTGTAGTAGTCAGTCCAAGCCTTGAGCGTGGCGCGCTCGTCGGCGGTAGTTTCGGTGAGGTCCCATTCCAGACCAGCATGACCAAATAGCGCGGTGATTGCCCTGAAAGAGAGTTCGTGGGTTCGGCCGGTTGAGTGGGCGTGGGTCGGCCCAATGTGGGTACCCAGCAGCTCGGGCGGAATCACGATTGACGTGTAGCGCTGAATGGTCTGGCGCTCCAGGGCATCGTTGCAGTCCGAGGTCCAGAAACGGTCGGCATGCTCGACCATTCCAAGGTCGATTCGCCCTCCACCAGAGGCGCAGGATTCAATCTCAAGGCCGGGGTGGCGACGCTTCAGCTCGTCAAAGAGTCGATAAATGGCAAGGGTTTGGTTGCGCATGGTGGCCTTGCCAAAGTGCGCGGCATCGGTGAGGGTACGGTTGTGATCCCACTTGATGTACCTAATGTCGTACTCGTTGAGCAGCGCGTCTACCTGACCTAGCACGTGCTCAAACGCACCCTGGTGGCTCAGGTCAAGCACCTGCTGAAAGCGGGCCTCGATGGGCACGCGGTTGCCAGTTTTCAGAATCCAGTCTGGGTGAGCGCGGTACAGATCGCTGTCGGCGTTGACCATCTCGCCCTCAAACCAAAGACCAAACTCCATGCCGTTTTCCTTGACCACGTCAATGAGCGGTTGCAAACCCTGGGGCCAAACCTCGGGTGCCACCACCCAGTCACCCAGTCCGGCGTGGTCATCGCGGCGAGCGCCGAACCAGCCATCGTCAAGCACAAAACGCTCAACGCCAATTTGGCCGGCAACCTCAGCAAGCGCCGAGAGTTTGTCGAGCTTGTGATCCATGTACACGGCTTCCCAGACGTTTAGGGTCACAGGGCGGGGTCGGCGGTTGGTTGGGTGAATCGCGCGGGAGCGAACGAATTCGTGGAAACGGGCGGAGGCGCCATCGATGCCGTTGTTGGCATAGGCGGCAATCACGGTGGGGGCTTGGTAGGTTTCGCCCTGTTCAAGAGTGACCTCACCAGGCATGAGAAGTTCTCCTGCGCCAATCTGGGTGCGGCCAACGCTCTGGCGCTCTAGCACGTGGTTGGTGTCACCGCTCCACGCAACCGAAAGACCCCAGACCTGGCCGCTTTGGAAGCCGGCTTCGGCGGTCATGGCAAACTGCACCAGGGTGTAATCGTGGCCGCTTCGGCCCTCGCGACTTTCGCGCTGCCAGATTCCGGTTTGAATTTTGGTTCGCTGAGGCTGGCGCTCTTTTAGCCAGCGACCGGTGAAGTCGAGTAGGTCTGACGCGTGGTCCGGTACCGGCAGAAAAACGGTGGAGTTCTCAAGAAAGAAGGTGCCGGCGGCCAGGTTGGTAACCGAGTGGTCCACCAGCAGGAGACCCGAGGCATCGAGGCTGTATTTGATTGAAACCTGAACGCCCAGCTCGAGGTCGGCCGAGGTAAAAGTGACGGCGTGTTCGGACTCTTCAACGGCGATTAATTCAAAGAGTTGGCTCCAGTCCTTTCCATCGCGGTGGCCAAGCAAACTTGGGCGCCCCCAGAAGCCACGGGCATTCTCGCGCCAGGCGCCGCCCCGGTGCGCAAAGTCGTAGTAGCCGTGCGGCGCGGGTTCGGTAATGGCAAGCAGGTATTGCTGCGGATCAACCCCAGCAGCTAGTTGGTCACCCCAGTAGAACACGTTGGGGGTTCCCGTTGTGGTCTCGATCAGAACCGAGACACCCGCGCGGTTTAGAGAAATAATCTGCTTAGCCATTTCCAAATTCTATTGGAAGCGTTTACGGTCTTCTTACTGTTCGCGGTCAACCACTGCGAGCGCAAAAGTCTCAAGCGCGGTCTTGACCGACCCGTCGGGAAGCGTCGCGATGCTATCAACCACGGCCTGGGCCCAGCGCCTTGCCTCTTGGTTAGCCGCCTCAGTCACCGGGTGCTCGCGCAATGCCAAAATGACGGACTTTACGGAATCCTGATCTAAGCCGGCATCGATGATATCCACCAAAGCCTGATCGGCAGGGTTCGTCTTGGCAGACTGGCGTAGCAGAAGCACAGGAAGCGTTGGCACCCCGGCTAGTAGGTCGGTGCCGGGAGTCTTTCCAGACTTTGAGCCATCGGAGTGAATGTCGATAACATCGTCGATCAGCTGGAACGCAACTCCAATGTTTTCGCCATACTTTCGCATTGGCTCGCGGAACTCATCGGGCGCACCCGAGAACATAATTCCAAGTTCTGCCGACGCCGCAATGAGGCTGCCGGTCTTGTCGGCCATGACCTGAATGTAGTGCTGTACCGGATCGTCGGTTTCCGAGGGGCCAACGGTTTCGTGAAGCTGACCCAAGCAAAGTCTTTCAAAGGTATCGGCCTGAAGGGTTAGTGCCTTGGCGCCAAGACGCGAAACCACCTGAGAAGCTCGAGCAAACAGCAAGTCACCCGTGAGAATGGCAACGCTATTACCCCAAATTTCGTGTGCCGTTGCTACGCCTCGGCGCTTGGGAGCGTCGTCCATGACGTCATCGTGGTAGAGCGTGGCAAGGTGGGTCAGTTCAACAACAACGGCGGCATCGATGACCTGGGGGTCGCTGGCATCGCCCAACTGGGCGGCCAGCAAGACCAGCGTTGGGCGCATGCGCTTTCCACCAGCCGAGGAAAGGTGGCGGGCCGTGACCTTTGCGATTGGGTCGGTGTGTGACACAGCCTTCTCGAGCGCAATCTCAACCAGCTCTAGTCCGTCTTCGAGCTTCTTGATGAGCGCTTTGTCGGTGACTTTGCGCAACTGCTTGGGTAGCGAGATGGCCATTAGTTCTTCTTGCCTTGGTCGGCCTCGGTGCTTTGCGTGCTGGTCGCCGGAGCCACCGCGGTGTGCACGGCAACCACACCAAAAGTTAGGTTTTTGAAGGTCACTTGAGTCCAGCCGGCCTGCTCAATGAGAGCCGCGAGTTGCTGCTGGTTTGGCCAAGCCAGAATGGATTCCGAAAGATAGCTGTAGGCCTCTGGGGTTTTGCTGGCAAGCCTAGAAAATGCTGGTAGCAATCGGTTCAGATAGAAGTTGTAGAGCGGCCTGAGCACAGGGTTTGTGACCCTGCTGAACTCGCAGATGACCAATTTGCCACCCGGCTTGGTCACTCGAAGCATTTGCTTTAGGGCGGCTTGAGTGTCGACAACATTTCTGAGCCCAAAGGAGATGGTCACCGCATCAAATTCGGAGTCTTTGAATGGCAGGTTTGTGGCGTCGGCAAAAACAAACTCAAGTTCGGGGTGACGCTTGCGCCCCACCGCAAGCATTCCCTCGCTAAAGTCTCCCGCAACAACTCGAACGCCAGACTTTGCAAAGACAACGGATGAGCTGCCGGTTCCAGCGGCTAAGTCAAGAATGCTTTGCCCACTGGTTGCATTGACAAGCTTGGCAACCACCTTGCGCCAGGCTCGGTCTTGACCAAAAGAGAGCAAATCGTTGGTTAGGTCGTAGGTTTCGGCAACCTGGTCGAACATGGCTGCCACTTCGGCTGGCTTCTTGGCCAAATCTGCTTTGCTCACCGGTCAAGTCTACCTTTGCAATTTATGGGCCAATCTGGGCAGTTTTCCAGGGAGCTCAATCCTCTGTGGCTTTTGGCCGCAACAAACCGCCTGCCATGATGAGTGCTCCAATCGCAAGGACACCCATTGCAAAATACGCCTTTGCCATGAACTCGTCGGCAGGAGATGAGTAGTCGGTGGCAACTATGTTGTTGATAACCGGTTCGTTGACGTTCGTGTTGAAATCGGCATCGTGCGATCCGTCACTCAGTGAAACCGAACCGCCATTCAACTGGTGTCTGGTTACGTCAAGAGGACTAGAGACGAAGCCATCGTCGCTATCTCCAGAAGAATTGCCGTCATTGGACGAGTTAGCGCCGCTGGCACCGCTGTTGAGCTTTGGCTTGATCAAAAGCGGCGGTGTGGAAATGTCCTGCAAACCGCCGTACTTACTCTTGAGCTCGGCATGTTTATCCAGGTCGCTCAACTCATGGCGCTTTCGGCCAGCCTCAATGGCCGCTTTCTTGGCTTGTGCGGCAGCCTGTGACGCCAACTTTGCCGCACTGGCGGCCTTCTCGGCGAGCGCTTGCGATTCCGCAGACTTGTCTTCGGCGGCCTTCTTGGCGGCCTCATCGGCGATCTTCTGCGCTTCGGCAGCGTCCTCGGCAGCCTTCTTGGCCGCCTCCCGCGCTAGCTCGGCCGCCTTGGCCGCAGCCTCGGCAGCTTGCTTCTCGGCTTCGGTTAGCGTGTGCTCCTCGTCCCCCTCGTCATCGGAGGACTCGCTCTCATGGGTTTCTGTTGGTTCCGGCGATGAACTCGATTGAGCCGTCGGGCCGTCGCTGGCCAATGCAGGCACGGCGGCACCCAGGCCAAACGGCAGCAAAAGCATTGCTAGGGTGGTGGCAACTGCTGCCACCCCGTTTGCTGGCCGTTTCATGGGGATCTTTCTGGGCATAGAATCGAAAAGTTCTGTGTTCAGAATAACTGTGCAAAATGGCGCTACTAAGGCCCAAAAGCACGTTCACAGCAAACGCTCAGACAGAACGATAGGTGGGTCAACGCATGGTTGCGACGCCAAACCCACGGCTATTTGTTCGAACCGACAGCCTAAAACTTGACCCTGAGTTTTCGCTTCTAGACCACCTGCCTCCAGAGTGCCTGACCTTCATTCGCGACGGCGAGGGTCTGGTTGGTTTTGGCAAAGTTCTGGAACTTACCGCAACTGGCGAAAATAGAATCGACAGCCTTTCAGAGCAGTGGAAAACCTTAATCGTTGATAGTTTCGATGCCACCCCCGGTCCTGGCCGTGGCCTGGTGGCTTTCGGTTCAATTAGTTTCAGTGACACCAGCCAAATCCCTAGTCGTCTGGTGATTCCTCAGCAAATTCTGGGAGTACGCGACGGCCGCAGCTGGCTAACCCGCATTGACACAAAACCCATTGAGGCCGACATCGATGTCTCTTCTCTTGGTTTCCCCTGGAACTCACCCTCTCCCCATTCAATCGCCAACCCACCAACACCCGTTGCGGGAAAGTTAAGCCCCGCGGATTTCACAGGCCTGGTTGCTGAAGCCGTCTCGAGGATCCAAGCCGGCGAGTTTGAAAAAGTGGTCCTTGCGCGCGACCTTGAGGCAACAGTTGAACCTGGTTTTGACCTGAGGCCGGCTCTGTCAAAACTGGCCAGGCTTTACCCCGGCTGCTGGACCTACAGCGTGGCTGGCATGTTTGGTGCCTCGCCGGAGCTGCTGGTGCGGGTTTCGCACGGGCAGGTTTCGGCCCGCGTGTTGGCAGGAACTGCTGGACGCGGAACCGACCCGGGTATTGACCGAGCCATTTCGGCGGCTCTCACTTCATCGGTGAAAAACAAGCACGAGCACAAGTTTGCCCTGGACTCTCTGGTCAGTGCACTGGCCCCGTTTTGTTCCCAGATTGACGCCGACCCCGAGCCGTTTAGCCTGGCCCTACCAAACGTTTGGCACCTAGCCAGCGATGTCCACGGGGTGCTCCATGACAACGCGTCGGCGCTGGACCTGGCCGCCGCGTTGCATCCGACTGCCGCGGTAGCGGGCACACCAACCAAGGCGGCCCAACGATTCATCGATGCCAATGAGCCGTTTGATCGCGGTGGCTACGCCGGACCGGTTGGCTGGATCGGTGCCGACGGCGACGGCGAGTGGGCTATTGCGCTTCGCGGAGCGTACCTTCACGGTCAAACCATTACCGCCTTTGCCGGCTGCGGAGTGGTGGCGGAATCTGACCCAGAGGGTGAGCTGGCCGAGACCAGACTCAAGTTCCAGCCGATTCGTCAGGCGCTTAGCTAGTCGACGAGTTTCACGTCTATCAGGACGTGGCCCGGTAGCTGCAGTGCGTCGTCTAGCTGGGTTACCGAATCTACCGCCACGTAATGCCAGCCATACGCCTTGGCCAGGTGCTCGAGGTTGACTGCCTGCGGGGTTGTGAAAAGCTTTTGCAGTTGATCGGCTGGTAGTAACTGCGCTACCTCTAGACCGCTGAATATTGTGCCGCCGTTGTCGTTTCCCACCACCAACTGAATGTTCAAATTCGCATCGATGGGATCAATCACCAGCGACCCGGAATCGTGAAGGAGCGTCAGGTCTCCCAGCAAAACGCGTGTGGTGGCGCCGGGCTCGGTCAGAGCAATTCCGCTGGCGGTAGCCACCGTGCCATCGATGCCAGCCAACCCGCGATTTGCGTAAACCTGAAGTTGCTTCACGGGTGCCCAGCGTTCGGCAACCCGAATCATCCTGGATGCCCCAAGCACCAGAGGGTTTAGTTCGTCAGCCGCCTGGAACACCGACTGAACCAGCTGAGGCCTGGTGACCCCATTGGATCTTGGCTCAAGCGCAGTGGCGTTTTGGCTCAAGTATCTGTTGGAAGCTTCTTTCCAGCTGGCTAGCCACTGGGGGTTAGAGTCGCCCAAAAACTCGACATCGTCGCCAAGTAGTTGGGTGTTGTGGCCGGGGTTGAAGACTCCGTGCCTTCCGGGGTCGCTGAAAACCTTAATCGCTGGGTTCTTGAGCAAAGCCTGGAGCGGTCGATTTAGTGTGGGCTTGCCAAAAACCAGAATCTGCTGAACTTGGGTGACCAGCTCCGGCTCATTTTCCAGAATCCACAGGTAACCCGGCACCGACTCAGCCAGGCCGCGAACCCCGCTGCTGGGCTCCGCTAGCAAAGGCACCCCGGTGCAGTACCACTTGGCAAGGTCGCCGCCATCGCCAGCTACAACGATGGTCCTGAGCGAAAGGTCAATCACCGAATCTGCTGCTGCCGATTCCTCCAGTGCAATCTCGGCCGCATGATCGCACTCGGGTCCGTGAACATGAACTGCCTCAGCCTGGTCACTGCTAACAAGCTGATCAAAAATCTCGGCTGCGCTTGGCAAGGTGTCAGACAGTGGCTCTCGAAATGCAAGGTTCAGCTGGATGGGCCCGCCACTGCCAACCGATTCAAAAACCGCTTGCCTAGCCAAACGAGCACCCAAGCCTGCTAACACCTGATCTGAGTCGCCCTCAGCAGGAGCCTCGACATCGATGCAATCGAGCACAGCATCTGCGAATATCCCAACCTGATTCGTGGTCTGGTTCGAGCCGATTCCCCGAAGCTCTGCGGGTCTGTCAGCGGTGAGCAGAATCATGGGAACACCCGCGTGATGGGCTTCTAGCACGGCGGGGTGGAGGTTGGCGACTGCGGTTCCACTGGTGGTGATTAGCGCCGCCGGAAAGCCACTGCTGAGACCAACACCCAACGCCTGAAACGCCATGGACCGTTCATCGAGGCGAACGTGAAGTTGAACTTCACCGGCCTGTGCCAACTGACCAGCGGCAATCGCCAGGGCCTGAGATCTTGCGCCCGGTGCCACAAAGATATGGTCAATGCCATTGGCCACCAGCTGGGCCATGAGGTTGGCGGCAAGCACCTGAGCCTTGGACGAATGCATTTACTTGTCCGTTGGGTCTTCGTCTTTAGGGTCTTGTGGCTTGATCTTTTTTTCTAGGTCGCGCAGGAAATCGGGGTCATCGTCTGGGGCTCTGCGCGGCGAGCTCCACTGCGAGCCTGCCCATGCTACACCCGAAGCACCGGTGCCCTGAACAACCGGGCGACCAATTGTTATGTAGAGCATTCCGCCAATGACCGGAATGAAAAGGCACATAAGTACCCAGACCCACTTGGGTAGGTTGCGCACTCTGCCCGATTCGGCGGTGGCTGCGTAGACGGTGGTAAAAACGGTGAAAATCGCAATGGCGGCTAGGGCGAACAACAGCGGTCTCATGCCTTTAACCCTACTTAGGATTGAGGTATGAAAAACCCTTGGTTTCTTTTTATAACCGTTCGCGTAGGCCTGTTTTTTGGCATTCTGGCCCTAATGCTGCTTCTGAAATTTGACCCATTTTTCTCGGCACTGATAGCAGCCACGCTTGGCGCAGCGATTTCGCTACTGTTTTTGGGGCGCCAGCGCGACGCCGTTTCACGCGATGTCTATGAGCGCGTCAACCGCAAGCGCAAAGACGATCAGGCAGATGCCGAAAACCAAGCCCTAGACGAGGCCTCCGACAAGTAGCAATCCCCAGGCACTGGCCAGGGCAAAAGCTAAAGCTGAGAAGCTGGTGAGTTTTAGAGCCAGCACATATTCTTTGGTGGTCTTTGCGGTGAGCGCGATCAGCGTGGTTGGTAAAACCAACAGCAGAGTTAGCAGAGCCAGTAGAACCGTCGGGTACAAAAATGCGGTCAATATGAGCAACCCCAACGGCGACCAGAGCAGCACCAGGTAAATGAACTTGGACCAGCCAGGTCCGGCTTTTACTGCAAGGGTCCGCTTACCAACGTGTTGGTCAATCTCTCGATCACGAATGTTGTTGATCATTAGAACAGCGGAAGCAAAAAGCCCGGCTGCCGAACCCAGAATCACCGAGGCAGGATCTAGCTCACGCGATTGAATAAATGCGGTACCCACGGTTGCAACCGGGCCGAAGAAAATGAACACTGCAATTTCGCCGAGGCCGGCGTATCCGTATGGGCTCTTGCCCCCGGTGTAAAACCAGGCCGCCACAATGCACACCACACCAACCGCAACAAGCCACCAGAAACCAGTGAGTGCCGTAATTGCCAAGCCAGCTACTCCCGCAAGACCGAAGAATGCGAAAGCGACCCATTTGACCGCGGCCGGTTTGGCCGAACCTGAGCCGGTCAGTCTGAGAGGACCGTTCCGTTTCGAGTCGGTTCCGCGAATGCCATCGCTGTAGTCGTTGGCAAAGTTGACGCCAATCTGAAGGAAAAGGGCAACGGCCAGGGCGAGCAGGGAAAGTGGCAGCTGAAACTTGTTTGTGACAGTGGCTGCGGCAGCACCAATGGCCACGGGTGCAATAGCCAGCGGCAGAGTCCTCAGCCTGGCACCCTCAACCCAGAGAGCTAGACCTTTTGGCTGGGCGGGAGCGTGGGGCTTGGTTTGTTTAGTGTTGGCCATGCAAAAATGCTAACCAGCCAAAAGCGCCTTTAGCGCCAGATAGTCGGTTTTACCGCTAGCCAGGCGCGGTAGCTGAGCCACCCGAACCACGCGCACCGGCTTGCCGGCGGGACCCAGTGCCTCAAGAATCTGTTCGGCTGCGTAATCGGCTACCTCGGGACTGCCCACGTAAACCAGGGCGGCACGTTCGCCCCACTGGTCATCGGCTACCGCAAGTGCCGCTGCCTCAACCACGCCACCGAGCTGCAGCGAGCGCGCCTCGATTGCGTCTAACGAAACCTTGAGACCACCGGAAATCAGTACCCGATCGGCGCGCCCAAGAATGTTGAGGCGGCCATCGGTGGAAAACTCCCCAAGATCTGAGGTGTGGAACCAG
>JBJTMG010000006.1:0-11415 GCA_046063415.1 Micrococcales bacterium
ACCTGCTCTACGCCCTTTTTGTCGATAACGTCGCGAACGCCAACCATCTCAACGTTCTCTTCGGGAACCCAAATGGTGAGCTCGCTCTGAGCAACCTTGAGTTGCAAGTAGGCCTTAGTTTCGCCACGAACAGTGCGCATAGCCTTTTCAATAATTTCGGCAGCACCGTGGTGTGGATAAACTACGGTTTCTCCAACCTCAAAACGCATGTGAATTCCCTTCAGAAACCACGATTTTACCACAGGAATGCCAATTTCTTGGGGGTAAAATAGTGGTGGCGTTTGTGCCGTTCCCAGGAGGAAAATTGCTCTCTCGTAAGTTTGCTGCCATCGCAGTTGCAGCCACTCTTGTTTTGACTACCGCAGGTTGTTCGTTCAACCCAGCACCAGAGTCGCTGCAAAGTTACGCACCAGCCGATGGCTCGGGCGTAGACCTTGAACTAGGCAAGGGTGAGGTGCTCAAGCTCCGCGACTTCCTCTACCTAACCGATGGCACCAACGGTAACCTCTTCGGAACCCTTGCAAACTCGGGCAGCGCAGACGTAATGCTTGAACTTCAGCAGGATCTAGCCGACGGCACCAAGTACCGCGAGCGCGTGGTGATCCCTGGTGGCGCCGTTCTAAACGTTGGCGAAGGAAACGCCCAGTCGGGCATCAAGGTGACCCTGCCAGCAGGTGCGGTCTTCCCAATTTTTGTTTCTGCAGACAACGGAAACAACTGGCAAAAGTTGAACGTTCCGGTTCTAGACGACACCTTTGCCCAGTACCGGGATAAGGTCGCGGGCCTTGCTCCAACCGCCACTCCGGTTGCAACCGACACCCCAACTGACGCTGCAACCCCAAGCCCAACTGCCGAGGCGACTAACTAGTTTTCTAAATAAAAACCGCCAGCCCGAGACATCGGTGCTGGCGGTTTTTGCATCTGGTTCTAAAAGGCTAGACCTCGAACTTATAGCCCAGGCCCCGCACTGTGAGAAGGTGCACCGGGCGGGCAGGGTCGTCCTCAATCTTTGAGCGAATGCGCTTGATGTGCACGTCTAAG
Organism: Micrococcales bacterium; assembly: GCA_046063415.1. GTDB lineage: Bacteria > Actinomycetota > Actinomycetes > Actinomycetales > Microbacteriaceae > Rhodoluna. The sequence continues at coordinate 1,042 of JBJTMG010000006.1, forward strand.
GTCTTTGTGTCGCCGTAGTAGTTGCTTCCCCAGACGCGGTCAATGATCTGGCCGCGCGTTAGCACCCGGTTCACGTTTTCCAACAGAAGCTCGAGCAGCTCAAACTCTTTGAGCGGCATGGCAACTTTTTCACCGTGAAAGAAAACCTGGTGCCGCTCTACATCCATGCGCACTGGCCCGGCTTCAAGCATGTTTCCAGCGACCACAGCAGGCTCCTGCTGGCGCCTAAGAACCGCCTTCATTCGGGCCAAGAGCTCGCGCGTTGAGTATGGCTTGGTCACGTAGTCATCGGCGCCTATTTCGAGCCCGACAACCTTGTCAATCTCGCTGTCTTTTGCTGTCAGCATGATGATCGGCACCGATGATGTGGCGCGAATGATTCGGCAAACCTCGCTGCCGGTGCGGCCCGGAAGCATCAGGTCGAGCAAAATAATTTGCGGCTCGTGAGCCTCAAACTGCTCCACCGCTCTAATGCCATCCTCGGCTTCGAATACCTCGTAGCCCTCTTTTTGCAGAAGGTAAACCAGGGGCTCGCGAAGTGACTGCTCGTCTTCGACAACCAGGACTCGGGTCATTTCTGTTCTCCTTGTGCTTGTGTTTCGGCAACGGCTTTAGAAAGGTCCGGAATCCGGAAGGTGAACGTGGAACCCAATCCCGGCTGCGAGAAGACCTTTACCTCGCCTCGATGATTCAGAGCAACGTGCTTGACAATGCTCAAGCCCAACCCGGTACCGCCGGTCTGGCGTGACCGCGACTGGTCTACTCGGTAAAAACGCTCGAACACGCGCTCCTGTTCGTCAACGGAGATTCCAACACCATTGTCGATAACGGTGATTTCACTTACCCCGTCTACGGATCTGAGCCCAATGCCAACCTGGCTGCCTTCGTCGGAGTAAAGAATGGCGTTTTCAATGAGGTTTTTGATTGCCGTGGCCAAGGCTTCGAAATCACCGAAAACCACGTGACCCTTTGGCGCTGAGACCTTTAGCTTGATCTTTTTAGTCTCGGCCAGCACCTGATTGCGATCCACCGCCTCGTGAATCACCTGCGCTAGATCAACTGACTGATAGCCATCGAAGGTTTCGGCCGCCTGAAGCCTGGACAGCAAAATGATGTCCTGAACCAAGCTGCCCAGCCTTAGTGCCTCACGCTGCAGGTTTGCCGCGAAGCGCTTGACCAAGACCGGGTCGTCGCTGCCGTCCTGGAGGGCCTCGGCCAGCAAGCCAATGGCGCCAATTGGCGTCTTGAGCTCGTGGGAAATATTTGCAATGAAGTCGCGGCGGGTTTCATCAACTCGCTTAGCCTCGGTGCGATCTTCTACCAAAAGCAAAATGAACCGGCGCTCCAGCCGAGCCGCGCGAGCGTACACAAAGCTTCGCTCGCCACGAAGTCCGGTGACTAAATCAAACTCTCGGTCTACCGGTTTGTCAGACAGCCGAGCCTCTTCTACCAACTCTTGCAGCGACTTATGAACCAGAAGCTGGGCCTGAACCAGCCCAAGAGTTAGAGCGCCGTCGGAGGCACGAATCACGGTGTTCGATCCGTCCAAAACAATGGAGGCCGCAGCGAGCACGTCTAGCAGCTCGGCTATCTCGGGCGAAATCTGGCCGCCCTCAGCAACTGTTATCAAGTCGCCCTCCCTGTTTGCAAGGTTGTCGCAAATTGGAACCTTTGCGTTGTTTAATTGGTTAACAAATCTGCGACTGTGTTAAGCCTAGGTCATTGTCCCAAGCAGGTTTGGGGCGCAACTGGCAAGGCAGGCATCAATTACTTAACCGTTAAGTGATTGTTTTTTATTTGTTCACTAAGAGATGTGAGAGTTCAGTGGTAATCAACGAAAGAGGCGACGCCATGCGCGAAGTTTTCCAGAACCAGCTGCTCGATGTTCAAAACCGTTTGGTAGAAATGGCCGAGTCCGTTTCCAACATCATGGACAAAGCCTCGCGAGCGTTTCTAACCAGCGATGTCGCGCTGGCCGACGAGGCTATCGCCTTGGCCGAAGCTAATGAGAGCAAGGCTCTTGCACTGGACGAGACCGTCATCAAGGTGCTGGCAAAGCAGTCGCCGGTGGCACGAGACCTTCGAATTTTGGTCTCCGCGCTTCGCATCAGCGCCTCGCTTGAGCGCATGGGAGCATTGGCCGGTCACATCGCTGCAATTGCTCGCTACCGCTTCCCAGGTTCCGCCGTCCCAGCCTCGCTGCGGGCAACCTTTGAAGAGATGGGCAAACTCGACGTTGAACTGGCCAAGCGCGTAACCAAGCTGCTCAAGAACACCGACGTGGATCTTGCCCGCACCATTCAAGCCGAGGACGCTCGCGTAGACGAACTTCACCGCGGCGTGTTCGACGTTGTGCTTGCCGACGACTGGAAGGAAAACGCAATGTACACCGTGGACGTCACCCTTGCCAGCCGCTACCACGAGCGCTTCGCGGATCACGTTGTAGATATCTCCACCAAGGTGAGCTACCTCACCACCGGCGAGTGGCACGAGAACGACTAGTTTTGCACCAAATCCTTTCCTAAAAAAAGTGGGCCTCCCGAATCGGGAGGCCCACTTTTATTGCTCTCAGAATTAGCGGTTACTTCTTGGCACCCTGGGCTGCAACGGCAGCAGCACCTGCGGCCGCGGCCTCTGGATCGAGGTACTCGCCACCCGCGACCACCGGCTTGAAGTTCTCATCTAAGCGGTAAACCAGCGGAATGCCGGTGGGAATGTTGAGCTCTGCGATGTCGGCGTCGGAGATGCCATCGAGGTGTTTGACAAGCGCACGAAGTGAGTTACCGTGGGCGGTCACCAAAACGGTTTTGCCACCAATTAGATCCTGCTTGATCTGGGTCTCCCATAGCGGAAGCATGCGGTCCAAAACATCCTTGAGGCACTCGGTCTTTGGAACGTTAGGGCCAAGGTCGGCATAGCGCTCGTCGTGAGCCTGCGAGTACTTGTCGTTGTCATCAATTGGCGGAGGTGGAACGTCAAAGCTGCGACGCCAAATCTGGAACTGCTCGGCACCGTACTCGGCCAGCGTTTGAGCTTTGTCCTTGCCCTGAAGCGCACCGTAGTGGCGCTCGTTTAGGCGCCAGTCGCGCTTGACGTCAATCCAGCTGCGCTCGGCCGCGTTGAGTGCAATGTGTGCGGTGTTAATGGCGCGCTTGAGGCGAGAGGTGTACAGCAGGTCTGGCTTAATGCCGGACTCGGCCAGAAGCTCCCCGGCGCGCTTTGCCTCAGAGCGACCAAGATCTGAAAGATCAACGTCAACCCAGCCGGTAAAGAGGTTCTCTTGGTTCCAAACGCTGTTGCCGTGGCGCAACAAAATCAATGTGTATTTAGCAGACATGACCCCAAGTTTAGTTGTGCAAGGCTATAGGCGTGGCTGTAAAGAAACCCGTTGGCGCTGTGACTCGCGGCACCACTAATCCCAATCGGCTCAGGCGCGTTGATCGCTACCTTTGCTCGCTTCCAACACTCAAGGCCGTTGCACAGCCTCTGGTTGTTGACCTTGGGTACGGGGCTAGCCCAATCACGGCAATTGAGCTTTTGGCTCGTTGTCAGCGGGTAAACCCGAAAACGCGAGTCATTGGAGTTGAGATCGAGCGAGAACGAGTTGAGCGCGGTCTTGCGGTTTCTCATCAAAACTTGTCATTCGTGCTTGGCGGATTCGAGACCCCACTGCCCGCCGACCTACCGGCAACGGCCAAAGTTGACCTGATTCGGGCGTTCAACGTACTGCGCCAATATGACGAATCCCAGGTTGCCGATGCTTGGAAACTGATGCAATCCAGACTCACCGAAAACGGATTTCTCATTGAAGGCACCTGCGACGAGATTGGGCGTCTGGCCAGCTGGGTCACTCTTGACAGAAATAAGCCACTCTGGTTCACGGTCTCGCTCCGATTGAGCGTTTTGGAGCAACCCAGCAAGGTTGCCGAGCGCCTGCCTAAAGCCCTGATTCACCACAACGTTCCGGGTGAGCGCATCCATGCGTTTCTAACCGCTCTTGACCAAGCCTGGAATGCGCATGCGCCGCTTGGTGTGTTTGGTGCGGTGCAACGATGGCAGGCAGTCTGCCAGCAGCTTCAGGAAGCTGGCTGGCCGGTTCGCGTTGAACCCAAGCGCTGGAAACTGGGTGAACTCACCGTGGACTGGGCCGCGGTGGCGCCGGCCTAGATAACGGGTAGTTCGGCTCGCGCTTCTTCTTCTGGCATGCCGCTGGCACACAATAGATCAACCACTAGTGGGCGAAGCAACAGCAAAACACTGGCCTCACGGAGTTGATCTGCAATACCGAATTTTTTGGGGTCAAGTTGGTGAATCAGCTCCACCAGAAGCTCCTGAGCCTGGTCTAAACGCTCGGGTTCCTCCACTCCAGCCAAAAGAAGCTCAGTGGCTTCGGAGATTTGGTCCATGAGGTCTGCTAGGTAGGGCCGCGGTTTGGCGTCACGCAGCAAAAAGTCGATTCGCCTGACCACAACGCGCAGGTTACGAGTCGCCAGGTCCATGCCGCGCATGAGGCGAACCTGACCCCTAAGTTCGTCACGGTACTTGCGCAAGAAAGGCGAGATACGAGAAATGGCAATGGCGCTGTCGAGACTCAAGCGCCAGTTGTCAACCAGAGGTTGGGTGCGGCGCACCTTTGACAGGGCGGCATCGGCAGTCTTGACATCGGACGTGCGCAAAGCCAGCTTGAGCGCCTCAACCGACTCCATGAACACCTCGAACAGTTTGGTGGCATCTTTGTTGGCAATTCCACGAGGATCCCGAGGAATCAGAGCGGTCACGGCCAGGGCAACCAGGCCGCCCACGATGCCATCGATGCTTCTCATGAAGGGTCCGCCAATGGGTGCTGGCAACAGGTACACCAGCATTGACTGGGTTCCCGCGGCAAGTGCAAAGGCGGCGGAACCGGTGAGAAAGCGAGCGGCCAAAAGCACGGCAAACAGAATGACGCTCATTTGCCAGACGCCCTGCCCGAGGGTGTTCAGGAGCAGCTCGGAAAGTGCGATTCCGGTGACCATTCCAAGTGCGGTTTGAGCAATGCGTCTTGGTCTGGCATCGCGGCTGAAACCGAGGCTGGTTATGGTGACGGTCACGGCAAGAAGCGGAATCTGGTGACCCAGCCCAAGGTGCGCAAGCAGATACGCTGCGGTTGCCGCAATAGCGATTTGCAGGGTTGGAACCACCGACTCAATCAGGCGCTGAGTTGACTCCTTGAGGCTCCAGTGAACCTTGAGCTGCGAAACCTTGAGCGGCTTGGCGGTCAAAGCCTTGCCCCCAGTTTTAGCCTTGGCAACTTTGGAACGTCCGCGGTTCGGCCCGCCGAGCTTGGCACAATAACCTCTTGAGTGGCAGAAACCGGACCGAATTCGGTTTGAATCACGAGAGCCGCGTCTTCGGGGGTTCGCCTAACCACAACCGCCAGGGCAATGGGACCCATTTCGTGGTGTTGTGCAACCGAGGTGACCTTGCCGCACGGCGCCTTGTCCATGCCGACAATAAACACCGATGACCCCACCGCAGGCAGCTCGTGTTCTGATCCGTCAAGGTGCAACAGCACCAAGCGGCGCGGTGGGTGGCCAAGATTGTGAACCTTAGCGACGGTCTCTTGGCCGCGGTAGCAGCCCTTAGAGAGGTGAACAGCGTTGGCAAGTAGCTCAAGTTCGTGAGGCAGCGACTTTTCGTCTAGCTCGGCAACCGAGGCCTGGTATGCGGCGATTCGCAGGGCGTCTAGGGCAGCGGTGCTTGCAAAAACGTGGCTGGTTTGAAGCTGAGCCATTTGGTCAACGGGAACCAGATTTTCAAAAACCAGCCATGGGTTATCGGCTGGCGCGCCATAGCGGTGGCCGCCCGGCGAAACGCTGGCCGAGGGGTGAGCCCAGACCACCGGAACGGCATCTAGAGGTTGACCCCAAGAGACGACGACCACGAAGTCATCGCTGCGATCCTGAATAGTCACTTGCTTGCGAAAAACCATTTTGCGAAGCGCTTCAACCAGGGCGGCAATTCCGCTGGTCTGAGTTATGAGCCAAGTGGTTTCGCCGTCGTCGGTAACGTGCATCAGGTGCTCAATGTGACCCTGGGCATCCATGAGGAGCGCACTGGTAGATTCACCTGGCTTTAGGTTTGCAATGTTCTGACTGAGCAAGGTGTGCAACCAGGTGAGTCGATCGGGACCCGATACCGCAACTGCCCCGGACTCAACCCGAACCAGCGCGCCCTCGGTCAAAATCTGGCGTTGCTGCAGCAGGGGGTTTGGGTTTGCGGTAGTCACTTATTCCACTCGTTCGAGGCGGGCCGAAGCGTGCGAAACCAGAGGGTTTCCCAGGGCCGCAATGTCCCAGGCCCAGAGCAGCGCACCTTCTACCAGTCCATAAATGCGGGTCGCGCCCGAGTATTCCTTTGAGTTGACCGGGCGGCTGGAGCCAATACCGGTGGCCAGGTTGATTCTGGCTCCGGAAATGTTTCCAAGGTAGTGCTCGCTGATTCCACTGGGATGAATAATGGACGCCTCAATGGCGAAACCCTGCTCGGTTCGGTGTTTTTCAAGATCATCGCGGGTTTGAATGCTGTGCTCACCAACGCCGGGCAGTAGACCCGGTCCATGATCCGCGGGTTCGGCAGGAATCGCCAAACGCCAGTAGCCCATTTCACTTGGCAATACGGTCTCGTCGCCACCAAGAAGCGTGACGGTGGATTGGTAGGTCAGATAGTTTTCACCGTTGTTGAAAAACACAACCCGCTGAGAAAACTCGTACTCAACCGGAAGGTCGGCAGCATTGCGACGGTGGGAGTAACTGATTACCCCGGTTCCCTGCCACGTGCCCAGCAGAAACGCGAATGGCGTTAGTTGAATGGGCAGGTTGTCGGGGAGTTCAAACAACTACTTCTGACCCTTGAAGAGCTTGTAAAGAACCAAGATTGAGATACCAGCGATTGCGAGTCCGGCCAGGATCAGCAGACCGGTGAAGAACACGTCGTATGGAAGCATGATTCGAGTTTATCCTCTGAAAAAAAGGTAGATGCTAAACAGCGCCAAGATTAGGTAACTGCCGCCGCCCACGTAAATGAGTTCCCTGACGAATCCGCTTGGAGCTGCCTTAATCAGGTGGATTAGTGACACGGTAGCCACTGAGCCGGCGACTATGGCACCGAACCAAGCAAAGGCCGCCTCGCCCTGGACCGTGGAGATTGTCACTATGGCGGCGACCACGGTCGCTGCCCACAGCGAATAAATGGTTATCCAACGTTGGCTCACCTCTCAATAATGCCCTAATCAAGCGTCAATCAGGTTTGGGTTGAGGCAGAAACTCTAGGTAAACTTGGGGAAATCACAAGGGAGACTCGTGGCACAACTCTTGGTACTTTCGGCTCAAGCCGACACCGAGGTTCTGCCTGCCCTAGCGCTTCTATCTCACCGGGTAAGAAACATAGTTGCTGAACCCGCCAGCCTGGTTAACGCACCCGTGGCCGACCTGGTTTTCCTGGATGCCAGACGCGACTTGGCAAACGCAAAATCACTGTCTCGCGTTCTGAACACAACTGGAATGTCAGCCCCGCTGATTCTGGTGGTGACCGAGGCTGGGTTACCGGCGTTGAATGCCGAGTGGGGTGCAACCGACATCATTTTGGAGACCGCGGGTCCCGGTGAGATTGATGCTCGAATCAGGCTTGCCATTGAACGTGGCAATCTGGTTGAGAAGTCCGACACCATTTCGGCTTCAGGAGTAGTCATTGACGAGGCCAGCTATTCGGCCAAGGTTCACGGCAAGCCACTTGACCTTACCTACAAGGAATTCGAGCTGCTGCGCTTTCTGGCCCAACACCCCGGCCGAGTCTTTACCCGAGAGCAACTGCTCAGTGAGGTTTGGGGTTACGACTACTTTGGTGGCACCCGCACCGTAGACGTTCACGTGCGACGCCTTAGAGCGAAACTAGGAGACCTTGAGGCGCTCATTGGCACCGTTCGAAACGTTGGGTATCGCTTCAATCTGAGCGATTCCGAGGATCTACTGACCGACAGCCAGTTCTAATCGCTACCAAAATTCACCTACTGGCAACCAATAACTGCAAGGATTTTACCCATGTCTGAAGAAACCATGGCGGTAACGATTCCCCAAGACCAGGGCGAGTTTGGGCCCGAGCGTTTTCTTGATCGTGAGATCAGTTGGCTTGCATTCAACCAGCGCGTTCTTGAGCTAGCCGAGGACCCCGAGGTTCCGCTGCTTGAGCGGGTCAACTTTGCGAGCATTTTTGCCAGCAACCTAGACGAGTTCTTCATGGTTCGCGTTGCTGGACTCAAACGTCGAATTGCAACCGGCCTAGCGGTTACCGCAAGCAGCGGTCTTTCACCCCAAGAGGTGCTCTCGGAAATTGCAACCGAGGCCCACCGGCTGCAAGAGCGTCACGCCAAACTTTTTATTGATGTCCTAGAACCAGAGCTTGCTGGCAAGGGAATCAACATGCTCAGCTGGGTTGAACTAACCGATGAAGAGCGCGAGGCCCTGCGGTTGCAGTTCCAAAACCAGATCTTCCCGGTACTAACACCTTTGGCCGTAGACCCGGCACACCCGTTCCCCTACATATCCGGGCTTTCGCTAAACCTTGCAGTGGTCCTTCTAAACAAGGAGACTCACACCGAACACTTTGCTCGCGTAAAGGTTCCGCCACTGCTCCCCCGCTTCGTTCGCGTTCCAGGGAACTCGGGTGTTCACAACGCCAGGTTTATTCCGCTTGAAGAAGTCATTGGGCAGTTCCTGGGACTGCTTTTCCCTGGCATGGATGTCCTGCAGCATCACACCTTTAGAGTGACCAGAAACGAAGACCTCGATGTTGACGAGGACGAGGGCGAAAACCTGCTGGTAGCACTTGAGAAAGAGCTACTTCGTCGAAGGTTTGGCCCACCGGTTCGCCTTGAGGTTGCCAACAACATAAACCCTCAGGTGCTTGAGCTTCTGGTTCGTGAGCTAGACGTTGAGGAAGAAGACGTTTATCACCTGCCCGCACCGCTAGACCTAAAGGGCCTCAGCGAGATTGCATTTATCAAGCGCCCAGAACTGCACTTTGAACCGCATAACCGCGTAACCAACCGGTTCCTTGCCGCCAGTGAAGACGAAACCGCTGACATTTTCGGGGTGCTCCGCGAGCGCGAGGTTCTGCTGCACCACCCGTACGAGTCGTTCAGTACCAGCGTTCAGGCCTTCTTGGAGCAGGCCGCGGCCGACCCTCAGGTACTAGCGATCAAGCAGACCCTGTACCGCACCTCTGGTGACTCGCCAATTGTCGATGCCCTCATTCAGGCCGCCGAAGCAGGCAAGCAGGTTCTGGCCCTGGTCGAAATCAAGGCTCGGTTCGACGAGCAGAACAACATTGCCTGGGCTCGAAAGCTTGAGCAGGCTGGCGTTCACGTTGTCTATGGAATTGTGGGGCTCAAGACCCATTGCAAGCTCTCGCTGGTGATTCGCCAAGAAGGCAGCACCCTGCGACGCTACTGCCACATTGGAACCGGAAACTACAACCCAAAGACGGCAAGGTTCTACGAAGACTTTGGTCTCTTGACGGCACGCGAGTCGGTGGGCGAAGACCTTACCAAACTGTTCAACCGACTTTCGGGCTTTGCCCCCGACAGCACGTTCAAATCCCTTTTGGTGTCACCAAACGGCGTTCGCGACGGGCTCGTGTCACGAATCGATCGCGAGATTGCCCACCACCAGGCTGGCAAAAACAGCCTTATTCGCTTCAAGGTCAACAGCCTGGTGGACGAACAGATCATCGATGCCCTGTACCGTGCGTCCCAGGCGGGTGTCAAGGTTGAGGTACTGGTGCGCGGAATGTGCTCGCTTCGCCCGGGAGTGCCTGGTCTTAGTGAGAACATTCAGGTGCGCTCGGTGCTTGGTCGTTACCTGGAGCACAGTCGCATTTTCAGTTTTGCGGGTGGCGGCGACCCTGCGGTGTTCATTGGCTCGGCCGACATGATGCACCGCAACCTTGACCGACGCGTTGAGGCTCTGGTTCGAATCACCCAGCCAGATCAAATCAAAGAGCTCAACGGCGTGTTTGATTTGGGCATGGCCGAGACCAGCGCATCTTGGCACCTAAATAACCAGGGTCAGTGGATTCGTCACTACCGCGATGCAAACGGCAAGCCACTGGTTGACGTTCAGGACAAGATCATGAGTGACATTTACGCGAAACGCGGAGCCAGGAACTAGTGACAGTTTTTGCAGCAGGCGCCGTTCTATGGCGCGAGGTAGACGGACAGCTCATGGTTGCTCTGGTACACCGCACGGTTTACAAAGATTGGGCCTGGGCCAAAGGCAAGCTGGATCCGGGTGAGGTCCTTCCGCAGACCGCAGTGCGCGAGATTCTTGAGGAAACCGG
>JBJTMG010000058.1:0-8394 GCA_046063415.1 Micrococcales bacterium
CAGACGTGTGCTCTTCCGATCTCCCAGCGCGTGAAGAGTCTGGTGGATGCGCTTAAGGCCACGGGCCACAGCGACCTACTTTAGTTGGGCGCACCGGCTAGTCGCCTGTCGGCGACATCGGGCCACAGCGACCTACTTTAGTTGGGCGCACCGGCTAGTCGCCTGTCGGCGACATCGCGCAAAGGTGGGTGACCACGTCGTTGGAGCCACCCACGCCAATAAGCCTGACAAATGAATGTTTCATCCATGCACCCGTTTGCGCCGCTAATGTAACGGCTCGGTTAATACTTTGTTCTCGCAATCTCTCGCAGCCGCCAAGAGCCTTAGGCTGAAAGGGTTAGACAATCAATGAAAGCCATTGGTTGATTTACAGGAGGACTAAATAGTGAAGCTATTTTCACGCACTACTAAGGGACTAGCAGCCGTCGCTGTAGCCGGTCTTGCCCTTGCAGGTTGTTCGGCAGCTCCAACCACCCCAACCGCAACCCCGGTTGACTACAAGGCCTGTATGGTCTCGGACACCGGTGGTTTCAAGGACGCTTCGTTCAACGAAGAGGCTTACAACGGTTTGCTTCAGGCTAAGGCTGAGCTAGGCGTTCAGACCGCACAGGTCGAGTCGCCAGAGACCGCAACCCAGACCGACTTCACCTCTGAGGTTGACTCAATGATCAGCGAAGGCTGTAACTTGATCATCAACGTTGGTTTTGCTCTTGCAAACACCACCCGCGATGCAGCCAAGGCACACCCTGACGTCAACTTTGCGCTGATTGACTCGGCTCTAAGCAACGATGACTACTCGCCACTGTCGCTGGACAACGTCAAGCCAATCCAGTACGACACCGCTCAGGCAGCCTTCTTGGCTGGTTACCTGGCAGCTGCAACCACCAAGACTGGCAAGGTTGCCACCTACGGTGGAATGCTGTTCCCATCTGTAACCATCTTCATGGATGGCTTCAAGCAGGGTGTTGAGCACTACAACATGGTCAAGGGCAAGAAGGTTGTTGTTCTTGGTGCAGAAGGTACCGACAGCAGCAAGTGGGCCGCAACCGGTGACTTCAACGACCAGGCCAAGGGTAAGACCCTGACCGAGCAGTTCTTTGCTCAGGGCGCTGACATCATCCTTCCAGTTGCTGGTCCAGTAGGCATCGGTTCAGGTCAGGCAACGCTTGACAAGAAGGGCACCTACGTAATCGGTGTTGACAGCGACTGGTACGGTATCCCAACCCACGCCGCTTACAAGGCCAACATCTTGACCTCGATTGAGAAGAAGATGGCTAACGCTGTTGTCTCGATCATCAAGGATGGCGTTGACGGCAAGTTCACCGGTGGCGACGCTAACCAGTACGTTGGCACCCTGGAGAACGGTGGCGTAATGATTGCTGACCAGCACGACGTGGCTTACCCATCGGGTATCCAGGCCGAGCTAGACGCTCTCAAGGCCGACATCATCTCGGGCAAGATCAAGGTCACCTCGGCTTACAACAAGTAAGTCGTCTGACTAAATAAAAATCGGGGGTCGCTCAAGGCGGCCCCCGATTTTTTGCCCTCGCAGTGGCCGTGGGTAGACTTAAGCCCAGTTGGCTGCGGCGACAAAGTTGCCTAAAGCTGAGACCTTAGGAAGAAGCGATGAAGCTTGAACTAAAAGGCATTACCAAGCGGTTTGGCGCACTGGTTGCCAATGACAATGTGAATCTGGTGGCTAACCCCGGAGAAATTCACTGTCTTCTCGGCGAAAACGGCGCCGGTAAATCCACCCTCATGAACGTGCTCTACGGCCTGTATCAGGCTGACGGTGGCCAGATTCTCCTCGATGACCAGGTCGTCAAGTTTTCGGGTCCCGGAGACGCCATGGCAGCCGGCATTGGAATGGTGCACCAGCACTTCATGCTGATTCCGGTTTTCACCGTGGCCGAGAATGTGATTCTTGGGCACGAGCCAACAAAATTTGGCGGTTTTCTGAATCTCGCCGAGGCCCGCAAGCGCGTTCGCGAGATCAGCGACAGATTTGGGTTTGACGTGGACCCCGATGCCATCGTTGGCGAACTTCCGGTTGGTGTGCAGCAGCGCGTTGAGATCATCAAGGCGCTTATCGGTGACGCCAAGGTGTTGATTTTTGACGAGCCAACCGCGGTTCTGACCCCTCAGGAAACCGACGAGCTCATGGCGATCATGAAGCAGTTGCGCGATGCCGGCACCGCCATAGTATTTATCACCCACAAGCTTCGCGAGGTAAAAGAGGTCGCGGACAAGATCACGGTGATTCGGCTTGGAAAGGTGGTCGGCGAGGCACAGCCGACCGATACCGCAGAGGCGCTGGCGAGCATGATGGTTGGTCGCGCGGTTGACCTAGACGTAGAAAAGTCACCGGCTAAGCCCGGCGCCGCTACCTTTGCGGTCAAAAACCTCAGCGCCTGGAGTCACACCGGGCAGCAGGTTCTGGACGACGTGAGTTTTGAGATCCACTCCGGCGAGATTCTGGTTATTGCCGGGGTTCAGGGTAACGGACAGACCGAACTGACCGAGGCCATCATTGGCATGCACGGCAAGACCACCGGCGCCATTGAGCTCGATGGCAACCAACTGCTGGGCAAGAGCGTGAAACAGGTGCTTGACCTGGGGGTGGGTTTTGTGCCTGAAGACCGAACCCAGGATGGCCTGGTAGCAGAGTTCACCATTGCCGAGAACCTAATGCTTGACCGCAGCGATCGGCTGCCATTCGCAAAGGGTTTGAACCTTCAGCTGGCAACGCTCAACAAGTTTGCGAACGAGAAGATTAAAGAATTCGATGTTCGTGCTCAGGGAGTCACGAGCCTGGCTTCGCAGCTTTCTGGTGGAAACCAGCAGAAGGTTGTATTGGCTCGAGAGTTAAGCCGCGAACTACGTCTGCTTGTGGCTTCCCAGCCAACCCGTGGCCTAGACGTTGGTTCTATTGAGTTTGTTCACGAGCAAATTGTGGCTGCCCGCGACAGCGGAATACCTGTTCTTATCGTGGCCACCGAACTTGATGAAGCCACCCAGTTGGGTGACCGAATCGCAGTCATGTATCGCGGAAAAATTGTTGGAATTGTGCCCTCTGACACAGACAGAGCAACCCTTGGAAAGATGATGGCGGGTATCAGCGCATGAGTGAAAAACGTTTTGCCAAGGCCTGGCGCCAAATCGTTGAGGGCAACACCCTACTTTCAGTCTTAGCGGTCCTAACCAGTTTTGTGGTCGGCGGTATTCTCATTGCCATTAGCAACGAGCAGGTTCAGGCCAGCAGCGGTTACTTTTTTGCGCGTCCACTAGACACAATCGGGGCCATCTGGAATGCCATTTTCGGTGGCTACGACGCACTGTTCCGTGGAGCGGTATTCAACTATCAGGCTCGTGATTTCGCTGGCATGATCAAGCCGATCACCGAAACTCTGGCCTACGCGACCCCAATAACCATGGCTGGTCTTGGATTAGCCGTTGCCTTTAGGAGCGGTCTTTTCAACATTGGTGGAACCGGCCAGATCATCTTTGGTGCAATGTTTGCCGGCTGGGTAGGTATTTTCGTTGACCTACCGTTCTGGATTCACTTTCCGGTAGCCCTCATCGCGGGTGTTCTTGGCGGCGCTTTCTTTGGCGCGCTGGTTGGATTCCTCAAGGCCACAACCGGGGCAAACGAGGTCATCGTGACCATCATGTTCAACTACATCGCTAGCTTGTTGCTCACCTACCTGCTAAAGACTCCGGTGCTCCAGGCTCCCAACGCGGTCAACCCCATTTCGCCACCGGTTCTGGACTCTGCCAAGTACCCGCTCTTCTTTGGAACCGAGTTCCGGTTGCACGCGGGTTTCATAGCCATGCTCGCATCGGTGCTTTTTGTCTGGTGGCTTCTCAAGCGCTCATCGTTGGGTTTCCAGTTCCGCGCCCTCGGTCACAACCCCAACGCTTCAAAGGTGGCCGGAATCAATATCGGTCTGACCTACGTGCTGGTTATGGCTGTTTCCGGAGCCCTAATGGGTTTGGCTGGAACATCACAGATTTTGGGAACCGAGGCAATGCTCACCACAGGCGTTGCCGCTAGTTTCGGTTTTGACGCAATCACGGTTGCTCTACTGGGTCGAAACAGCCCGTTTGGGGTGCTGGTGGCGGGAATTCTCTTCGGCGGTTTGCGCGCCGGAGCCATCACCATGCAGGCCAACCAAAACGTGCCCATTGACATTGTGTTCATTGTGCAATCCATGATCGTTTTGTTCATTGCCGCGCCACCTCTGGTTCGGGCCATCTACCGGTTACCGGTGGCTGGGGCTTTGCAAAAGGTTTCGAAGACAAAAGCCGGCAAGTTGGCCAAGGAGGCTGCAAAGTGAAGCAGAGTAAGCGGTCTCCAATAACCCTTGCAGTAGTGGCGGTGCTCGCGCTCATCCTGGCGCTGGTGGCACCTGCCACCACCAGCTCCATTCAGGTGACAGCCGACACCGACCTGATTGCCATTCCTAACTTCCCGGTATCGGTCAACATCGTGGCTTGGTTTGCGGCGCTAGTTATGCTGGCGCTCGCCGGGTACTCGCTCTGGCGCGTGGTGGTCAAGAACCAGCCGAACCACAAGTGGCTGTCTCCGGTGTTTGGCGTTCTCTTTGTGTTCAGTGTTCTTCTGGTGCTTTACGCCGGCAAGACCATGACCATAACCGCGCTGCTGCAAGGCTCCCTGGCTTTGGCAGTTCCGCTAATTTTTGGCTCGCTGGGTGGAGTGCTGAGCGAACGCGCTGGTGTGGTCAACATTGCTATTGAAGGTCAGCTGCTGGCTGGCGCTTTTGTTTCGGCGCTGGTCGCATCACTCACCGATAGCCTCTGGGCCGGCGTCCTGGCGGCTGCAATCGCCGGCGTGCTGGTCAGTTGGATTCTTGCCGTGTTCAGCATCAAGTACGTTGTCGACCAAATCATTGTCGGTGTGGTTCTAAACGTTCTGGTGGTTGGGCTCACCAACTTTGTGTTCAGCACAATGATGAGCAACGACCTGGGCATGTTCAACAGCCCGCCGCGATTTGAGAAGATGCTGATTCCTGTGCTTGGCCAGATTCCTGTTCTTGGACCGGTGCTGTTCTATCAAACGCCAATTGTCTACATCATGTTCTTGGCGGTGGCCGGGGTTTGGGTGGCGCTGTTCAAGACGCGTTGGGGACTCAGGGTTCGTGCCGTTGGCGAGTACCCCAAGGCCGCCGACACCGTCGGTATCAAGGTTTACCGAACCAGATACGTGAGCGTCATGATCGGTGGTGCGCTCGCAGGTTTTGGCGGCGCTTACTTCACTCTTGGTCAGGTTGGTGCCTTTGGTAAAGAAATGACCAACGGCGCAGGTTATATCGCGTTGGCAGCTCTGATCTTTGGTCGCTGGAATCCCATTTATGCCGCCATGGCAGCGCTGCTGTTCGGTTTTAGCGAGAGCCTGCAGTACGGACTGGCCATCATCGGGTCTCCGATTCCAAGCGAGTTCCTGCTGATGCTCCCTTACGCACTAACCGTCATTGCGGTAGCCGGCTTGGTAGGTAAAGTCACTGGCCCAGCCGCCAGTGGCAAGGCCTACCTAAAGAGTTAGGGATTCGTTGTGACTGAAGCAAAAATTGACTGGGATGACCTGCGGCTCCAAGCCGCCGCGGCCATGCGTCGCGCCTACGTTCCTTACTCAAAGTTTCCAGTAGGGGTTGCCGCTCTGGTAGATGACGGCAGGGTAATCACCGGGCAAAATGTTGAGAACGCTAGTTACGGATTGACCCTCTGTGCAGAGTGCAGCCTGGTCAGCGAGTTATTTCGCACCGGCGGTGGAAAACTGGTGGCCTTTGCCTGTGTTGACGGGCACGACAACGTGCTCATGCCCTGTGGCCGCTGCCGACAGTTGCTGTTTGAGCACTCGGTCCCGGGAATGCTTCTGGACACCGTCTCGGGCATAAAGACCATAGAGCAGGTCCTACCCGACGCCTTTGGCCCCAGAGATTTAGACGAGAGAGCCTAGGTGCGCAACAAGTGAGCGAATACTCTGCAGTAGAACTGATCATTGCCAAGCGCGAGCGAGGCGAACTGGCCACCGACCAAATCGATTGGTTGATTGCCAACTACACCGCGGGCGTAGTTGCCGACGAGCAGATGTCTGCCATGGCCATGGCAATCTTGCTGAACGGCATGAACCGACGCGAAATTCGTGACCTGACCATGGCCATGATTCGCTCGGGCGAACGCCTGGACTTTAGCGCGCTGCCCACGACAACCGCAGACAAACACTCCACCGGCGGAGTGGGAGACAAAATCACGCTGCCGCTGGCTCCGCTGGTGGCGGTGTTCGGGGTTGCCGTCCCGCAGTTGTCCGGCCGCGGGTTGGGGCACACGGGCGGGACCCTGGATAAGTTGGAATCCATCCCGGGATGGCGGGCGGACCTTGGCAATGACGAGATCCTGGCCCAGCTCCAGGACGTGGGTGCAGTGATCTGCGCCGCGGGTGCCGGCCTGGCGCCCGCGGATAAGAAGCTCTACGCGCTGCGGGACGTCACGGGCACCGTGGAAGCCATTCCCCTGATTGCGTCCTCAATCATGAGCAAGAAGATCGCGGAAGGCACCGGCTCGCTGGTCCTGGACGTCAAGGTGGGCAGCGGGGCCTTCATGAAGGATGAGGCAAAAGCCCGCGAACTCGCCGGGACAATGGTTGCCCTCGGCAAGGATGCAGGAGTCAACACGGTGGCGCTGCTGACCAACATGAACACCCCCCTCGGCCTCACCGCCGGGAACGCCATCGAAGTGGAGGAGTCGCTCGAAGTGCTGGCCGGTGGCGGTCCGGACGACGTGGTGGAGCTGACCGTCCGGCTTGCCGAAGAAATGCTCTCCTGTGCAGGCGTGC
Organism: Micrococcales bacterium; assembly: GCA_046063415.1. Classification (GTDB taxonomy): domain Bacteria; phylum Actinomycetota; class Actinomycetes; order Actinomycetales; family Microbacteriaceae; genus Rhodoluna. The sequence goes on from JBJTMG010000058.1 coordinate 6,854, forward strand.
GCGACGCCGACCCCGCTGCCGCCCTGAAGGACGGCCGTGCCATGGACGTCTGGAACAGGATGATCTCCGCCCAAGGCGGAGACCCCCATGCTGCCCTTCCGGTGGCCCGGGAATCCGACGTCGTCTACGCCCCTGCCGACGGCGTGCTGGTGGAACTCGACGCGCTCGCCGTTGGCGTGGCGGCATGGCGCCTCGGCGCCGGCCGTGCGCGCAAGGAGGACAGCGTCCAGGCCGGGGCTGGTGTGCGCATGCACGCCAAGCCGGGTGCCACCGTCCGCGCCGGTGAACCCCTGATGACGCTGCTGACCGACACCCCTGACCGGTTCGCACGGGCACGGGAGGCCCTGGAACATGCCGTGGTCATCGCTCCGGAAGGCTCGCGGCCTGCCCAGCAGCTGATCATCGACCGCATAGCATAGGAACCAATGCAGGCCATCAACGACTTCATCCTCGCCGCGGCCGGACAGCCGTGGGTGCTGGTCCTGGTGCTGGCCTGCTGTGTCATTGACGGCTTCTTTCCGCCGGTCCCCAGCGAATCGGTGGTGGTGGGCCTCGCGGCCGTGGCGGCCACCGCCGACGTCCCCAACCCGCTGCTCCTTGCCCTGGTGGCCGCAGCCGGCGCCTTCGCCGGAGATAACATTGCCTATCTCCTGGGCCGACGGGTCGGCACCAGGCGCTGGGCATGGATGCGCGGGCCGCGCATTCAGAGCGCGTTCGGCTGGGCCGGCGGGGAATTGCGGAAACGGCCCGCATCGCTGATCCTTGTGGCCCGCTTCATTCCAATCGGCAGGGTGGCAGTCAACCTGACCGCCGGGGTGACCCATTACCCGCATCTCCGCTTCGCCGGGCTGACCATCCTCTCGGCCGGCCTTTGGGGTGGTTACTCCGTGGCCGTAGGGCTCTTTTTCGGGCAGTGGTTTGAGGACAACCATGTCCTGGGGGCGGCCATCGCGATCATCTGCGCCGTGGCGCTTGGGATTGTGGTGGACCTGGTAATCAACAAATTCCGGGGCAAACCCAACGTGGTGGAACGCATCCGGGAACCCGGCACTTGACCGGCTCGTTTAACAGGGCGATTCCCGGCACCAAGGCGTAGCGGACAGCGCCCCCGCCGTGGGACACTTAGGAACGATTTCCGCTTTGGCTGCGGCACTTTAGCTGTGTCATTTTCATACAGGAGCAACACCGCGTGGAGTTTATTAATGAGGCCGTGCTCCATGCAGCGGGCCAGTGGTGGATTTACCCCGTCCTGCTGGTGTTCTTCTTCGTGGACGGCTTCGCCATGGTGGTCCCCAGCGAGACCCTCATCGTTGCCCTCGCAGCCTTCTCCCGGCACAGCGGCGAACCCAACCTGTGGATCTCGGTGTCACGGCACTCGTGGGGGCAATCGCCGGCGACAACATGGCCTACATGCTGGGCCGCAAGATCGGCCTGGACCGGTGGGGGTGGATGCGCCGGCCCAAGGTGCGGAAAGTCTTTGCCTGGGCCCGCTACGAACTCGAAAAGCGCGGCGCCGTGCTCATCTTCACCGCCCGCTACAT
>JBJTMG010000007.1:0-4990 GCA_046063415.1 Micrococcales bacterium
TTGACCAGCACATTTCCGACCACAGTGGACACGATTGGGATCTAGAGGCCCTCTGGACCGAACTGCGAGCCATTTACCCAATCGGCTTGCAAATCGATGAGGTGTTGGCCGAAGCCGGAAGCCGCTCACGTCTGACCAAGGCCTGGCTGACCCGCGAAATCCTGAGCGATGCCCGCATTGCATATGCCAACCGCGCTAGCCAGATTGGTGAGGCAGCAATGCGCGAACTTGAGCGTCGGGTGGTTCTGAGCGTTGTCGACCGCAAGTGGCGAGACCACCTCTACGAGATGGACTACCTCAAAGAAGGCATTGGACTGCGAGCCATGGCACAGCGTGACCCACTGGTCGCATACCAGCGCGAGGGCTTCACCATGTTCCAGCAAATGATGGGTGCCATCCGCGAGGAAACCGTTGGCTTCATGTTCAACCTTGAGGTGCAGGTAGAAGCTAACGCCGACCACACCGATGTCGAGGCCAAGGGGCTAGACGATCACCCTGACCGCGGTGCGCTAACCTACACCGCGCCTTCTGAAGACGGCGCGGCTCAGGTTAGCCAGGGTCCGGCCGAAATGAATCGACCCGCCCAACAACCAAACGCTCAGGCAAATCAGAAGCCCAAAGATGGCAAGGGAAGTTCGTTCTTCAAATAGCCACAAGTAAGGAAATCCCCCGAGTCGCAGCTGCGGCTCGGGGGATTTTTTTCCTGGGGGGGGATTTGGTGGATTGAGGCGGCGCGGGCGCCAGCCGGTGGTTAGAGGACTGTAACGCTGGTAGCTCGCCATCTCTTGTGGATTGGCTCCAAACGAATGGTGATAGCCCGGGTTCGAACCGCGGTACTGACCAAAACTACCGACTCAATAACCCCAACGCGAGGGGACTCGTGGTGAACCTTTTTGACGGCAAACTTGGGTGCCAATCTTGGCCTAAGGTTTCCGGCGTCGGCCGCCGCCTTCGCTGTGACCCGAGCTCGAAGTTTGTCGTAGACTTGATCGCTCACCAGCGACGCGAGCTGGTCAACCGGGCGAACCCCCGAAATGACCTCGACGATCAGAGTTGCCAGTGCCGGGAGCAGGGGAGCCGGGTCTGGCATGGCGGCAATCTCTGCCTCGGTTGGAAAGTCTCGGTCATCGTCTAACAGTGGGTCATAGGCTCGAACCCGCTTCCGCACCGAGTGGCGCAAATTCTTCTCGTCTGTAAAAGCTGGGGTTACTGAAGTAGCCGGTGATGCTTGACTTGCCATTTTTATCCTCCCGCTGGTTCGACCATTGGTTAGAAGTTATTTGCTGGGTAAAAGCCAAAGTACTCGGCATTTCGAAATTGTGAATAACTTTTTTCCAAAGAGGGTGGCTACCGCACAAACTTGGCAAATGTTTGCAACTCTGAACAACACAATGGCACCGATGGCTGCCAACTCAGGAGCTGGTCGGAATTTCCCGCCACCTCCCGGTGCGGCAAATTCGGTTTCAGTATCCACGGTAAATCTGAGCCTTGACCTTACTCGGGTCGAGTTATCGGCGGACCACATCTGGGGTGTTTCACACACGAGTAAGTCCGGGTTCGCGATCCCTCTAGAAAGTGTTCTCACCCTGCAATTTCTGACCATCCCCAACCGGCATATTCCCCGAATTGAGTTCAATATGCTCACTCTTGAACGCCGCTTGTTCAGGCTAGAAAATTGCAAGCTCTGGATGCAGATTGCAGGAAGCAGGGTCTGGCAGCCGCTGTCGGCAGATCAGCTTGATTCAAAGTGGTTATGCCTAAACCCCCAAGAACACAAGTGGTTACCGTTTAGCCAGATTCGGGCCATCCAGGTCAAGGGTTTAGTCATCGGTTGTGAATAACCATGCACCCTTCTGATGGGTCGTCTGACATAGTCGGCTCTGTTCCCAACAAGCTTCCCTGTAAGGAGGATTCGTGACATTTTCAAACCGAAGGGTTCAGAGTTCGGCAATCAGACTCCAGACCCCAGTAAGCAAAACCAAGTACCTTATCGGCATTGGTTTAACGCTCTGTCTGCTGGCAGTTCTCGCCAAGGTCCTGTTCTTTTCCGGTGCCAGTTACCTGGTGCTGACGCAGGATTTACCAGCCGGGGCCTCGATTGCCCAGGGAAACTTCAGTCAGGTTCAAGCGCAGCTCGGTTCGCTGGGCGGTTCCTACCTAACCACCGATACCCGGCCCAAAGGGTTTCTCACGCATCCGCTTCGAGCGGGCGAACTCATTGCGCACTCAGCTCTGCAGGCACGGCCATCCGTGGGTCAGACCCGCGTCGTTGTTACTTCAAAAACGCTGGTGAGCAAGGCCATAAGAGTTGGCTCTCAGGTTCAGGTTTGGTCGGTGAAACGAATTGACAACGAACTTCAGCCTCCCGTGGAGCTGGCGGAGAATGCCATCGTTGCGCAGGTAATAAAGACCGAGGGGGTCTTTGCAAATCAAAACCAGCAGGTAGAACTTTTGGTACCAAGCGAAACCGCACCTTTGATTCTGGATTCAGTAGCTGCCGATGCAGCCATTTTCCTGGTGCCAATCCCATGACCATGGCACCCATTAATTTCGGACAGCTCAATGACTTGATTACCGCGAAACAAGATTCCTCGGCACCGTTGCAGTTGAACGAAAAGCCGCAAGGGGTAAATCCAAATTCAGACCTAGTGGCTCCAACCTCAGAGCTCACAGCGCCTAGTCTGCAACTGAGCACACAACCTGAACCCTTCCAACCCAAAGGTCACCATCGGTTTGCGGTTCCGCCGGCGCAAGGCACCACGGTTGCGTTCAGAAGCCTCATTGCCGGCCAAGGTAAATCGGTGTTAGCGCTGAACTTCGCTTTTGAAGCGGCGGCTCTTGGAAACTCGGTTTGCCTTGTTGATCTGGATCTGACGGCACCCACTCTGAATCGCTACTTTGGTTTGGTAGATGCCAAATCAGCTGTCACGGCTCTGGCAAGGCTTATAGGCCAGCAGCGGTTTGACCAATCAAGCCTGGAATCAACAGTTGTCACCATCGAGGCAAAAGGCGCAACCCTAGACCTGCTGACTTCGGCGAGTGCGTCGACCGCATTAGGTAACACAGATCCAATCGAAGTGCTACTTGAATATCTAGCGCTGAGGTATCAGGTCGTGGTCATCGATGTCGGCTCAGGAAGTTCTACCGAACTACACCAGATTTGCGACCGGGTAGCTACATCTCAGTATCTGGTGGTTCAGGCAGACCCCGTGAGTCTTGGCAGACACCTGGCTGCTGAGTCGGGTTCGGTGGCGCTTCCAAATGCTCGGCTGGTTGTAAATCGGGTCAGGCAATCCTCGCTGGGTGCAAAACCCGAATGGCAGGTATCGCAAGTGCTTGGCGCTAGAAGCAGTCACGAAATAGCAGCCTTCGTGCCCGACCACGGCGAGGCTAGCGATCGGGCGATGCTTTCTGGTATTCCACTTCGTCAGGCGGCACCAAAGTCACCCGCCCTTCAGGCCATATCTGTCTTGGTGGCCAACCAACTCTCACCAACCAGGCAGAGCAAGAAGTTGGGTCGCATGACTAAACTCTGACTATGTCCACGCTGTCGCAACTGGTGAAACAGAACTCCAACGCCAGCAACTCCGATATAGAGTGGCTCCACTTGCTTGTTTCAGAGTGGCAACTAATTGCCGACCTGGTTTTTGCCGACCTAGTGCTCTGGATTCCAAACCGCAATGGCAGTTTTGTGGCTCTTGCTCACGCTAGACCGTCAAGCGCGGCAACGATTTTTTACCGCGATATCAGCGGTGAGGTAATTAGGCCGGTCTGGCTTCAGCAGGTGGGCGAAGCCTTTGACACGGCAGAGATCATTGACCAAGTGACAATGGATACCTTCGATGGCATCCCGAATCGCTTCACCGCTATTCCGGTTCGCCGGCGCGTGAGTCCAACCCAGGAAGCCGTGCTGCCAAACCCAATCGCGGTGGTCACCCGCCACACCAACCTAGCGGAGGCCAAAGCCCCCAACAAACTGCAGCTCAACTACTTAGCTGCCGGTAACGACCTGTTGAGCATGGTGGCCGACGGCACCTTCCCGGATATGCGCGACCCCACGGGTGGTAAGCGCGGAGCGCCTAGAGCCAACGATGGGCTCTTGCGCCTGGACATAAATGGCAAGGTACTATTCGCCAGCCCAAACGGCCTCTCGGCTTTCAACAAGATTGGGGTCACTGGAGAGCTCGAGGGCAAGCTTCTGGTGCAGGCAGTTACCTCGAGCATCAAAGACAGCCAAAGCGTCGACGAATCGCTTCCGTTGGTACTCACGGGCAAGGCCCCATGGCGCTCGGACCTGGAATCTAAGCAGGGAACCCTGAACCTGAGAGCAATTGTGCTCAAGGCCAGGGGAGAGCGCATGGGTGCTCTGGTTCTCTGCCGCGATGTCTCGGAGTTGCGCCGGCAGGAGCGTGAGCTGATTACCAAGGATGCCACGATTCGCGAAATTCACCACCGGGTGAAGAACAACCTGCAGACCGTTGCATCGCTGCTCAGAATGCAGGCTAGACGCAGCAAGAGCCAAGAGACCAAAGACAACCTGGACCAAGCCATGCGCAGGGTCTCGGCCATTGCCATGGTGCACGACAGTCTCTCGAGTGGCTTGGCTCAAGATGTGAATTTTGACGAGATTTTTGACCGGGTTCTTATGCTTGCCACTGAGCTAGCGACCAGTCACGGAACCACCGTGCGAACCATTCTGGACGGCAAGTTTGGGCAATTGAAGAGCGAAACCGCAACAGCGCTCGCGGTGGTACTTACTGAGCTTGTGACCAACGCCGTTGAACACGGCCTATCAGAACGAAGCGGGTTGGTGGCTGTTACCGCCGAACGAACTGGCAAGAAATTGAGTATCTCGGTTGCCGACAACGGAGCAGGTCTTCCCGACGGACAGATTGGCTCAGGCTTGGGTACCCAAATTGTTAAGACTTTGGTGACCGCCGAACTACGGGGAACCATAAGCTGGCTTTCACCCGCCGAGGGTGGAACCAAA
>JBJTMG010000059.1:0-2527 GCA_046063415.1 Micrococcales bacterium
AGGTTGAAGACCGCGTGAAGCACCCGCTTTATGGCAAGGTCATGCGTCGCAGCAAGAAGATCAAGGCTCACGATGAGCTAAACACCGCTGGTATCGGCGACCTCGTTCTAATCAGCGAGACTCGTCCGCTTTCGGCCACCAAGAACTGGCGCCTAGTCGAGATTCTCGAAAAGGCCAAGTAAACAAATCCCTAGAATGCCCGTCGGTAATGGGTATTCATCAAACAAGGAGTAACAAATGCTTCAGCAGGAGTCGCGACTCAAGGTCGCTGACAACACCGGCGCTAAAGAGCTGTTGACCATCCGTGTACTCGGTGGCTCTGGCCGTCGTTATGCCGGACTCGGCGACGTTATCGTCTGCTCGGTCAAGGACGCCATCCCAGGTGGCAGCGTAAAGAAGGGTGACGTCGTCAAGGCTGTCATCGTTCGCACCGTCAAAGAGACCCGTCGTCCAGACGGCTCGTACATCAAGTTCGACGAGAACGCCGCAGTGATCATCAAGAAGGATGGCGAGCCTCAGGGTACCCGCATCTTCGGTCCAGTCGGTCGCGAGCTTCGTGACAAGAAGTTCATGAAGATCATCTCGCTAGCACCGGAGGTTCTATAACTCATGGCAAACATCAAAAAGGGTGACCTAGTTCAGCTCATCACCGGTGGTTCGCAGGACCGCGGCGGAGACCGCGGCAAGCAGGGCAAAGTTATCGCCGTTGACAAGAAGAACAACCGCGTCATCGTCGAAGGCCTAAACCTCGTCAAGAAGCACGTCAAGGCCGGTCAGACCGACCGTGGCACCAAGACCGGTGGCATCGAGACCGTTGAGGCTTCGATCCACATTTCAAACGTCCAGCTCGTTGACCCAAGCACCAAGAAGCCAACCCGCGTTGGCACCAAGGTGACCACCGTCAAGAAGAACGTTGCAGGCAAGGATGTCGCAAAGACCGTCCGCGTGCGCGTTGCCAAGAAGTCAGGTAAGGAACTCTAATGACTGACGCAACTGTAAAGGCTCCAAAAGCTGCTAAGGCTGCTGCTGGCAAGGCGCTTCCACGCCTAAAGGCTCAGTACCGCACCGAAATCATCGCGACTCTTACCAAGGAGTTCGGTTTCACGAACCCACACCAGGTTCCAACCCTCACCAAGATCGTTGTGAACATGGGTGTAGGAGACGCCGCCAAGGATGGCAAGCTCATCTATGGCGCAATCAATGACCTAACCGCCATCACCGGTCAGAAGCCACAGGTTAACTTGGCTCGCAAGTCGATCGCTCAGTTCAAGCTGCGCGAAGGCCAGGCCATCGGTGCGCACGTCACTCTTCGTGGCGACCGCATGTGGGAGTTCCTAGACCGTCTGCTCAACCTAGCGCTGCCTCGTATCCGCGACTTCCGCGGTCTAAGCGACAAGCAGTTCGATGGCAACGGTAACTACACCTTTGGTCTCAGCGAACAGAACGTGTTCCACGAGATCAACCAGGACTCAATCGACCGTGCACGCGGTATGGACATCACCGTGGTGACCACCGCAAGCAACAACGAAGAAGGCCGCGCGCTACTGCGCGAGCTCGGATTCCCGTTCAAGACCAACTAATCAGGTAGGTCCGCTCGCTCGTAAAGCGTTCGGAAACCGCTGAGGAAAGTGAAACAAAAACAATGACAATGACAGACCCGGTAGCAGACTTTCTGACCCGGATCCGCAATGCGAACTCGGCATATCACGAGACCATCAACTTGCCTTACAGCAAGCTGAAGGGAAACATTGCTCAGATCCTCAAGGCTGAAGGTTACATCGCCGACTACAAGGTTGCAGATGCAGAGGTCGGCAAGACCCTCACCGTCGACCTAAAGTTCGGCCCAAACCGCGAACGTTCGATCGCAGGCATCAAGCGTGTCTCCAAGCCAGGTCTCCGCGTTTACGCGAAGAGCACCGAGCTTCCACGCGTGCTTGGCGGACTCGGCATCGCCATCCTGTCCACCTCATCCGGTCTTCTAACCGACCGTCAGGCTGCGAAGAAGGGAGTAGGCGGAGAAGTTCTCGCCTACGTTTGGTAATCACAGATGTCGCGTATTGGAAAGATGCCAATTTCGGTTCCAGCCGGAGTTGAAGTAAAGATCGACGGTCAGGTAGTCGAGGTTAAGGGTCCTAAGGGCTCGCTAACCCACACCGTTCCTGCACCTATCAAGATTGCCCTCGAAGAAGGCGCTCTTTTGGTTACCCGTCCAGACGACGAGCGCAACTCGCGTTCGCTGCACGGCCTAACCCGCACGCTACTGGCCAACAACATCCAGGGTGTAACCGTAGGTTTCACCAAGGGTCTAGAAATCGTTGGAACCGGTTACCGTGTTGCTCAGAAGGGCAGCGCTCTCGAGTTCGCACTCGGATACTCCCACCCGATCACCGTAGAGCCACCAGCAGGTATCTCGTTCACGGTTGACGGAAACACCAAGTTGACCGTTCACGGCATTGACAAGCAGGCCGTGGGCGAGGTTGCAGCCAACATTCGCAAGCTACGCAAGCCAGAGCCTTACAAGGGCAAG
>JBJTMG010000060.1:0-3700 GCA_046063415.1 Micrococcales bacterium
TTCACGCGCTCATTATTGGTGAGCATGGAGATAGCGAATTTCCCGTTTGGTCGCAGTCAAGCATTGGGCCAATTCCAGTGAAGAATTGGTCAGTAAACGGTCAGGGAATTACCGAGCACGCGCTGGCCGAGATTGCGCTTGCAGTGAAGAACGCGGCTTACAAGGTCATTGAGGGTAAGGGTGCAACAAACTTCGCCATTGGTCTAAGCGGAGCCCGCATTGTGCAGGCTATTCTGCGAGACGAGAACGCTATTCTCCCCGTAAGCTCTGTGGTTCACGGCTACCACGGCGTTGAAGATGTCGCGCTTTCTGTTCCCACCGTTGTCAACTCGCGTGGAGCCGACCGCACCCTGCTTCTTGAACTCACCGATGCGGAAATCGCAAAGTTGCAGGACTCGGCCAAAGCGCTCAATGCAAGCCTGGTAAATCTGGGACTCAAGTAGTCAAGGCAGGCTAAACTTGTGAGGTTGCCTCGCAACAACGGGCTATAGCGCAGCTTGGTAGCGCACTTGACTGGGGGTCAAGGGGTCGTGGGTTCAAATCCCGCTAGCCCGACCACATTTTTGAGGTTGGAAACCGTCGCTCCTGGCTGACTCGGGTTGGGGCAAAGCGCCCTAGACTGAACCTATGTCCCAGCCATCGCAGCCCAGCATGTGGGTTCAGGCACGCAACGTGCCAAACATGCTGAGTTTCCTGAGATTGCTGCTGGTGCCGGTGTTTTTCTGGCTGATTATTCACCACTCCGATGGCATGGCCCTGCTGGTTCTCATTACCTCGAGCATCACAGACTATCTAGATGGCTACTGGGCCAGAAAGTACAACCAAATCACTCGCTTGGGACAGCTGCTGGATCCCTTTGCTGATCGCCTCTACATTTTTGCAACCCTGGCGGGGCTGGTTTGGACCGACGTTATCCCGGTTTGGCTTGCGCTAGTTGTGGTGGCCCGTGACGTGCTGCTGCTGCTGGTTTATCCAGTGCTCGCCACGCATGGTTACGGTCCACTACCGGTTCACTACCTGGGCAAAGCAGGAACCTTTGCTCTGCTCTACGCATTTCCGTTGCTGTTACTATCAAACGTTTTTGAGAACGTTAGTTTTGTGATTCAGCCAATTGCCTGGGCTTTTGCTCTGTGGGGCGCAGGCCTCTATTGGTGGGCTGGTTTTGTGTACGTGAAGCAAGTGAAAGATCTGGTTTTAACTCAGCGTTTGGGGCATTAGGCTAATCACCAAAGGAGTGGTTACAAATGGATGAGTTCGCGGATAAGGGTGGGAATGCCCGCGATGAGGTTGGGTCAACCCAGCACTTCAACTCTGACCTAATCGGGGCGCAGTCTGGTGATCTTTCTGTTGAAGAGATTGGTGCGATAGAGGCTCTGCCCTCGGGATCTGCGCTTCTTGTTGTCAAGCGCGGTGCGGATATTGGTGCTCGATTCCTGCTGGATCAGGACGTGACCACCGCTGGTCGCCACCCAAATGCCGACATCTTCTTGGACGACGTCACTGTTTCTCGTAGGCACGCAGAATTCCACCGACACGGGACGACGTTTGAGGTTAAAGACCTTGCCTCACTGAACGGAACCTACTTCGATGGTGTTCGTATCGAAAATGCCCTCCTCGATGACGGAGCCGAAGTGCAAATTGGTAAGTTCCGAATGACTTTCTACGCGTCGCCGCTAGACAAACGCGGAGCCTAAATGCCAGAGCAACAACCAGCCAAGCTGTTTACGGCTAGGCCCGCAAAACTTTTCACGATTGGCCAAGTTCTTGGCATTCTCGATCCCGATTTTCCTGACTTGACGACCTCAAAGCTCAGGTTTTTGGAAGAGCAAGGCCTTGTCACTCCTCAGCGAACGGCTTCTGGTTACCGCAAGTTTTCCGAGCACGATGTGGAAAGAATCCGCATCATTCTTGAGCTCCAGCGCACCAGGTTTTTGCCGCTCAAAGTGATTGGAACCTACCTCGATGATCTGGACGAGGGTAAGTCGCCAGCTCTCCCAAGCGGTGGGGATGCCCCCGAACCGGTTCTGCGCAAGTTGCGCGCTCGCAAGTTCTCGGCACTCGAACTCACCGCTCAGACCGGAATCTCGGACAAGCTAATTGCCGAGGCGCAAGAGTTGAAGTTGCTGCCAGAAGAGACCTTTGACCACTCATCCATTGAAATTGCAAAGGCTTTGGTGAACCTGCAGCGTTTCGGTATCTCTCCGAGGCACCTGCGCGGGCTCAAGGCCTCCGCAGACCGTGAGATTGGAATCATCGAGGGAGTAATTGCTCCTATTTTGGGCAAAAACGAAACCGTGAGCCGATCCAAGGCGGCGCACTATGCGCGTGAGATGGAGCAGCAGTTTGCTGCAATACGGTCAGAGATCATCAACTCCGCGATAAGTCGGATCGAGAGTTAGAACCAGCTTTTTCGACTCAAAAACCCTTTAGGCAAGCCCGACACGCCGTAACTGCGAATGAGCCGAGTCAACTCAATTTTGAGAAGCACAATTAAACCTGTACTTGAACCTTAGGTTTACCGCATAGTTGAGATAGGAAAGGGGTTCGAATGTCCGATATCGGTGCCGTAACCCCTGATCAATTTGCGGAGCCTCAAACTCCGGCTGAGTATGCCGACGACATGCTTTTCACCGATGGCCTGCCAGCTACCGATGCCCGCAGTGGCTATCGCGGTACCGCCGCCGCTTCTGCGGTTGGAATCAGTTATCGTCAGCTCGACTATTGGGACCGAACCGGACTGGTGCAGCCATCGGTGCGTGGGGCAGCTGGTTCTGGAACTCAAAGGCTTTACTCGTTCCGCGATGTACTAGTTCTGAAGCTGGTTAAGAACCTCTTGGACACTGGCGTTTCACTTCAGCAGATTCGGACCGCTGTTGAGGAACTTCGCCAGAGCGGCATAAATGACCTGGCTCGTATAACTCTGATGTCAGATGGCGCGCGCGTCTACCTGTGCACCACTCAGGACGAAGTAATCGACTTGCTCGGCCGCGGCCAAGGCGTATTTGGAATTGCAGTTGGGCGTGTGCTTCGCGAGGTTGAAGCAACTCTGGTGAACATTCACGCAGATTCTCTCGAAGAGATGGACGAGTTGGCGTCAAGGCGTCAGAGAAAGCGCGCTGTCTAGCCTTTGTCTTCTTTGGTTCTCCGGAACCAGCTGGCCCTCTTGGCCTTACCGCTTGAGTACTTATTGTGGCGATCGCGACTTCTTCGCGCTGGCCGATTTTTTGCGTCGTCTTGAATATTTGAAAGCAGCTCATCGAACTTATCAGAGAGTTCCGCGGCGGCTGGGCCGGGCCACGAGTGAATCGCCCTTGCCGCTCCCTGAGCCTGCTGCACAGCGGCATGGTCGTTGAGTGCGGTTGTCATTAACAGATCCGGGAACTGTTCCGAGAGTTCTTGGAGCCTGAACTGGTGTTCGTCGAAGCTGGGCTGAACTCGATTCACCACAATTCCCACGACTCCAAGTCTGTGGTTGACCTGCGAACTGAGCTCATCTACCGCTTGCACGGTTCGACCTACCGACCCAACCGAGAAAATACCCGGTTCGGTTACAACTAGAACTCTGTCACTTGCAGCCCAGGCTGTTCTTGTCAGGCCATGCAGCGATGGATGCGTGTCAATGATGACCAAATCGTATTCATTTTCTACAAGCGAGAGCGCTTCTTCTAGCTTCCAGATATCTTTCAGGTCTGGAGCGCTG
>JBJTMG010000008.1:0-47736 GCA_046063415.1 Micrococcales bacterium
GGTTAGCGCAAAGCTCATCGTCGTCAAGGTGGGCTCTTCTTCTATCACGGGAACCAATGAAGCCAACATCGATGTCTTGGTGGAGGCACTTGCAAAGACCCACCAGCGCGGTACCCAAGTCATTTTGGTTACCTCGGGTGCAATTGCCACCGGCATGCCACTCTTGGGGTTAGAGCAAAAACCCGAGGATTTACCCACCTCGCAGGCACTTGCCGCTATTGGGCAGTCACGCCTTATTGCCAAGTATCAGCAGAGTCTAGAGCGTTTCGACTGGATTGCGGGACAGGTGCTACTTACCTCTGAGGACCTAGAGGGTGATCAAACTCGCGCCAACGCTAAGGCAGCCATTGACCGAATTGTTTCGCTAGGTGTACTTCCAATCGTCAACGAAAATGACACTGTGGCAACCGCGGAAATCCGCTTTGGTGACAACGATCGCCTGGCTGCGCTGGTAGCCGAGCTAGTTGGGGCAGACGCCTTGATTTTGCTCAGCGATGTCGACGCGCTCTACACAATGCCGCCCGCGAATCCGGGAGCAAAACGAATCATCGATGTCGACTTTGGCGATGATCTGGCTGGAATTCAAGTTGGTGGCACCTCGAGTGGTGTAGGTACCGGAGGTGCAGTGACCAAGGTAGCAGCAGCCAAACTGGCCACCAACGCAGGCTCTGCGGTTTTGTTGACCAGCTTCGCAAACATCGATCTGGCACTATCTGGTGAAAGCGTGGGCACCTGGTTCAGTCCCCGCAGGCAGGATTAGGCTTAGGACATGGTTACCGCTGTAGACAAAATTCGGTTGGCAAAAGCTGCGGCTTTTTCCCTTGCCCAGAGCAACACTCTGGTCAAAAATCAGGTTCTCAGAAATATTGCCACTTTGTTGCCGCAGCGCTCGTCCGAAATCATCGCAGCCAACCAGATTGACTTGGCGAATGGCGTTGAAAGTGGTCTCAGTGTCGGCCTTCAAGATCGCCTCAAGCTCGATGAAAAGCGCATTCAATCTCTGGCTGATGCAGTCTCGCTAATTATTGATCTTCCAGATCCTATTGGTGACGTGGTGCGTGGCCGCACTCTTCCCAACGGGTTGCAAATCAGTCAGGTTAGAGTTCCATTCGGTGTCATCGGTGCCATTTATGAGGCACGACCCAACGTCACCATCGACATTGCGGCGCTGGCGATAAAGAGCGGAAACGCCACAGTGCTCCGCGGTGGAACAGCAGCTGAGAAAACCAATGCCGTTCTGGTTCGACTGCTTCAAGATGCTCTTGAGGCAGCCGGAGTAGACCGCGATGCCGTTCAGACAGTTGACGAATTTGGGCGGCAGGGAGCCTCAGACATGATGCAGGCGGTCGGATTAATCGACGTCCTGGTGCCTCGCGGTGGGGCCGGTCTCATCAAATCAGTAGTCAGCGACTCCAAAGTACCGGTGATCCAAACCGGAGACGGTGTGGTTCATATTTTCATCGATGAATCGGCAAGGGTCGATTGGGCGGTTGACATTGTTGTCAACTCCAAGACCCAGCGTCCTAGCGTCTGCAACGCCCTTGAGACGCTCTTGATTCACAAGAATGTGGTGGACACCGTGCTTCCCGCCGTTGTCGAGGCGCTCAAGGCCAAGAACGTTATCCTTCACGGAGACCAGACCATGGTCAGTAAGTTCGGAGCAGTTGAGGCGACAGAAGACGACTGGAACGCCGAGTACTACACCCTTGATCTAGCCGCTCGAGTTGTGGATGACTTAGATTCGGCTCTCGAACACATAGCCAAGTATTCAACCCACCACACCGAGTCGATTATTACCGAGAACGTTGCCAACGCCGAGAAATTCCTAGCTCAGGTTGATTCGGCAGTCGTTATGGTCAACGCTTCAACCAGATTCACCGATGGTGGCGAATTTGGGTTTGGTGCGGAGGTTGGTATTAGCACCCAAAAACTACACGCCCGCGGTCCAATGGGGTTACCCGAACTGACCAGCACAAAGTGGATGGTTCGCGGAGCCGGCCAGGTTCGTTCCTAGGTTAGTCTTTTAGAAACAAGGAGAAACATGTCTAAGTTCATCATTTTGGCAGAAGAAGCAGCCGGCACCGGCTCTGCATTTCCAACCTGGGTAATGGGGGCAATCGCCATGGCCGTGTTCGTTTTGCTCGGTGTGGTGACCTGGAGCTACCGTGACGTTGCCAACCGCCACGACCACAAGAACAACAACTCTTCCGGTCACTAAAACCTAGGTGGCAGTGGCTCGGGTTGGTGTTATGGGTGGGTCGTTTGACCCCATCCATTTGGGCCACCTGGTTGCCGCAAACGAGGTTGCCCAACGGCTTGATTTAGACAGTGTTGTCTTTGTCCCTGCCGGATTGCCCTGGCAAAAAGGCGAAATAACAAGCGCTCAAGACCGACTCCATATGGTTCAACTGGCCATTGCCAATAACCCCAAATTCGAGGTGAGTCGCTGCGACATAGATCGAGCAGGGCCGAGCTACACGGTGGATACGCTCGTCGATTTGGGTATCGAGAAGCCCGGCGCAGAGCTGTTTTTTGTTGGTGGCTCAGATGCCATTTCAGCCATGGAATCGTGGCACCAGGCTGAGCGGATTTTTGATCTTGCAACCGTGGTAGCCGTGACTAGGCCTGGGCACAAACTAGAACCAAAGGTGGGCTTGAAATCGATTTTGTCGGTGGAGATTCCGCTACTTGAGGTATCGTCAACCGAGATACGCCGCCGCGTGTCCAATGGCGAGCCAATTCGCTATCTGGTGCCCGACGCGGTGGCAGATTACATTTTCGGTAAGAAGTTGTATCTAGGAGGATCAGTTGACTGACGCATTGCCGTCTCGCCGCTCGCTGCGGGCAGCCTCCTCAGAAAACCAAACGGCTTCCACGACCGAGTCGCTCACCAGAAAACAACTTCGCGAACTCGAGCGTCACAGATCCGAGGCAATAGGTGGTAACAGCCAGGTAGCTGAGGACGAGTTCATCGCTGTCTCCTCTGGCTCAATTGGGCTGGACCCGGAGCCTAAATCTTTTGTGGTCGAGGCAGTGCCCGACATCACGAACATGACGATAAAAATTTCGGAAACCGGCGAGCAGCTCCAAACCGGCAGCATTCCGCTTCCGGCAGCAGTGCCTGGGGTTTCTGTTCAGACGGGAAGCATTACTCTTCCAACGATGATCTCGGCAACTGGTGAGATCCAGTTGGTCAGTATTGGCGAGGCCGCTGACCTCGAGCTTGCCGCTGAACGAAACGAAGGAACGGTTTCGGGCATTCAGCCCATGCCCGCCCGCAAACACCTTCGAGCTCGCAAGAGCAACCGAGTGTTTCCGACAAACCTCAAGAAGGGCAAGGGTCAGGTTTATCTGGCTCTGTTTTCGATTATCGTAATGACCAGCACAGCCGGCATCTTCTTTGCTCTTTACCTCTTGAACCTCATCTAACACCCAAAGGAAACAGTGACCGCATCCGCAAAAGCCATTCAACTCACTCAGATAGCAGCTCAAGCTGCAAGTGACAAACAGGCCGACAACATCGTTGCACTCGATGTAACCGAGCATTTTCCGTTAGCAGACGTGTTTCTGTTGGCTTCGGCCCGCAATGAGCGCCAAACCGGCTCAATCGCAGAAGAAATAGAGATAAAACTTGCCGCTGCTGGTACCAAGTTGCTTCGTATCGAGGGAAAGGCCGGGGGCCGCTGGATTCTGCTTGATTTTGGTGACATCGTCTGTCACATCATGCACGAGGAAGACCGCATGTTCTACTCCATTGAGCGACTCTGGAAAGACTGCCCGGTAATTCAACTCGAAGTTGAAAACGCCGGGTAAAAGTGTTGTAAACTCTTCAAGTTGCCCGCAACAAAACGGGCCTGTGGCGCAGCTGGTAGCGCACCTGCATGGCATGCAGGGGGTCAGGGGTTCAAGTCCCCTCAGGTCCACAAAGAATAAGGCGTCTCCAATCCGGAGGCGCCTTATTACGTTTTAGAAAACTCTTTTGCGTACGAAGGAATTTCAAAAATCCGTTGTCTAGGATTGGGGTAACAGACAGCGAGGTTTAGTTTTGGGATCATCCATTTCTTCTGCCATCCAAATGGTAGGAGTTGAAAAGAGTTTTGGCTCGGTAACCGCTGTTCAGCACCTCGATCTAGAAATTCGCAACGGTGAGTTCTTTTCCATGCTCGGCCCTTCTGGTTCGGGAAAAACCACTGTGCTGCGACTGATTGCCGGCTTTGAGCTTCCGACCGCCGGGCAAGTTCTGCTCGATGGCATCGATGTCACAAACAGCGCGCCCTTCGACCGTGATGTCAACACGGTTTTTCAGGACTACGCGCTATTTCCGCACATGAGCGTGCTCGAGAACGTTGAGTACGGTCTAAGAGTCCGCGGGGTGGGCAAAGCCGAGCGAGGCGAGCGGGCACTGGCTGCACTTGCCACCGTGAGGCTCTCGGGTTACGAAAACCGCAAGCCAAGCGAGCTCTCGGGAGGCCAGCGCCAGAGAGTTGCCTTGGCTAGAGCCATCGTTGTCAAACCCAAGGTACTTCTGCTAGACGAGCCGCTGGGCGCACTGGACCTAAAACTCCGTGAGCAGATGCAGGTGGAACTAAAGCAACTGCAGCGCGAACTGGGAATCACGTTTATCTTTGTCACTCACGACCAAGAGGAAGCGCTCACCCTGAGCGATCGAGTCGCGGTGTTTAACAACGGTCGAATTGAGCAACTGGGTACCCCCCGCGAACTTTACGAGAGTCCCGCCTCGGAGTTTGTTGCGAGTTTTGTTGGAACCTCGAATCTGTTTGACCAGGCTTCCGCAAAATCCAAGCTTTCGGTGTCCGGGTCCTGCGCTATCAGGCCCGAGCGCATTCGCATTGGCGAGCGCGCTTTGGGTGACTCGCAGTTAACTGGTGAGATTCAAGAAGTCATTTATCTGGGCTCGGCAAATCGTGTTCTAGTCGATATTGGGCTTTCGAAGCCGTTGACGGTGATGCACCCAATAGCTGGCGAGGCGCTTGGTGAGCGTGGATCCAAAGTGACCTTAAAGTTCAACAAATCAGACCTAATCCCATTAGGTGAAAAAGGCTAGGGCCTTTTTCAAAACCCAAGGAGAGAAAATGATAAGCAAGACAGCAATGAAGTTGTCGGCTATTGCGGCGGCGGCGGCACTAACCCTCACCGCATGTGGCACGGCAGCTCCAGAGGCAACCTCATCGTTGCCAACCAAGCTGGGCGACGGCGAAGGCACGGTTTCGCTACTGGCCTGGCCTGGATACGTTGAAGACGGCAGCAACGACCCTGCAGTTGACTGGGTCTCTGACTTTGAAAAGTCCACCGGTTGTCAGGTAACTTCCAAGTCCTACGGAACCAGCGATGAGGCAATTAGTTTGTTCAAGACCGGTGACTACGATGTCGTGGCTGCATCCGGTGACGCAACGCTTCGCCTAATCGCATCGGGAGATGTTGCCCAGCTGAACACCGATCTCATTCCTAGCTACACCAACGTTTACCCGTTCCTGAAGGAACAGAAGTGGAACAGTGTAGATGGCAAGGTTTACGGTGTGCCTCACGGTTATGGCGCCAACTTGCTCATGTACAACACTGAAGTTGTGAAGCCAGCGCCAACCTCGTGGGATGTCGTATTCGACAAGGCCGGCGCCTATAAGGGCAAGGTAACGGCCTACGACTCGCCGATTTACATTGCCGATGCTGCCCTGTACCTCATGAAGCACAAGCCAGAACTTGGCATCAAGAACCCTTACGCTCTAGACGAGACCCAGCTTGGTGCGGCCGTTGATCTGCTCAAGGCTCAGCGCGCCAACATCGGTGAGTACTGGAGCGACTACCTAAAGTCGATTCAGTCATTTGAGACTGGCGACACCGTAGTGGGCACTACCTGGCAGGTAATCAAGAACAGCATGTCGGCCAAGGCCACCGTTGAGGCGATTCTTCCTAGCGAAGGCGCTACCGGCTGGTCGGACAACTGGATGATTTCCTCCAAGGCCAAGAGCCCTAACTGTGCCTACAAGTGGCTCGACTACATCGACAGCCCCAAGGCAAATGCTGCGGCAACTTCGTACTTTGGTGAGGCTCCTGCAACCCCAGGCGCCTGTGCACTAGATGGCATGGCCGAAACCTGTGCCAGCTACCACGCTGGTGATGAGGCTTATGCCGCACAGATCTGGTACTGGACCACTCCAGTTGCCAACTGTCTAGACGGTCGCACCGATGTTCAGTGCACCGACTATTCGCGTTGGACTCAGGCCTGGCAAGAGATTAAGGGCTAGGTTCAAGTCAAATGAGTAACTCGGTGGTGCAGGCGAAGCCGGCTGGCTCGGTTTCGCCTGCCCATCGGGTCTCAAGTTGGCTTTTCGCCAGGCCCAAGGCCAGGTTGGCACTGTTGCTGAGTGCGCCAATGGCCTGGTTGGTTGCGGTCTACATTGTCGCGTTGGTGGCGCTTTTGGTCACCGCATTTTGGACTGTAGACAGTTTCACGGGCGAGATTCACATGGATTGGTCGCTAGCCAATCTTCAGCAGGTTGCAACGGGTGCGCTCTACCGGACGGTGACACTTCGCACTCTTGGGGTTGCAGCGGTTGTGACCATCGTTGATATCTTGATTGCCATTCCAATTGCGTTTTTCATGTCAAAGGTCGCTTCACGAAAACTGCAGGGAATCCTAGTTATCGCCGTTCTTATGCCCCTTTGGGCAAGCTACTTAGTCAAGGCTTATTCTTGGCGCTCGGTACTGAGCAACGAGGGAATTGCGCAGTGGCTTCTAAATCCTCTTGGATTAGATACCCCCGGTTACGGATTGACTGCCGTGGTTATTGCGCAGTCTTACCTGTGGTTGCCCTACGTGATTTTGCCAATATACGCAGGACTCGAAAAGGTTCCCAACAGTCTTCTCGAGGCATCCAGTGATCTTGGAGCCAAGAGCTTCCGAACCATTCGTTTAGTGGTTCTCCCAATGCTTGTTCCGGCAATTGTGGCGGCTTCAATTTTTAGCTTTTCGCTGACTCTGGGTGACTACATCACGGTAAATATCGTTGGCGGCGCTAATCAGATGCTGGGAAACCTGGTGTACACAAACGTAGGTGTGGCAAATAACCTGCCTTTGGCTGCCGCGGTTGCTCTGATCCCCGTGCTCATTATGTTCGGTTATCTAGCGGCGGTTCGTCGCACTGGCGCATTGGAAAACCTCTAATGCGGCTATCGAAACTGAGCAAGGGTATCTTGGCGGCAATCACTATTCTTGGCCTGCTGTTTATTTACCTCCCGCTAGCAGTTGTTGGTGTGAATTCCTTTAACCAGAGCCAGAACATGACCTGGCCACCACCTGGATACACCACCGAGTGGTGGCTGAAGGCCTTCAATAGCGCTGGTCTTTGGGAAGCAGTGGGGGTCAGTATTCAAGTTGCTATTGCGTCAACCTTGGTGGCGCTAGTGCTTGGAACCTTGGTAGCACTGGCACTAAACAGATACCGATTCTTTGGTCGGCAATCGGTTAGTTTGCTCGTGGTTCTTCCTATTGCACTTCCAGGAATCGTAACCGGTATTGCTTTAAACAATGCTTTCACGACAATCATGGGGGTAAACCTTGGGTTAGCCACTGTGGTTGTTGCCCACGCAACCTTCTGTATCGTCACGGTGTATAACAATGTCTTGGCTCGACTTGCCAGGACCAATCCAAACCTCGAAGACGCCTCAGCTGATCTTGGTGCGGGTGTCTGGACCACCTTCAGGTTGGTCACTTTTCCCCAGCTTCGTTCCGCGCTAGTTGCCGGCGGGCTTTTGGCTTTTGGTTTGAGCTTCGATGAAATCATCGTGACCACGTTCACCGCCGGAAGTGGGGTAGTCACTCTACCCATTTGGATTCTTGACAACATGTTCCGACCGGGGCAGGCTCCGGTTGTGAATGTGGTTGCCGTGGTTCTAGTCCTTACCTCGGCTATTCCCATTTATTTTGCTCAGAGGCTTTCTACCTCGGATCAGCGCTAATCGGGTATTGAAACTCGCTTAATGCGGCTGGTGAAGCCGGACTCAATGGTTATTTCGTTTTTCCTGAGTCCAAAGTGCTCGGCCAAGACCGCGATGAGGCCCACGTTAGCCTGGCCATCGATGGCTCGTTCTCTGAGATAAACGATTAGCCCACCGTCTGAGATGGTTTCTACCAAAGGCCCCTTTTTGGACCCTGGTTTCACTTGGACGGTTATTCTCACGAAATCAAACTTAGACTGAAGTCATGACTAAGACCTACCGCGGCTACACCTTTGAGCAGGTGGCCAAGACCATAGACCACTCTATTTTGAAGCCCGACTTTCTAACTGCAGACATAGAGGCTGGGTGCGCTCTTGCGCTCAAGTACGACGTGGCAACGGTTTGTATCAGACCCATGGATGTTGCGCTAACGGCAAAGTTGCTTTCTGGCTCCAACGTGCTTGTGGCGACCGTTATCGGTTTTCCACACGGAACCACTACCACCGCTACCAAGGTTTTCGAATCGGTGGACGCCATTCGCAACGGAGCAGTTGAGTTGGACATGGTTCTAAACATTTCGGCCCTGCTATCCGGTGACTACCAACTGGTAGAAGATGACATTCGCGCCGTTGTGGATGCTGCCCATGCGGAATTGCCAAATGTCAGCATCAAGGTGATTTTCGAGACGGCTTACCTTACGCCGGAACTAATAGTTAAAGCATGCGAACTAACCGAGGCTGCCGGGGCTGATTACGTAAAGACTTCAACAGGTTTTGCCTCTGCGGGAGCCACGCTTGAGAACGTGAAACTCATGAAAGCTACCGTTGGGGACCGGCTCAAGGTCAAGAGCTCCGGTGGCGTAAAAACCCTGGATCAACTTATCGATTACATGGATGCCGGGGTGAGTCGTTCGGGTTGTTCTGCCACCGAGCAGGTGCTTGAGGAGTTTTTAGCTAAGGCCAGCTAGTCGGCGTTTAGGTTGTTCTGATTCTTGGGTTTTCTCAGAACCATTTTGCGTTCTGGGTCTAGTTTCTGGGTGAGTTTTTGGCTGATTACCTTCATGGTCTCAATTTCCTGAGGGGTCAGGGTATCAAAGACGATTCGACGAACTTCAGCTAGATGCTTGGGTGCGCTCTCTAGCCAGGTCTGGAAACCAAGTCTGGTCAGGTGAGCGTTGGTTGCACGAGCGTCGGTCTCGCAGGCAACCCGCTGGATCAATCCTTTGGACTCCAGCTTCTTGACCACGTGCGATAAGCGCGAGAGTGAAGCGTTGGTGCGAGTCGCCAGTTCGCTCATGCGAAGCGTGCGATCTTGAGCCTCTGCAAGCATGGACATGACCATGTAATCAAAATGTGTGATGCCCGAGTCTTTGATCAGCTGGGTATCAAGAGCCGCCGGTAGTAGCGTGCTGAGCGCAACCATGGACAGCCACGCTTCTAGATCAGGGGCCGGAAGCCAGTGTGGCTTGGTCAGGCTCTTGAGTTTGCTCATGATCCAAGTCTAACGGGAATAGTTGAACCTTCAACTAAGTTTGGTATTGTGTAATCAGCAAGAGATTGAGAAAACAAAATGAAGATGCCAGCCATTTACATGTCGCATGGTGCCCCACCACTGCTTGACGACGAGGTTTGGAAGAAGCAACTTCGCGACTGGTCCGCCGCTATGGTCAAGCCAAAAGCGATCCTGGTAATTTCGGCGCACTGGGAGAACGCGCCAATCGCCATTTCTTCTACCACGGCAAACACGACACTGATTTATGACTTTGGCGGGTTTGACACCAAGTTCTACAACATGAAATACGAGACCCCCGATGCATCGTGGCTGGGGCAGTTGGTGGCCAGTGTCATGCCTGATCATGAGCCTCTGCACCAGAGCGCCAACCGAGGTCTTGATCACGGAGCGTGGGTTCCAATGAAGATCATGTACCCCGATGCCGATATTCCGGTGATACAGCTTTCGCTTCCCACTCACGACCCCGTCAAGCTGTTTGAACTTGGTAAAAGACTGGCTTCACTTCGTGACGAAGGCGTCATGATCGTTGGCTCTGGATTTATGACCCACGGTCTTCCTTACCTTCGGGACTGGAGCATCAATGCTGCTGCGCCTGGCTGGTCAAAAGACTTTGACATCTGGGCCGGCGAGGCACTGGCTGCTGGCAACATCGATGACCTGCTCAACTACAAGGCCATGGCACCGGGTCTGCCCTACGCGCACCCAACCGTTGAGCATTTCACTCCACTTTTCGTCACTCTAGGCGCTGCCAGCCAGCCAGACCAGGGAATCGACTCGGTCATCGATGGCTTCTGGATGGGCCTCTCTAAGCGTTCGTTTCAGGTGGCATAGTGGCTGGGTCAATTGCCAATACCACTCGCAGGCCTCACGTTTGGAAGCCTGCGGCCGACCACGAGTCTGCGCGTACCATTCTGCTGCTTCACGGAACCGGTGCCGATGAGCGAGACCTGTTGAGCCTTGGTCGCGCTCTGGATCCCGGTGCCAATCTGCTTTCACCACGCGGACTGGTTGTGGCAGACGGCATGAGTCGTTTCTTTTTGCGCTATCCAGACGGAACCTTTGACGAGGCGGGTATTCGTAAAAATGCCCAAGAGCTCGCTGACTTTGTGGCTTCAGCTGCTTTCGAGTATGGCTTTGACGAATCCAAGGTTTGGGCAGCTGGTTTTTCGAACGGCGCGAATGCGGCTGGGTCAATGCTGTTATTGCACCCCGAAGCCCTGGTTGGCATAGCCGCCTTTGGCACCACCAAGAGTTTCGTTGCTCCGCCTAAGCCGGCACCAAACCTAGCGGGTAAACAGGTTTTTATTGCCAACGGTGCCACAGACGATTACTCGCCAGCAGATAAAACCGATGCCATGGTCAAGGAGTTTCGCTCCTTTGGTGCGAACGTAACCCTGTTGATGCATCCGGGTGGTCACACCATTGCAATGGACCACGTCCGTCAAATCGGTGAGGCGATTCGCACCTCTTAGGTGCTTGCCTAAGCACGTTGGTTGGCTAGGCGCTTTGGCGCTGGCTGGCAAGCCCAGCCTGATCGCGTTGCCACTGCTGCCAAAGTTCCTTTAGATCCCAGGCGTTTTCGGCCATGAGTGACACCCCGCGCACACCGGTTCGTCTGGTCTTACCCGAGATCAGAAGCAATTTGGTGTTGAACAGGATATGGCTGCAGCGCTTTTGTGCCTCATCAAAGAAAGTGGCGTCGCTGCAACCGGTTCCGTCGTCTAGGCTCACGAAAACCACTCGTTTGCCGGAGCGCATTGGCGGAGTCTGGGTAGCCACCCGAACCCCCGCAATCAGTACCTCGCTCTTGTTGCGTAAGCCCACTAGCTCGGCCGCGGTGACAACACCCATTGCGTCTAGCATTGGCCGATAAAGCTCAATCACGTGTTCGCTCACGTCTAATTTCAGAAGCGATAGTTCGGCGCGAACTCGCTCACCCTTGTCCATATCGGCGTTTCCAGTGGGTAGGCGATCCAATACAGAAAAATCCAGCATGGGCTGGTTGGTATCTTGAGCGGGTCTTTGCTTAATAGCGTTTAGCTGCTTCACCTTTGCCAAGATATCGCCGCGGGTCAGCTGAAGTTGATGCGGTTCGCTAACCGCACCGATGCCAACCAACTGATCGAAACCACCCACCAGTGCCAAATTCTCAAAGGTTCGGCGGGTGGGCTGGGCGCGTAGGTAAAAGTCGTTTAGATCGGCAAATGGTTGCTGCTTTATGATGCGCTTTATTTCGGTTTCGCTGATTCCCTGAAGTTCGGTTAGCGCCAAGCGCACGCCGTATTGGTCGCCAGATTTTTCAACCAGATATTCATCGGTGGATTTATTTACGTCTAGTGGAAACACGGGTACACCAAGGCGTCGGGCCTCGGAAAGTAACAGCCGGCGCGGGTACATGCCTGGGTCGTGGGTGAAGAGTCCGGCGACAAACTCAACCGGGTAGTGGGTCTTGAGCCAAGCGCTCTGATAAGTGGGCATGGCAAAGGCGGCTCCGTGCGCCTTGCAGAAGCCAAAGCTGCCAAAGCCCTCCAGGGTTCCCCAGACCTCGTCAATGACCTGCTGGCTGTACCCGTTTTTAGC
This sequence comes from Micrococcales bacterium, assembly GCA_046063415.1. Lineage (GTDB taxonomy): Bacteria > Actinomycetota > Actinomycetes > Actinomycetales > Microbacteriaceae > Rhodoluna. The sequence goes on from JBJTMG010000008.1 coordinate 12,049, forward strand.
CGCGTTTTCCCTAAAGAATTTTTCGATCAACGGTTTGAGCTTTGGTTTTTCGAGCGAACGGCGGTACTCGTCTGCCTTTGCCAACCCGCACTTGGTCATGGTGTTAAGAATCCGCAGCACATGCTCGTGAAAAATGACCACGCCAAAGGTCTCGCGCAAAATGGGTTCTAGATCTGGGTGCGGATACTTGGCTTTGGCGAACCCGTGCCGCGTGTCAAGGTACGGGGCAATCATGTTGCCCTTCATGGGTCCCGGGCGAAACAGCGAAATCTGAATGGTCAGATCGTTGAACTCGGTTGGCTGGTGCTTGCCGGTTAGCTCGCGTTGCCCTGGGCTCTCAATCTGAAAAATGCCAAGTGTGTTGGTGGTGCGAATCAAGCGGTAGGTATCTGGGTCGTCCAGTGGTATGGCGTCTAGATCAATGCGCTCGCCTCGAACCCGCTCAATTTCGCGCACCGCATAGGCCATGCTGCTCTGCATGCGAACTCCCAGCACGTCTAGCTTGAGCATTCCCATGGGGTCCATGTCGTCTTTATCGAACTGGCTCATTGGTAAGCCCAGACCGCTTACCTCAACCGGGGTCAGGTTTAGCAGGCTGGTGTCGCCAAGAATCACACCGCACGGATGCATGGAGATATGCCTGGGCAGACGATCCAGGCGCTCGGTGATATCTACCAGTAGGTTCAGTTTTCGGTCGTGCTCGATCTCTTTAGCAACCTTGGCCAACTCTGGTTTCACGCTCAACGCGTTTCTAAAACTTCCGGCACTGAATCGCCAGACGCTCTTGGCCAGTTCATCGATCTGGTCTTCTTCAAAACCGAGCGCCAAACCAGAATCGCGAACCGCACCGCGACCGCGATAGGTGGACTGCATCGACAGCAGCGTGACCCGATTGCTTCCGTAACGTTTGAAGATGGCTCGGTATATGTCGTGGCGACGTGCGGACTCTACATCGATGTCGATATCCGGAAGGGTAGAGCGTTCTGTGCTGAGAAAGCGTTCAAAGAGCAGGTCGTGGGCGATTGGGTCAACCCCGCTAATGCCGAGCAGGTAGTTGACCAACGATCCGGCACCAGATCCGCGGGCCGCGGTTCGAATATTCATGTCCCGAATCATTTGCGCAACGTCCGCGACCGTCAAGAAGTAGGTTGCGAAATCTAGCTGCCGAATGGTGATTAGCTCTTGGGACAATCTGTGGTGCACTTGCTTTAGAAGCGACTGGCTGGCGTGCGGGTATCTGGTCAACACGGAATTGTGGGTCTTTTGCCAGAGCAGTTCGAAGGGGTTGCCGTCGATTCCCAGTGCCGACTTCTCTGGGGTCTTGGGTTTTCCCCAACCGCAGTCTGCGGGTGGGTCAAGCCGGCACCGGTTTGCCAGCGCGCTGGTGGTGTCCAAGAGTTTTTGCGCGCGGCGGTAGTCTCTGCAGATCTCCAACGCCAGTTTCTGCATGCGGTCATGGGGTTTAAGCCAAGCCTGGGCGTTGGGTTGGGGTTCGAACATTCCAAGCGGCTCAAGATGTCTGGCTGCATCCAAGATATCCGCGGTGAGCGCGTCATCGGGGGAGAGGTAGCGAACCGAATTGGTAAGCACGGCCGGAATGCCAACGTGGTCGGCAAGGTCAACCAAACGACTGGCCTGAGTCGTAGACCAAGCCCTGCCCGGTTCGGTCAGGTGGCTCACGATTTCCACCGCCAGCGAACCCGGCGCGGTAAACAGCCGCGACCAGTCGCTCAGCGCACCCACCGCGGCTGACCTGCTGGCACCAATCGCTAGTCTCCCAAAGGGGTTATCAGGGGAGAGTAGAACGGTACAGAGCGCTACCTGACCCGATTGGGGGTCTCCGGTCTGGCAGAGCTGAGCCAGTTGCTCAATGGTCAACCCCGGCGGGTGTTTTTTGCCCTGAGCCTGGGCAACCGAAACCAAACGGCAGAGCGCGGCCCAACCGGTTCCGGAGTTTTTACCGTGGGCAAGAACGGTGCAGCGCCCAATCGGCTGAAATTGAGAGTCGAGTATTGCCAGATCGACACCCACGATGGGATCGATGCCAAGTTGCAGGCAGGCGCCAATGTGCTTCACCGCTCCGTAAAGCCCGTTGCGATCGGTGATTGCCAGCGCCGACGCACCGCTTGCGGCCGCGGCCTCTGCCAACAACTGGGGTCTGGTGACCCCGTAGTGTCCAGAGAACGCCGAGGCCACGTGCAGGTGCGTGAAGTCTGTCATTGTTGAAAGACCCGCACCAACTGCCAGCGGTTGTTTTCGGTGGTGTGCACCAGTTCAAAATGAGAAGCCGCAACTTGGGCCCCAGCCTTTACGTTTTGGCTGGCAAACAGCCGCCACATTTCGATCTCTAAAACCCCGGCCCCGATGCCTCGGTGCGCCCGAGCCGACTCTACCCACCAGGCCCGTCTGGCAAACCAGCGGGTGGGTTTTGCCTTGACCAGATAAGACTGATTGCGCCACTGAAATGCAATGGGTTCACCTGCCTGATTCACTGAAACCGCAACGGTTTCATCAACGCGCGTCATTTTCCCTCCTCGACATTATTCGAACATTTGTTCGAATGTTAAGAGTGTACGGAAGGCCTCCGACATTGCATATTTTGGGTTCAAGCAGTGCTTGAAAGTTTTACAGCGGGCGAATTAACTGAGGGCCGCTGGTGCCTACCTTGCCCACCTCGGTACCTACCGGGTGAAACAGGAGTTCCGAACCAACCAGGTCCGAATCGATTGAGATTGCCTCGAGAAGGTCGCGGTCTCCCTCAACGCTGGAATCCAGCCAGACATCTAGGGTGTCACCGCTCAAAAACACCGGATTCCGCTCGTGGATGTGCGCCAGTTCCGGCGCCGATGGTTTGGTGAGAATGGTGGTAGAGAGCAGCCACCTCCCAGGATCACCGGGCTTCAAGTCAGGATTGGCCCACCACTCAAACAGCCCCGCAAACGCAATCACGCCATCGCCAGCATTGACATAGTAGGGCTGCTTGTTACCGGCCGCGTCAACCACCCATTCGTAATAACCCGAGGCTGGTATCAGGCAACGTCTGCGACCAACCGATTCCTTGAAAGACGGCTTCTCCAGAACAGTTTCAATACGAGCATTGATGAGCGGGGAGCCATCGGTGGGACTCTTTGCCCAGCGTGGAACCAGACCCCAACGAGCCGAGTGGATCTCTCGACTGATATCTCCAAGCGGAGCGCCGTCCTGATCCTTTTCAAAAGCTCGATCCACAACAATCGCAACCTTATTGGTGGGGGCAATGTTGTAACTGGGTTCAACAGCATCGATGATTTCGTCAACCTCGAATATCGTTGCCAACTCGCTAAGGGTTTTGGCCACTACAAATCGTCCGCACATGTGAAGAAACCTATCGAATCTGGCGACCAAGCAGCCGCAACCGCTTTTCAAAGGAGTCAAGATGCTTGGTGGGGCCTACCGGCCCGCCCAGATTTAGCCAATCCACGACTGGTCGAATTCCGTGCAACGAACTGAGTGCCCAGATTTCAAACCCAATCAGGTCAGCAGGCTTGACATGCTCAACCCGCGTTGAGAAGCCAGCTTGATGCGCAATATCAAAGACCTCACGCCTCGTGACGCTGGGTAACCAGCTGGTGCGGTCATCGGGTGCACACAGGACATCGTTGTTCCACCACACAATCGAGGCTAGAGCGCCCTCTACGATATGACCGTCAGCGTCCAGAAGAACAGCCTCATCGGCACCGTGAACAATCGCCTTGCGCCGGAGTTGCATGCCCAAACTCAAATCAGGGCCTTTGACGGTTGGGTTGGCACGCGGATCCGGGTCTGGATATGTCCACAGCACAATCTCGTGAGCCGGTTCTGGCGCCTTCCGCAACCTTAGATAAAGTTCCGAACCACCATGTGCTTCAAGGTGAAGCTCGATTCTTGGAAACCAGCGGCCAGTCAGCGGAAGACTCTGCACCACCGACTCAAAAAACTGGGGTAGGGAGCCCGCCGCCACCGCATCTGTAGCCGTTACCCAGTTGGTGAATCTTTCAAAATGCCAGCCCAAATTCCTGACCCTGCCATCGTCCACCAACCAGGAATCGGCGGCGGCAAGGCGAACTTCGTCTACCTCATCCTGGCAAGGCACAAGGGCACCGGCTTGGAAACGGTAGAACGCTCCATCCAATGTCATTTCCGGCCCCTCGTTAGATTGGTTTCAAGCTGGGTGGCTTGCCTTTAACCTATAGGTTACGGTGATTTCAAAAGCACCAAGACCAACCGACCAGAAGGCCAGGCATGCAGCTGTTTCACTTTGAGTTGCGTGGCTGGGTTGCACCCGCCGATGTCTTCACCCAGCTCTATGGATCCGATGCCGCGGCATTTTGGCTGGATCGAGAAAATCACCCGAGTCAAAGGTTTTCGGTAGTTGGAAACGCCCACCAAGGAAACGTGGTTGAACCGGCCGAAGCATTTCAGATTCTCACCGAGCGAACCAACTGGCAAAACGGTGAAAACCTAGACGCTGGCACCCTGCCGTTTGGCTTCCGACCGGGATTCATTGGCTGGTTGAACTACCCAGATGCCCCAACCATCGATGACATGCCTTCCGGTTCGTTACTCGATGTCCGCGAGGCCATTGTTTTTGACCACGATGCCAGACGCATGCACTTCCTTGGCTATTTTGTGGATCGGGAACGCTTCGATCACTGGTTGAATGCCGTGTTTCTTAGGTTGGCGCTGAGCGGAGGTCAGCAGGCCAGCTACCGTTTCCGCAACCGGCCCAAGGCTGTGGCTAAGCCGGTATCAATCCGTCACACTAAAGAGCAGTACCTAGAGCTAATTGAGCGTTCGCAGCAGGCCATTCGCCAGGGTGAGGTCTACCAACTTTGCCTCACCAACCAACTCACTTTCAGCCACGACTCAGATCCGCTTGAGGTATTTCTGCGGCTGCGCCAGACCAACGCTGCTCCTTACGCGGCTTTCGTTAGGGTCGGCCAAAAGTCCTTGGTTTGCAGTTCCCCGGAACACTTCCTGAGCCTTGACGCAAATGGCACCATTACAACCAAGCCAATCAAGGGAACTCGACCTCGTTCTAATGACCCCCAGCTCGATGCCGAGCTCGCACTCGAACTAAAAACAAATCAAAAAGAGCGCGCCGAGAACCTCATGATTGTTGATCTCATGCGAAACGATCTTGTGAGAGTATCTCACCCCGATTCGGTGCAAGTGCCAGACCTCTTCCAGGTTGAAAGCTACGCAACGGTGCACCAGCTGGTCTCAACCGTTCAGAGCAAACTTCGCCCCGATGCATCGATGCCGCAGTTAATCGCGGCAGCCTTCCCCGGTGGCTCAATGACCGGAGCCCCCAAGCTGCGCGCCCAAGAGTTGATTTCCCAGTTCGAGGGAGCGCCGCGCGGAATCTACTCGGGTGCGGTTGGCTACTTTGCCACCGATGGCTCTTTGGAACTCGGCATGACCATTCGCTCTCTGGTTTTTGACGGCGATACCGTGACACTGAGCGTGGGCGGAGGAATCACCATTGATTCTGACCCAGAGGCCGAATTTGAGGAGACCAGAATCAAAGCGCAGGCCCTACTTGCAGTGCTTGGCTCACCCGACCCCTGGGCTAGTTTTGGTAACCTTGAGTCCTAGGCCCGATTCGGCCAATCTCTTAGAAAAAGTGAGTAAATGAGCGAAACCGCGCACCCAGAGCACGAGTACGACATTTTTGCGATTCAGGAAAAATGGCTGCCGGTTTGGGACAACCTACGACCTTTCGATTCGGGCAAGGCCACCGATACCCGCCCCAAAAAATACGTACTCGACATGTTCCCGTATCCGTCGGGAGACCTGCACATGGGACATGCCGAGGCCTATGCACTGGGCGATGTTATTGCCCGTTACTGGGTTCAGCGCGGTTTTAACGTCATGCACCCAATCGGCTGGGACAGCTTTGGTCTGCCTGCCGAGAACGCGGCCATTAAACGCGGCCTCGACCCAAAGGGTTGGACCTACGACAACATCGCGCTGCACAAATCATCGATGCGTCGTTACGCCTGCTCCTTTGACTGGGATCGCGTTCTGATCACCTCGGACCCCATCTATTACCGCTGGAACCAGTGGTTGTTCCTTCAGTTCTATAACAAGGGCCTCGCATACCGGAAGAACTCAAACGTCAACTGGTGCCCCAGCTGCCAGACCGTGCTTGCCAACGAGCAGGTGGTGCAGGGTCTCTGTGAGCGCTGCGACAGCGTTGTCACAAAGAAGGCACTGACACAGTGGTATTTCAAGGTCACCGACTACGCCGACCGACTGCTTGATGACCTTGACACCCTTGAGGGCAACTGGCCGTCCAAGGTGCTACAGATGCAGCGCAACTGGATTGGTCGCTCGCAGGGTGCCGACGTGCAGTTTGCGATTGAGGGTCGCACCGAGCCCATCAGTGTGTTCACAACCCGCCCGGACACCCTGTTTGGTGCAACCTTCATGGTGGCGGCTGCCGACAGCGCACTAGCTGCTGAGCTTGCCGATAAGGCAACTCCTGAGATTAAGGCCGCGTTTGATGCCTATCTGGAGCAGGTCAAAAAATCCAACGACATTGAGAGATTATCCACCGATCGTCCAAAGACCGGAGTCTTCCTGGGGGCCTACGCAGTTAATCCCATGAATGGTGAGCGCCTGCCAATCTGGGCGAGTGACTACGTGCTTGCCGACTACGGTCATGGAGCAATCATGGCTGTGCCAGCGCACGACCAGCGCGACTTCGACTTTGCCAAGGCCATGGACCTTCCGATTCGCATGGTGGTTGACACTGGCGAAGGTGACCCAGCCGAGATCGGTGCGCCAACCACAGGAGATGGCGTAATTGTCAACTCTGGCGAGCTGAATGGTATGAACAAGGCACAGGCCATTTCCAAGGCTATTGAGCTTCTTTCAGCCAAGGGTCTTGGTAAGCAGTCCAAGAATTTCCGTCTGCGCGACTGGCTGATTAGCCGTCAGCGATACTGGGGTACCCCAATCCCAATCATTCACTGTCCGGTAGATGGCGAAGTTCCAGTTCCTGAGGACCAGTTGCCACTCGAGCTACCAAGCTCAGAAGGCCTGGATCTGGCACCAAAGGGCACCTCGCCGCTGGGTGGCGCAGCAGATTGGGTAAACGTTGACTGTCCAAAGTGTGGCGGTCCAGCAAAACGCGACAGCGACACCATGGACACCTTTGTTGATTCATCGTGGTATTTCTTGCGTTACCTGTCGCCAAACTCCACCACCGAGGCCTTCCCGGCAGAGGCGGCCAAGGAGTGGGCTCCGGTTGATCAGTACGTTGGCGGCGTAACTCACGCCATTTTGCACCTGCTCTACGCACGCTTCTTCACGAAGGTGCTTCACGACCTGGGCTTCGTTGACTTCCAAGAGCCGTTCACGCGCTTGCTAAACCAGGGCATGGTTCTCATGAATGGCTCGGCAATGTCCAAATCGCGCGGAAACCTGGTGACCCTGAGTGAGCAGCTAGACGAGCACGGTGTTGACGCAGTTCGTCTAACCATGGTGTTTGCTGGTCCTCCTGAGGACGACATTGACTGGGCAGATGTTTCGCCTGCCGGTTCCGCCAAGTTCTTGGCACGTGCCTGGCGCGTGGCCAACGACGTTACCTCGGCACCCGGTGTTGACTTTTCAACCGGCGACAAAGCAACTCGCAAGGCAGTTCACAGCTTCCTGCGCGACTTTGGTACCCAGATCGAATCATTTAAGTTCAACGTTGGTGTCGCCAAGGTAATGGAGCTAGTCAACGTGCTTCGTAAGGCCATCGATGGCGGGGTGGGCCCGGCTGACCCCGCTATTCGCGAGGGCGCCGAGGAGATTGCCAAAGCGCTCAGCCTGTTCTCGCCCTACACTGCCGAGGACATGTGGGCCAAACTTGGTCACGAGCCTGGGGTTGCGCTCGCCGAGTTTGCCTCAGTCGACGAGTCGCTGCTGGTCGAGAGCAATATTGTTGCCATCATTCAGGTAGATGGAAAGCTGCGCGATAAGTTCGAGGTTTCAGTTGATATCGACTCGGCTGAGCTAGAGAAACTTGCTTTGGCTTCAGATGCAGTCAAACGAGCCATTGGCGATAAAGAGATTGCGAACATTATTGTTCGCGCCCCAAAACTGGTCAACATAGCCACCAAGTAGCAAAGTTTTTCACAGGTTCAAGCTGAGGCGCCCGATCGAATAGTTCGGGTGCCTTAGTTTTTGCCCATGCTTCGACTTCGCGAACTGTATGCAAAACACTGGTCACCCATTCATCCCAGGCTAAGAATCGGCATTCTGGCGTTAGTTGGCGGACTACTGGCGGCAGTGGTGGCGTTCGCTAGCCTTCCGGCTCAGCAAAATCAGGTATCGTTTCAATCTCAAAACCAGGAACTGGGTTGGGCGCCCAGCAATTCCGCCACTTCAGACGCAAGTTTGCCTCCGCTTACCAACCTTGATGCGACCATCTTTGTGCACGTGGTTGGGCAGGTGGTAAACCCAGGCATTTACGAGCTAGAACCGGGAGCCAGAGTAATAGACGCCGTAGCTGCCGCCAAAGGATTCACGGCAAAGGCGGCACAGGAGAGCGTAAATCTTGCCAGGCCAGTTACCGATGGCGAACAGATTCAGGTTCAGGCCAGGGGACAGGTCTCGCTTTCTGGTTCCTCGGCTCCCAGCAAAATCAGCCTGAACACAGCCACGGCACAACAACTCGAAACCCTGCCCGGCATTGGCCCAGCGCTAGCGGGACGAATTGTTGATTACCGTAACAACAACGGAGGCTTTCAGGCCCTCGCTGACTTAGCCAAAGTTTCTGGCCTCGGCCCCAAACTAATCGCCGGTATTAAAGATTTAGTGACTCTTTGATAGCCCTAAAGCGGTTTCCGTCATGATTTTGATTGGGCTTGCGGTTACAGCTTGGGTTGGCGCAGTGCTAGCCCAAACCCAGCCTCAGCTGTGGTGGTTGGCGGTAGTTCTGGCTTCAGGCCTGGCTTGGTTGATTCGAAAGTCCGGGATCCGGACTATCACGGCACTTGCGCTTGCCACTGGTGCCCTGGTTATTGGAGCAGCGCCCCTTCTTGGTGCCTCCCTTAACCCAAAACTGGTTTCTCAGGCAGCTCAATTTCAGGAGCGTTTCGTATCCGTTGAAGTTCAGTTGGGTTCCAATAACTACAGTGCCAAAGCGCGCATCGAGGAACCCCTAGCACTGAGGGGTAAAGGCTGGGTCCAGCTTTCTGCACAAACAAAATCGGAGGTTGAGAGGCTCGGTTGCCAGCGCATCCTGCTCGTTGGTAGAGCGCGTCTAATGCCCGCCAGCAACCGGCTCGACGCCGAAAATCAATTTCGAGCCGCGTTTACAGGCATCAGTGCATCAAGCTGCTCCGACACTGGGGTACTTGGGCGGGTTTCGCAACTAACCGATTGGACGCAGAAGCGGGCTCGACAGGCTGCAACCGGAATCTCGAGTCAAGCCGCCGCTCTAGTTCTAGGGCTGACCAATGGCGATGACTCGAGCCTTTTGGATTCCGTCAAAGAAGACATGAAACTCCTATCGCTGACCCACCTGACGGCAGTTTCTGGAACTAATTGCACCATTGTGGTTCTTTCCCTTTTCTTCGCCGCTGGATTGGCAGGCTTGGGGCGAGGGGCACGGGTAATGGTCGCGGGGCTCGGGCTAATTGGATACCTAGTTTTGGTTGGTCCGGAACCGAGCGTCTTGCGAGCCTCGGTAATGTCGTTGATCGGTCTGCTCGCGCTAGTTGGTGGTCGACAAAAATCGGCGCTAAGTTTCTTGGGGCTTGCAGTTTTGGCTCTTCTGATAGTTGATTCGAGTCTTGCGCTTTCCTTAGGTTTCGCACTTTCGGCTACCGCAACCTTTGGTGTCATTTGGCTAGCTCCGAGGCTTGCATTGAAACTGCAAACCTATGTTCCCGCTTGGCTGGCCACCCTGACTGCAGCAACCCTGGCTGCTCAACTTTGCTGCCTGCCCATTCTGGTAACGCTGCAGTCTGAGTTCTCGGCATTTGCTGTCTTAGCAAACGTATTGGTCGAACCCCTTGTCCCTGCCATCACGGTTTTGGGGGTAGGCGGCGCCGTCTTGGCTCTAATCTGGCCTGCACTCGGTTCCCCGCTTTTTTGGCTCGCATCGGTTGCCGCACAGGCTATTCTCAGCATCTCCGGGTGGCTAGCTTCCATAAACATATCTCAAAAACTTCCGGGTCATCTGCTTGGTATTGTTCTGGCTTCGTTGCTGCTTCTCGCAGTTGTGCTCTGGGTTTTAGACCAGGGTCGCCTCGCAAGAATTGGCGCAGTGCTGCTAGCACTGCTTTTTCTGGGCTTTGGTATCTCCGACCTCAGGGCTGGCATTCAATCCAACCGATTTGCCCAGGGAGACTGGGTCTACGTCGCATGCGACGTTGGTCAGGGTGACGCCACTGTGATTCGCTCAAACGATCAGATTGCGGTCATCGATGTCGGTCCAGATCCCAAACTCATTGACAGTTGCCTCAAGTCTTTGGGGATTCGCCGTATCGACCTATTAGTTCTTAGTCACTTTGACAGAGATCACGTTGGGGGTCTTATGGGTGCACTGCAGGGTCGAAGCGTTGATCTTGGCCTAATAACCCAATTCCCCGATGAGCGACCGGCTGCCGGTTTTTTCACAGATTTACTTGAGCGCTCGGCAAGGCAGGTTATACCGGCCGAAAAAGGGCTCAAAGGGTCGTTGGGTTACCTGCGTTGGAGTGTGCTCTCGCCCCACCACAACGGTGAGGATTCTGAAGATTCCAACGATGGCAGCATCACCATGACTTTTGAAGCACCAAAGTTTTGGATTCTCACCCTGGCCGACCTTGGAGAAAAGGGGCAGATGCGCCTTGTTCAAGAACGAGGAAGTTGGTATTCCAGGGCGCTAGCCAATAAACCTTTGATATTGAAGGTTTCCCACCATGGTTCGGCCGATGAATACAGCGAGTTCATGCATTGGCTGAAACCAGCAATCGCAACCATCTCGGTTGGCGCGAATAATTCCTACGGTCACCCAACGCGACGGTTACTGGATGATCTAAACCAACCCCAACTAACTTTGTTGAGGACCGATCAGCTTGGTTCAATTTCGGTGGTTGAGGATGCGCACCGAACCTTAGGTTGGGCGTCAGCGTCGGCTCGCTAGTTTAGGCTTTAGGAATGGCAAAAGCGCACACGGCAGGTTGGAACCAGTCGGTTTCTACCCCCGTTGTGTTGGTTTCAGGCCCCGAAGAGTTCCTTGCCTCAAGAAGCATCAGGGCCACTCGAGAGCGACTAAAGCTTGCCGACCCAATGTTAGAAGTCACCGAAATTGACGCAGGTGACTACGGTTCCGGAGCCATCTTCGACCTGACGTCTCCATCACTCTTCAACGAGCCGCGGCTCCTAATAATTCGTTCGGTGGAAAAATGTACCGATGCCCTAATCGAAGATGGCCCAAAGTACTTAGCAGATCCCACTAGCGAAACCACGGTTATCTTCAGGCACAGCTCTGGTGTAAGAGGAAAGAAGCTTCTAGAGGCTCTCAGAGCAAGTGACCTGGTAACAGAGGTCAACTGTCAGCCAATCAAGAAAGATCAAGAGCGAGTCGATTTTGTAAAAACCGAATTCGCCTCTGCAAAAAAGCAAATCAATCAGGCAGCAATTCGTGCCTTGGTGGATGCCTTCAACGATGATCTAGCTGAACTTTCAGCCGCCTGCCAACAGCTGATTCAGGACTCGGCTGCAAACGTAGATGAAGCCCTGGTGGACCGCTATTACTCGGGAAGAGTAGAGACCAACGCCTTCAAGGCTGCCGATGCCGCAATCGCAGGTCGTACCGGGGAGGCTCTGGCGCTACTGAGACACGCAATTAGTTCGGGCGGAGACCCCGTGCCCATGGTTGCGGCGGTGGCTATGCGCATGAGAATCCTTGCCAAGGTTTACGGAAGTCGAGCTCTGACCCCGGCCCAAATCGGTGCCGAACCATGGGCCATTGAAAAAGCCAAACGCGAGGTTGCTGGCTGGACCGAAGACGGTCTCGCTGCCGTGATTCAAGAAATAGCAGCTTGTGATGCCGCGGCAAAAGGTGCCGAACGTGACCCCATTTTTGCGCTAGAGCGCCTCATGATTTTGATTTCGAATAGAGGAAACTGATTTGGCCAAGGAAAGTTCTGCAAGGCTCTCAAATCGCAAGGTTTGGGCAATCCTAGCCCTGGTCTTTATTTCCATGGTTCTGCGCCCTCCCGTGGCCGCTGTCGGTCCAATTTTGAGAAACATAATTTCCGATCTCGGTCTAACCCCGTTTCAGTCTGGCCTGCTTGCCGCATTGCCCGTGCTGTGCTTTGGACTCGGTGCGTTCGCCGCTCCGTGGTTGGTTCGGAAACTCGGTTTAGACAACGCCTTTACCGCGATTTTGCTTACTTTGGCCGTGGGTATAGCTCTGCGAGGGCTCTGGGACTATAGCATCTTGCTCATTGGATCACTGGTGGTTGGTTTAGCCATTGCACTCTCAAACGTGCTGCTTCCAACCATGATCAGGGCCGAATTCCCAGACCGAATTTCTCAAATGACTGCCATTTACACCTCCCTGCTGGCTCTTTTTGCAAGTGTCGGTGCGACTCTTGCGGTACCCGTGATGCAAGTGCTGAAAAGTTGGCAAGGGTCCCTTGCGATTTGGGCCATTCCCGCGGCCATCGCTGTTTTTGCTTGGCTAATGATGAACCGTAAACAGCACCACCAAAACATCGAGCTGGACCACGTTCAAACCAGCGGGTCTAGCATTTGGAAGTCTCCAATTACCTGGGCGATAGTTGGATTCTTTGGGCTGCAATCCATGAACTTTTACAGCATTCTGAACTGGCTCCCAACCATTTTGGTAAGCAAGGGGTTCACTGTTACTGAGGCTGGATCTTTGTTGGGGCTGACAACGCTGGTTGGAATTCCAGCCGGGTTGGCCATAACCACCAATCTGCCCAAGTTCAAGTCAGTTCCCGCGCTGGCAGTCATCATAAGTGTGGTTACTTCGCTGGGAATGCTCATGCTACTTGGCCACGGATGGCTTGCTATTGCCGGTTGTGTTGTCGTTGGGTTGGGTCTGGCAAGTAGCTTTCCGCTGTCACTTGCCCTTATCGCGATTAAGGCCACCACCCAGGAGCGAACAACTCAACTCTCGGCCATTTCCCAAGGAGCCGGTTACCTCATTGCAGCGATTGGTACCTTTGCCGTTGGGGCGTCGCAGGCAGTTTTCGGCAACTGGACGGTCGCCATACTATTTTTGGCAGCGGGTGCGCTTGGTCAGGCATCGATGGGCGCATACGCCGGTTCAAACCGCAAACTCTAGACTTGGCGCCCTGTGATTTGGGCGCCAAATGTCTAGAGAATAAAAAAAGACCGCCACCTGAGTGACGGTCTTTTCTAAGTTTTGGCTTAGAGCGGCTTTGGCTTATAGAGCCGAAACCTGCTTGGCGATTGCCGACTTCTTGTTTGCTGCCTGGTTCTGGTGGATTACACCCTTTGAGACAGCCTTGTCTAGCTTCTTGCCTGCTAGCTGAAGAGCGGTCTGTGCTGCAGCCTTGTCTCCGGCAGCAACTGCTGCGCGTACTGCACGGACAACGGTGCGGAGCTCGCTCTTAACAGCCTTGTTGCGCTCAGCAGCCTTTAGGTTGGTGCCAATGCGCTTGATCTGTGACTTAATGTTTGCCATGTTTCACTTTCTAGGGTTGCCGGACATGCATTTCCGACTTTGAAAAAGTTTGCTTGGGTGATTTGGTGGAGACACACACCTAATACCAAAGGTCAATGCTAGCAGCGCACCAAACGATTGAGCAACTATTTGCATGGTTTCGTGCGACAATATTCCAGTTGCCTTCGCAGCCATTCTTAACCCAAACCAGAGGTATTAGTTGTCGCCACGCGCCAAGACCAAACTCGAACCAGCAAAGACGAAACCCGAGCTGATTCGAAACTTCTGCATTATTGCGCACATTGACCACGGTAAGTCAACCCTGGCCGACCGCATGCTGCAGTTGACCGGCGTTGTTGACGACCGCTCGATGCGAGCCCAGTATCTAGACCGCATGGATATCGAGCGCGAGCGCGGCATCACAATCAAGTCTCAGGCAGTGAGAATGCCTTGGGAGCTAGACGGTCAGACCTTTGCCCTCAACATGATTGACACACCCGGGCACGTGGACTTCACCTACGAGGTATCTCGCAGCCTAGCGGCCTGCGAGGGGGCAATTCTTTTGGTTGATGCCGCCCAGGGTATTGAGGCACAAACTCTCGCGAATCTTTACCTGGCCATGGAAAACGATTTGACGATTATTCCGGTTCTGAACAAAATCGACCTCCCGGCAGCGCAACCAGAAAAGTACGCCGAAGAAATTGGCTCTCTAATAGGCGTTGACCCCGCCAGTGTCCTGCAGGTTTCTGGAAAAACCGGTCTTGGTGTTGAGGCGCTTCTTGACCACATCGTTAGGACTATTCCGCATCCGGTTGGCGATGCCAACGCTCCCGCGCGTGCCATGATTTTTGACTCGGTCTACGACAGTTATCGCGGTGTGGTCACTTACGTTCGAATGGTCGATGGTTCGCTTAGCCCACGCGAAAAAATCCAGATGATGTCGACAAAGGCGGTTCACGAGCTTCTGGAAATTGGCGTGTCTTCACCCGAACCTGAGCCAACCAAGGGGCTCGGAGTGGGCGAGGTCGGTTACCTAATCACCGGCGTAAAAGACGTTAGACAGTCCAAGGTTGGCGACACCGTAACTCTCAACAGCAAGCCTGCAACTGAGGCGCTGAAGGGCTACAGCGAGCCACTACCAATGGTTTATTCGGGCATTTACCCAATCGATGGGTCGGACTATCCAAACCTCCGCGAGGCGCTTGACAAGCTGAAACTTAGCGACGCCGCGCTAATCTACGAGCCCGAGACTTCGGTGGCTCTTGGATTCGGCTTCCGCTGTGGCTTCCTTGGGCTGTTGCACCTAGAAATTGTCACCGAGCGGCTAGAGCGAGAGTTCAACCTTGACCTGATTGCCACCGCTCCGAGCGTGGTCTACGAGGTAACACTTGAAGACGGCAAGGAAATTACGGTAACCAACCCGAGTGAGTATCCAAACACCAAGATCAAGAAGGTCCTCGAGCCCATCGTTAAGGCCACGATTTTGGCTCCGAAAGACTACGTCGGAGTCATCATGGAACTCTGCCAGGGTCGGCGAGGAACCATGTTGGACATGCAGTACCTGGGCGAAGATCGGGTTCAGCTGCGCTACACGCTTCCACTTGCCGAAATCGTGTTCGATTTCTTTGATCAGCTAAAGAGCAAAACCCAGGGTTACGCCTCGCTCGATTACGAGGAAGCGGGACTTGCCGAAGGCGATTTAGTCAAGGTTGACATTTTGCTTCAGGGCGAGCAGGTAGACGCGTTCAGCGCCATTGTCCACAAGGACAACGCCTATGCCTACGGAGTCAAAATGACTACCAAACTCAGAGAGTTGATTCCACGCCAGCAGTTCGAGGTGCCCATTCAAGCAGCCATCGGTAGCCGAATCATCGCACGCGAGTCCATCAGGGCCATGCGCAAAGACGTACTTGCCAAGTGTTACGGCGGAGACATTAGCCGCAAGCGCAAACTTCTTGAGAAGCAGAAAGAAGGTAAAAAGCGCATGAAGATGGTGGGCCGGGTTGAGGTCCCGCAAGAGGCATTTATTGCCGCGCTGTCATCTGACACCGAAAAAAAGGGCGAAAAGAAGGGTAAGTAGGCTTTGGCTTACCTGCCCGAAGGGCACCCCGCTCCCATCGATGGCTTGTTGGCAAATGTCCAGCCGACCGACAAGTCTTTTCACGCCTACCTACACATTCCGTTTTGCAAGGTTCGTTGCGGATACTGCGACTTCAACACCTACACGGCTTCCGAACTCAGGGGAGTAAGTCAGCAGGGTTTTGCTGCCCACCTGGCGGCAGAAATCCAGTTCAGCAAGCGGGTTCTGGATGAATCGGGAGTGGTGTCTAGACCGGTAGAGACGATTTTCTTTGGTGGCGGAACTCCCACCCAGCTGCCGGCGAGCGATCTGGCAGGTCTGGTTCACATTTTGCGCGAGACCTTTGGGGTTGCAGACGGGGCAGAGGTAACCACCGAGGCAAACCCCGACGATGTCAACCTGGACTACCTCACAAAGCTAAGGGAGGCCGGCTTCACTCGAGTTTCATTTGGGATGCAATCTGCCGTGCCCAGCGTGCTTAGAGTCCTTGATCGGACTCACACTCCGGAGCGTGTGCCCATGGTGGTGGATTGGGCCAAGCAGGCTGGACTTCAGGTTTCGGTTGACCTAATCTACGGGAGCCCCAACGAGACCATCGATGACTGGCGCGAGTCGCTGAACGCGGCAGTAGCAATGAGCCCCGATCACATCAGCGCTTATTCGCTCATAGTCGAACCGGGCACCAAAATGGCTCGAAATCTTGCAAAAGGCGTTTATCCGCTACCGGACGAAGACCTGCAGGCCGAGATGTACGAACTAGCAGATTTGCTACTGAGCGAAGCTGGTTTTGAGTGGTACGAGGTTAGCAACTGGGCCAAATCACCCGAGCGCCAGTCTCGTCACAACCTGGCTTACTGGAGGGGCAACGACTGGTGGGGCTACGGCCCCGGAGCGCACAGTTTTGTCGCCGGAACACGCTGGTGGAACCAAAAGCATCCGGCTGCTTACGTTGCTCCGCTGGTACAGGGGCTTTCCCCAGCGCTCGGGCGCGAGGAGCTGAGTTCCGCAACTCGACTCGAGGAGCGGGTTCTACTTGAGTTGAGAGTCAGAGAAGGACTCGATATCCAAGTGCTAAAAAACCTCGATGGCTTCGAGCCGACCTCGATTGCTGGTTTGATTGCAGATCGGCTGGTGGACCCGGCTCAGGCGCTTTCAGGAAAACTGGTCCTTACGCTAAGGGGCAGGTTGCTCGCTGATCTAGTGGTGCGTAAGCTCCTGGTTGGCTAATATTGGCACTCAGGTACTTAGAGTGCTAATGCGCCATGAGTGTTCTTTTTGTTGACTAGAGCGAGGTGAAGATGATTCCAGAACGCAGCATTGAAGTCCTTCGCGCAATCGTTCAGGACTACATTGAAACCCGCGAGCCGGTTGGTTCAAAGGCTTTGGTTGAACGACACGGTTTTGGGGTTTCGGCCGCCACAATTCGAAATGACATGGCCCTTCTCGAAGAAGAGCAACTGATCGTTGCGCCACACACTTCTTCGGGACGGGTACCTACCGATAAGGGATATCGCCTATTCGTAGACCGTCTAAATCAGGTGAAGCCACTCAGCCCTGCCGAGCGCAACGCAATTGAGACTTTTCTAACCGACAGCGCTGATCTCGATGAGACTTTGACCAGAACGGTTCGACTGCTCTCGCAGTTGACCAGCCAGATGGCGGTGGTTCAGTACCCAACCCTCGGGCGAGCGGTCGTCAAATCGCTGGAACTGGTTCCGGTGTCCGAATCCAAGGTGCTGATCATTCTCATCACCGACGCCAGCCGTATTCAGCAGCACGTGGTTGATCTTGGGACCGAGCTCGACGCCGAGACCTTGGCTGAACTTAGAGCCAAGCTGCTAACTGCTCTGTTGGGGCAGCCGTTGAGCGAGGTGGCCCAGAAACTAAACAATTTTGAACTTGAGTTTGCTCCAAACCGCAGGCTTATCGTTACCGAGCTGATGACCAATTTGTTTGACCTGGTTGACGCCAACCGTCAAAACAAGATCCTGGTTGCTGGAGCGGCGAACCTGGCCCGCCGCGAGAATGACTTTGGTGGCAACATATCTACGGTTTTAGAGGCCATTGAGCAGCAGGTTGTGCTTTTGAAGCTGATTTCAGAGTTGACCGAAGATGCGCACGGGGTAAGCGTTCGCATCGGTAAAGAGAATCAACTTGATCCCTTTGGAAATGCCGCCGTACTGGTCTCGGGGTATGAGAATCAGGGTTCCGAGATCGCCAAGCTTGGCGTGATTGGTCCAACCCGAATGGATTACTCCTCGAACATCGCGGCCGTAAGAGCAGTTGCCAGTTATCTGACAAAGATGCTGGGCTAGAGATTTTGCATCAGCCAACCCAAACGAGCGAACTTTTAGGTTAGAAAAGGTTATTTTGTCAGATCACTACGAGGTACTTGGCGTCTCGAAGGACGCCACCGCGGACGAAATCAAGAAGGCCTACAGAAAGCTCGCTCGCGAACTGCACCCAGACGTGAACCCTGCGCAAGACGCCCAGGAGCGCTTCAAATTGGTGACTCACGCCTACGAGGTACTGAGCGACGACGAACAGCGCCGAAACTACGATTTGGGTGGTCAGGGCTTTGGTGGCGGATTCGGTGGAGCCAACTTTGGCTTCGGCGACATCTTCGACACGTTCTTTGGCGGCTCGGGGCAAAGGGGCCCAAAATCACGTGCCGAGAGGGGTCAAGACGCGCTGCTTCGCGTGGAACTCACCCTGAAAGAAGTCGTTTTTGGTGTCTCAAAGAGCATCGAAATCGATACCGCTGTCATTTGCGACACTTGCTCAGGTAGTTGCTGTAGACCGGGGACTGAGCCAACGATTTGTGACATTTGCCGCGGAAGTGGTCAGGTGCAGCGCGAAGTTCGTTCGCTCCTTGGAAATATTGTCACCTCGCAACCCTGTGGATCGTGCCGTGGCTACGGTCAGGTAATTCCCGACCCTTGCATCGATTGCCGCGGGCAAGGCCGAGTTCGCGCTCGCCGGAACATTGACCTGAATATTCCAGCCGGTGTAGACGATGGGCTTCGCATTCAGCTTCCATCCCAGGGAGAGGTTGGTTTTGCCGGCGGTCCCAACGGTGATCTCTACGTTGACATTCAGGTAAAGGCCGATGACGTTTTTGGCCGCAAGGGAGACGACCTCACCTGCATCCTTGAGGTTCCCTTGCATGACGCGGCCCTGGGACGTCACAGTCGCATCGAGACTTTTGACGGCGAGGTTGAACTCCAAATTGAACCGGGAGTCCAGACCGGCGACGTAATAACCGTAAAGGGTAAGGGAGTAAATCGCTTGCGCGGTTCCGGTAGAGGTGACCTTCTGGTCACGGTTCAGGTGAACACTCCAACCAAACTCGACTCAAAGCAAAAAGAAATCTTTAAGAAACTGGCAGAACTTCGCCAGAACGACACCGTGCACCTCAGAAAGCACCAATCCGGTTTCTTCGGCCGTAAGAATCGCGGCTAGTGGTAGAGCCACTGTTCCACTGGGATGGCCCCGAGCCGGTGGTCGGACAAACCATTGACCTTAGCGGCCCAGAGGCAAAGCACGCGGTTCAAGTGCGCCGCATGCGGGTTGGTGAGGCCATCCAGGTATCAAATGGTTTGGGGCTTAGGGTCAGGGGCACAGTGGCTTTTGCTGACAACGCTAACTTAGGCATTTCAGTCGCTGAGGTGATTCGTGAACCGAGGCCGGAGTTGGAACTTTTCCTGGTGCAGGCTCTGGCAAAGGGCGACCGCGATGAACTTGCAATACAGGCGGCCACCGAGTTGGGCATCTTTGGAGTTATTCCTTGGCAAGCCGAGCGAAGCATTTCGCGCTGGGAGGGCACAAAGATTCAGAAGTCGGTTGAGCGCTGGCAAACCATTGTTGACGAAGCTGCAAAACAGGCTCTCAGGGCCTGGAGCCCTGCTGTTTCTGACCCTCTGTCGTCGAAACAGTTAGTCCAGGTCTTCAACGATTTTGAGTTAGTTCTGGTCCTTGACCCCACTGCTCAGGTGGGTCTGACTTCAGCGAAACTTCCAAATAGCGGGAAAGTCGCTCTGGTGGTTGGGCCCGAAGGAGGCATTTCAAGGGTTGAACTAGAACTTTTCGAAGCTGCGGGGGCGGTTCGGGTTCATCTGGGTGCACCTATTCTTCGAACCTCAACAGCGGGCCTAGCCGCTATCTCGGCACTCCAGGCTTCCATGGGTTACTGGGCCTAGAACTAAACTGAAACCGAGAGGGCGGTAATGGACTGCATTTTTTGCAAAATAGTCGCTGGAGAGATTCCGGCAACGCTGGTTGGCGAGTCCGAACACAGCATCGCGTTCAAAGACATCGCTCCTAGACAACCTATTCACATCCTGGTTGTTCCCAAGAAACACCATGACAACGTGGCCGAACTGGCGTTTTCCGACCCCGCTGCTCTGGTTGACCTGGTTCAGCTTGGTTCAAACCTTGCGGGAACTCACTCCACTGGTTCGTTTCGACTCTCGTTCAACACCGGACTCGAAGCTGGGCAAACCGTCTTCCACGCCCACGGGCACATCACAAGTAGAACTCCAAAGAAGGACTAATTGGTTTCGTTTGAGAATTCATCGGCTCGTACCGAAGACTGGATTCAGCGCCGCGTTGATCTTGGCGAAGCTCAACTGGTTTCGCTTTATGGTCCAGAGGACAGGCTTCTAAAGGCGCTTGAGCTAGCAGTTCCTCAGGTCGAGGTAATGGCTCGGTCAAATCACCTAATTTTGAATGGCCCCACACTGCAGGTGCGCAAGGCCGAGGAGCTGGTGTACGAGCTGGTAAAAATGCTTGAAACCGGCCACAGCCCAAGCGTTCAGGATCTGAATCGTTCCTCTCACATGCTCGATGATCAAGCAGGTCCAAGACCGGCCGAAGTCCTTAGCCAGAGCATCCTTTCGTCGCGTGGCAAGAGCATTCGCCCAAAAACCGTTGGGCAAAAGCAATACGTTGACAGCATCGACAACAACACAATCGTCTTTGGTATCGGCCCTGCTGGAACCGGTAAAACGTACTTGGCCATGGCAAAGGCGGTTCAGGCGCTCCAGCGCAAAGAAGTTAGTCGCATTATCCTGACCAGGCCCGCAGTAGAGGCGGGGGAGCGGCTCGGGTTCTTGCCGGGCACTCTCACCGACAAGATCGACCCGTACCTGAGGCCTCTGTTTGACGCCCTACATGAAATGCTGGACCCAGAGTCGGTACCAAAACTCATGGCCTCGGGAACTATCGAGGTAGCGCCCCTCGCCTACATGCGCGGCCGTACCCTCAACGACTCGTTCATCATCCTCGATGAGGCTCAAAACACCACCCCCGAGCAAATGAAAATGTTCCTGACCCGACTGGGTTTCAACTCAAAAATGGTGGTTACGGGCGACATCACCCAGGTTGACTTGCCATCGGGAATCTCTGGTCTTAGAACTGCAGAGAAAATCCTCGATGGCGTGCTTGACATGAGTTTCAGCTACCTGAGTTCGGCTGACGTGGTGCGACACAGCCTGGTCTCCAAGATTGTCGACGCATATTCCAAGTTCGAAGAAGAGCAGCTGGCCGAGCGCAATCGCAAGAAGGCAGCTAAAGCAGCAGGAGTTGAAAAATGAGCATCGAACTGAGCAACGAAACCGATTTTGAGTTGGACGAAGTGCGAGTTCGAGCCTTAGCCGAGTTCGCCATGGACAAAATGCGACTTCACCCGGCCACCGATCTTTATATTCGCTTTGTCGATGAAGCCACAATGACGGATCTTCACGTCAAGCACATGGATGAGCCTGGCCCCACCGACGTCCTGAGCTTTCCAATGGATGAACTGATTCCCGGAACCGACCTCGAGCTGACCCCTGCCGGAATCTTGGGAGACATTGTCATTTGCCCCGAATTCGCCGCCCGTCAGGCCGAAACCGCGGGCCACGCACCCATCGATGAGTTCTTGCTGTTGACCGCGCACGGAGTTCTTCACCTGCTTGGCTTTGACCACGCCGAACCAGAAGAAGAAAAGCAAATGTTCGGGCTTCAGCGCCAAATTCTCGATGACTTCTACGCTTCGGAGTCGGCTGCTTGATACCGCTCGCGATAGTTTCCGCAGTACTTCTTGCCCTGGTGGCGATTCCGACCACCATTGTTGAAGCTGCGCTTCGCAGGACCCCGGAAAAACAGGAGCTAGCAGAGTCCTGGGGCTTTTTTCGGCTGGTGGTCTTTAGTCTCTTCGCGCTGGTGATTGGGCAGGCGCTCGCCCCGGTTGGCTACCTCTGGTGGGTCAACGTTTTGGTTGCAATCCTGGTCACGGTTGCCGTAATTTTTGGCACTCAGCTGCTTAGCAAGTGGTTGGCGCACCGTCCGATTGGGGCAGCGCTGATCAGAGCTCTGCACCCGGTAATTCGTCGCGTTAACCTCTTGTTTACACCGTTATCGGGTCCATCGGTGGAGGAACCCGAGGAATTTGAGCAGGAGTTGATTGACTCGGTTGAAGAGTTCACCGAGACGATTGCCCGCGAGATCATGGTTCCAAGAATCGACATGATTTCCATCGATGGCGACCAATCTCTTGCCAAGGCAATGAAGGTGTTCCTCAGCAGGGGGTACTCGCGCCTGCCGGTCATTGGAAAGTCAATCGACGACGTTCTGGGAGTTATCTACCTCAAAGATGTTGCCAGGGTTGGGTTTGAGAACCCAAGCAAGCTTGAGACTCAGGTTTGTCAGAACCTCATGCGCAAGGCAATCTTTGTGCCCGAGTTCAAGCCGGTTGACGACCTTCTCAAGGAGATGCAGGTTTCGTCAACTCATATTGCAATAGTTATCGACGAGTACGGCGGAGTTGCAGGTTTGGTAACCATGGAGGACGTCATCGAGGAAATTGTCGGCGAGATCTCTGACGAATATGACCGAGAGGTGCCCGAGGTGGAGCAAATCTCGGAATCCAGCTACCTGGTAAACGCCCGTTACTCTTTATTCGATCTTGGCGAGCTATTTGACCTAGAACTTGAAGACGAAGATGTCGATACCGTGGGCGGTTTGCTGGCTAAAGAGCTTGGCAGACTCCCAAAGCAAGGCGAGTCTGTTCAGGTCAGCGGCCTGATACTTACCGCGGATCGAATCGAGCCACGGCGCAAGCGCTTGGTGACGGTAGTTGTGCAACAGACTCAGGCGCTTGCCGGAGCAGAAGCAGCCCTTGAGGAAAATAATGAGCTTTAGATCTGGTTTCGTATCGTTTGTTGGTCGTCCGAATGTTGGAAAATCGACCCTCACCAACGCACTGGTCGGTGAGAAGATTGCCATCACCAGTGCAAAACCGCAGACCACGCGCCGTGCCATTCGCGGAATTGTTCACCTAGCCGAGGGGCAGCTGATTTTGGTTGACACACCGGGGCTTCACCGCCCAAGGACTCTGCTGGGTGAGCGCCTAAACGATTTAGTCGAATCAACCCTGAGCGAAGTTGACGTTATCGGATTCTGCGTGCCAGCGAACGAAAAAATAGGCCCGGGAGACAAGTTCATAAATGAGCAGTTGGATTCTTTTCGTCGAGCCAAAAAAGTTGCCATTGTCACCAAGGCAGAGCTAGTCGACCGCAAGACCCTGGCCGAACAATTGTTGGCGGTTTCTGCTCTTAGGGAATGGGATGACATAGTGCCCGTTTCGGCTTTGGGGGAACAGCAGCTAGATGTCCTTGGCAAGGTTTTGGTTGCCTTGCTACCCGAAGGCCCGGCACTTTACCCAGCAGACGCGGTCACCGATGAATCAATCGAGGATCGCATTTGCGAGCTAATTCGTGAGGCCGCATTGGAAGGTGTGCGCGACGAGCTACCGCATTCGCTTGCGGTGACCATCGATGAAATAAACCAACGCCCAGACAAGCCGCTGATTGACGTGCACGCCAACGTATTCGTTGAGAGAGACAGCCAGAAGTCGATCATTATTGGCAAGGGCGGTTCACGCCTGCGGGACCTTGGCTCCAAGGTTCGCCCCGAGATAGAGCAACTGCTGGGATCAAAGGTCTTTCTTGGAATTCGAGTCAAGGTGGCGCAAGACTGGCAGCGCGACCCAAAGCAGCTTGGCAAATTGGGCTTCTAGCCTGAGCCAAGGCCTGTGCTAACCTAACAACGTGTTCTGCTTGCTTCTTCTTAGCGGCCGCGACGAGGCCTAACTCGGCCTCCCTCGTCGCGGTGCTTGGTGTTGGCTGACCCACTTAAGACTTGAATTAGGAGCCAAAATGCAGAACACTCAGAAGCCTTCGGGCATGCCGGTACACAAGTACGTACCGTTCCACGATCAGATTAAAGTTTCCCTTCCCGACCGCACCTGGCCTAGCCAAGTTATTACGCAGGCCCCGCGCTGGTGTGCGGTTGACCTTCGCGACGGCAATCAAGCACTGATTGACCCAATGAGCCCCGAGCGCAAACTAAAGATGTTCCAGTTGCTGGTTGCCATGGGTTACAAGGAAATCGAAATCGGTTTTCCATCGGCCTCGCAGACCGACTTTGACTTCTGCCGCTTGCTCATTGAAGACGGTCACATTCCAGCCGACGTAACCATTCAGGTTCTTACCCAGGCTCGCGATCACCTTATTGAGCGCACCTACGAGGCAATAGCCGGCTCCAAGCAGGCCATTGTCCACTTCTACAACTCAACCTCGGTGCTGCAGCGCCGCGTTGTATTTGGCCAAGACAAGGCCGGCATCAAAGAAATAGCGCTTCACGCGGCCCGCAAGTGCCTTGAACTCGAGGCAACAATCCCGGGGACTCAGGTTTACTACGAGTATTCGCCAGAGTCTTACACGGGAACTGAGCTTGAGTATGCGGTTGAGGTTTGCAACGCCGTCATCGATGTAATCAAGCCGACCCCCGAGCGCAAGATGGTCATAAACCTTCCCGCCACGGTAGAAATGGCTACCCCAAACGTTTATGCCGACTCAATCGAATGGATGAGTCGTAACCTGAAAAACCGTGAAAGCGTTCTGATTTCGCTTCATCCTCACAACGACCGCGGAACCGCGGTGGCCGCCGCCGAACTGGGTTACCTGGCCGGAGCTGACCGCATTGAGGGCTGCCTGTTTGGAAATGGTGAGCGCACCGGAAACGTTGACCTGGTTACCCTGGGTCTCAATCTTTTCAGCCAGGGAATCGATCCACACATTGATTTTTCTAACCTCGATGAAATTAAGCGCACGGTTGAGTACTGCAACCAGCTTCCCGTGCACGAGCGCAGTCCGTACGGCGGCGACCTGGTTTACACCGCATTCTCGGGCTCGCACCAGGACGCAATCAAGAAGGGCTTTGAGCTCATGGCGGTTGACGCCGCGGCTCAGGGTAAGCACGTTGACGATCTGGTCTGGGCTGTGCCTTACTTGCCGATTGATCCCAAGGATGTGGGCCGCACCTACGAAGCCGTCATTCGAGTCAACTCGCAGTCTGGCAAGGGCGGTGTTGCTTACCTGCTGAAAACCGATCACAACCTTGACCTGCCTCGCAAGTTGCAGATTGAATTCTCTCGCGTGGTTCAAAACGTTACCGATTCCGAGGGTGGCGAGGTGAGCAGCGAGCAGCTCTGGGACATTTTCACCGACGAGTATCTGCCGGCTCCAAACGAGCGACCGGAGCTCAAGTGGGGTCGTTTCGAGCTAAAGCGCATGCGTACCGCCAGCGACATGGACGGCGCTGTTTCGCTCGAAGTCATCCTTCGAGACGGTAAAAACGAGGTTTCTAATACCGGTTCCGGTAACGGACCAATCTCGGCATTCCTAAACGTTTTGGAGCAGCACGGGGTTACCGTCAAACTGCTCGACTACGTTGAGCACACGCTCAGTGCTTCCAGTGACGCGCAGGCCGCCGCCTACATTGAGCTCGAAGTAAACGGCCAAACGCTCTGGGGAGTCGGCATCGATGGCGACATCTCAACCGCCTCGCTCAAGGCAGTGATCTCGGCCGTCAATCGCGCTATTCGTGTCTAGCGGAGCGCTAGGTTTACCCTGAGCGATACTTGAGTCGTGCCCCTTTACCGTGACGAAGCCGTGGTTTTGCGCACCCATAAGTTGGGTGAGGCAGACCGCATAGTCACGCTGCTTTCCAGGCAGCACGGGCAGATTCGCGCGGTTGCCAAGGGCGTTCGTCGCACCGCTTCCAAATTTGGCTCGCGACTCGAACCGTTCATGGTTGTTGACCTTCAGCTGTTCGAGGGGCGAAGTCTTGATGTCGTCAGCCAGGTTGAAACCATTGGAGCCTACGGCCGGCAAATTATGGCCGACTATGCGGCCTACACAGCCGCCCACGCCATGGTCGAAGCTGCGGAACGACTGACGGGCGAAGAGGTAAACACTCAGCAGTACCTACTACTGGTGGGTGCGCTGCGAAGCCTGTCCAGGGCTGAACGCGACCCCGGCCTCACGCTCGACTCGTATCTGCTCAGGGCGCTGTCAATCGCCGGATGGGCACCCAACTTTGTGAACTGCGCGGTCTGCGACAAACCCGGTCAGCACGCAGCGTTCGTGATGCAGCTTGGTGGCGTGGTCTGCGACGAGTGCCGCATGCCAGGGGCTGCGGTCGTCGACACCGAGGCCATCGGGGCTCTTGGTGCTCTGCTTGCAGGTGATTGGCAAGCTCTGGAATCGGCGTCCCAACGCTCGCGGGATTCAGCTTCGGGTATTGTTGCCGCATACAGCCAATGGCATATCGAGCGCGGCCTAAAGTCGCTAAACCACGTGGAGAGATCTTGACCCAGTTTCTTGAGCTTGGCTATAGCGGATACCCGGTTCCTACCTTTGAAGGTCAAGTCCCAAAGCATGTAGCGATTGTCATGGATGGCAACGGGCGCTGGGCAAACGCCAAGGGGCTCACTCGCGTGGAGGGGCACAAAGCCGGCGAGGCAGCGTTGCTTGACGTGGTGGCTGGAGCAATCGAGGCTGGCGTTGAATACCTAACGGTGTTTGCTTTTTCCACGGAGAATTGGAAGCGATCTCCGGACGAAGTGCGGTTTCTTATGGGGTTCAACCGCGATGTCTTGCGAAGACGCCGAGACCAGATGAATCACTGGAATGTTCGAATCCGATGGGCTGGTCGCCGGCCAAAACTCTGGGGTTCGGTGATCAGCGAACTTGAGACGGCGCAGCGTCTGACTGTAAAGAACTCAGGTCTCACCCTGACAATGTGTGTCAACTACGGTTCAAGGATTGAACTTGTCGATGCCGTAAACGAACTTGCGAGACTGGTTTCCGAGGGAAAGCTAAAGCCTGGTTCCATTACCGAGAAAACTATTCAGAGGCATCTCTTAACCCCGGATTTGCCCGATGTTGATCTGTTCGTTAGAAGTTCGGGAGAACAACGGGCGTCAAACTTTCTACTGTGGCAAAGCGCCTACGCCGAGTTCGTCTTTCTGGACACTCTGTGGCCCGATTTCAACCGCACAGATCTGTGGAATGCAATTCAAATCTTCCAGAGTCGCAACCGCAGATTTGGAGGCGCTAAAGACGCCCCTGCCAAGTAGACTAGGTGTTTCGCCCACGCCCCTGCATCCAGCAAGGGCCTGAGACCTGATGGAGTCCAAATGGCCAACCCAAATCGCTTAGATTCAGTCATTTCCCTTGCCAAACGCCGCGGTTTTGTTTTTCAAGCCGGCGAGATCTACGGCGGCAGCCGCTCGGCTTGGGACTACGGGCCTTTGGGTGTTGAGCTCAAGGAAAACATCAAGCGCGAATGGTGGCGCACCATGGTCAACAGCCGCGAAGATGTCGTTGGCCTCGATTCATCGGTGATTCTTCCTCGAAAGGTTTGGGAGGCCTCGGGTCACGTTCGCGAATTCTCGGACCCGCTCATTGAGTGCACCAGTTGCCACAAACGTTTTCGTCAAGACCACCTAGAAGAAGCCTTCGAAGAGAAGAAGGGTCGCGCGCCCGAGAGCATGAAGGACATCGCGTGTCCAAACTGTGGCGGCAAGGACATCTGGACCGAACCCAAGGCATTCAACGGCCTGCTGCAGACCTATTTGGGTCCGGTTGCCGCAGAAGAGGGTTTGCACTACCTAAGACCAGAAACTGCACAGGGCATTTTCGTGAACTTTGCCAACGTGCTCGGTGCGGCCCGCATGAAGCCACCGTTTGGCATTGGTCAGATCGGTAAGTCTTTCCGCAACGAAATCACCCCAGGCAACTTCATTTTCCGCACTCGCGAGTTTGAGCAGATGGAAATGGAATTCTTTGTCGAACCGGGCACCGATGAAGAGTGGCACGAGTACTGGCTGGAGCAGCGCATGGCCTGGTACGTGAACCTGGGTATCAAGCCAGAAAACTTGCGCTTCTTTGAGCACCCAAAGGAAAAGCTGTCGCACTATTCAAAGCGCACGGTAGATATCGAGTACCGTTTTGGATTCTCTGGTAGCGAGTTTGGCGAGTTAGAGGGTATTGCAAACCGCACCGACTTTGACCTAAAGACCCACTCGGCAGAGTCGGGTGTTGAGCTCTCGTATTTTGATCAGGGCAAGGGTGAGCGCTGGTTCCCATACGTTATCGAGCCGGCGGCCGGTCTCACCAGGTCGCTCATGGCGTTTTTGGTTGATGCCTACGCCGAGGACGAAGCCCCAAACACCAAGGGTGGCGTTGATGTCCGTACCGTACTGCGCTTGGACTACCGACTCGCACCGGTAAAGGCCGCCGTATTGCCGCTTTCGCGCAACGAGGAGCTTTCGCCTATCGCCAGAAATTTGGCCCAGGACCTGCGTGGTTACTGGAACATTGACTTCGATGACTCGGGTGCCATTGGTCGTCGCTACCGCCGGCAGGACGAAATTGGTACCCCGTTCTGTATCACCGTTGACTTTGACACTCTCGAGGACCAGGCGGTCACGGTGCGCGAGCGCGACACTATGGCTCAGGAGCGAGTCTCGCTCAGCAAGCTGCGCGAGTACCTCGGTGGCAAGCTAGCGGGATAACAACCATGCAACTGGCCGCGCAGAAGCCGCTCAAGTATGGCGATTTGGTCATTGGCACGCCCGTGGTTTTGGCTCCAATGGCGGGTATCACCAACACGGCTTTTCGTCGTCTCTGTCGAAACTTTGGTGGCGGACTCTACGTATCCGAAATGGTTACCTCGCGCGCGCTCGTGGAACGCACCGATGAATCGATGCGATTGATTGGGCACCACCCAAGTGAATCGATTCGGTCCATTCAGCTTTACGGAGTAGACCCCAAAACCATAGGCCAGGCAGTTTCAATGCTGGTTGATGAAGATCGAGCCGACCACATCGACCTTAACTTTGGATGCCCGGTGCCAAAAGTAACCCGCAAGGGTGGGGGAGCGGCGTTGCCCTGGAAACAGGATTTATTTGCTGCCATTGTCCAGTCCGCCGTCAAGCACGCACAGGGAATTCCGGTTACGGTCAAGATGCGCAAAGGCATCGATGCCGAGCACCTCACCTACCTAGACGCCGCAAAGTCAGCGCGCGACGCAGGCATCGCGGCAATTGCTCTTCACGGAAGAACTGCCTCCGATTACTACTCTGGCCAAGCCGACTGGTCTGCAATTGCCAAGTTGCGCGAGACCATCACCGACATTCCAGTTTTAGGTAACGGTGACATCTGGTCTGCGGCCGATGCCATTCGAATGGTTCGGGAGACCGGGGTCGACGGAGTCGTGGTGGGCCGAGGTTGCCTAGGCCGCCCGTGGTTATTTGCTGATCTTCAAGCCGCGTTCGACGAATTTCAACGCGATCCAAACTCGAATGCGGCTATCACACCGGTGCAACCCAATCTTGGCCAGGTTGCCGATGCCTTTAGAGAGCACGCCGTGTTGTTGACCGAGTTCTTCGAAGACGAGGGCAGGGCTTGCCGGGACATTCGCAAGCATGTCGCCTGGTACTTCAAGGGCTACTCGGTAGGCGGAGAGTTTAGGGCCACGCTCGCTCAGGTTCAGAACCTTGATCACCTCGATGAAATTCTGGGCACGCTTGACCGTGAGTCACCTTATCCGGGTGATGATGCCGAGGGTCCGCGCGGTCGTCTTGGCGGAGCCAAGAGCTGCTCGCTACCCGAGAACTGGCTTGACTCACGGGACCTGGTTGGCACCGAGCGAGCCGCGTTGCTCGAAGCCGAGCTCTCGGTTTCGGGGGGATAGCCGTGGAGTCAGGATATAGCGCCTTTGACGAAGAACGATTCCTGGCGGAGGAGAGACGTTCTTCGGTGCGCCGCAGCGAATTCGCCAGGGATAGAGCTCGAGTGCTGCACTCCTCGGCGCTTCGCCGTCTCGGGGCCAAGACCCAGGTCCTATCTCCCTCCGGTGGCGACTTTGCTCGAACTCGACTCACTCACTCGCTGGAGGTCGCTCAGATTGGTCGGGAAATGGCTGCAGATCTGGGCATCAGCGCTGACTTGGTAGACCTGGCCTGCTTGGCGCACGACCTTGGTCACCCTCCCTTTGGTCACAATGGGGAGCGCGCGCTAAATGAGTGGGCACGCGAGTTTGGCGGGTTCGAGGGGAATGCCCAAACCTTCAGGCTGCTAACTCGAATTGAACCAAAAGTATTTAGCACCAATGGCGTTTCGCTTGGACTTAACCTAACCCGAGCCGCTCTGGATGCCACCTGCAAGTACCCCTGGTCGCTCGCGCAGGCCAGCACCGATTCGGGTGCAGACCGCAGCGTCAAGTTCGGCGTCTACACCGATGATCGCGAAATCTTCGACTGGATGCGTCTTGGCGCCTCAGGGCGTCAAAAGTCGGTCGAGGCTCAAATCATGGACTTTGCCGATGACGTTGCGTATTCGGTTCACGATTTCGAAGATGCCATCGTTGCGGGATTTGTCGACTTGGCGGTAATTGCCGACCCATCGGCTCAGCAAGAATTACTCAGCAAAATCTCCCATTGGAACGGGGGAGTGATTGCCTGGGATGCGCTGACGGAAGCCCTAGACAACCTTCGAGCGTTGGAATACTGGCCCAGTGCCTACCGAGGCGAATTCGCCGATTTGGGCACCCTAAAGAATCTCACCAGCAGTTTGATTGGTCGTTTTGTCTCGGCTACCACCGCAAATAGCGTGGCGGTTGCTAAGGGCGATCAAATCTCCAGGTATCACTCGGTTCTTGCTGTTCCCGAAACGGTACTTGCAGAAATCTCAATCCTCAAGGGACTGGTTTCCGCTTTCCTCATGAGTCACGAGTCGCGCCGCCCGTTCTACGAATGGCAGCGTGCTATCTTGACCGAACTTGCCGATGCGCTCTTGGCGGCAAATGGAAAAAACCTTGACCAGTACAACCAGCTTGCCTGGACAACAGCTAAGAGCATCGAGGCTCAGCACCGTGTCATTGTTGATCAAATCGCCTGTCTAACCGATCAGAGTGCGCTCAGCCTGCACAATCAACTGGTCGGGCGTTCTGCTTAGGATTATGGGCATGGCTGGCAAAATTCGCGCATCTGACATTGAGGAAGTAAAGTCTCGCGCCAATATTGCCGACATCATTGGTGAGCACGTTCAACTTCGGAATGCTTCAGTTGGCTCGCTCAAGGGCCTGTGCCCATTTCACGACGAAAAGTCCCCATCTTTCAATGTGAGACCTTCGCAAGGGTTTTATCACTGCTTTGGCTGCGGTGAGGGTGGCGACGTCTACAAGTTTCTGCAGCAGCTAGAGTCGCTATCTTTCACAGAAGCCGTTGAAAAAGTGGCTGCGCGCATCGGTTTTACACTCACCTACGAAGAGGGCGGCGCTCCAAGCAACTCGGGTGCCAAGAGTCGCATCCTTGAGGCGAATTCGTTGGCTGCCGCCTTTTACCAAGACCAGTTACAATCAACCGGTGCCCAGGCCGGGCGTGAATTCTTACTCAAACGCGGATTCGATCAGGCAGCTTGGGCCCATTTTGGGCTGGGATACGCCCCCAAGGAGTGGTCTGCTCTCACCGACTATCTAAAGTCCAAGGGATTCACCGTTGATGAACTGGTTCAAGCCGGTTTGGCGTCACCCAGCGACAAGGGTGGTTACGACAAATTCCGCGGCAGGCTAGTGTGGCCAATCAAGGATGCCGGTTCCGCGGTTATCGGTTTTGGAGCCCGAAAACTCTACGATGACGACAACGGGCCCAAGTACCTGAACACCTCGGACACCATGGTCTATCACAAATCAACCGTGCTTTACGGCATCGATCTAGCGCGTAAGGACATTTCAAAACAGCAGCAGGTTGTAGTCGTCGAGGGCTACACCGATGTCATGGCATGCCACTTAGCCGGAATCACCACCGCAGTAGCCACCTGTGGAACGGCATTCGGTGATGACCACATTCGAATCCTCAACCGCATGCTCAACTCGGGTGAGGTTCCAGCCGAGGTTATCTTCACTTTTGATCCCGATGCAGCCGGACAAAAAGCCGCCATGCGCGCCTTTGAAGATTCACACAAATTCTCCGCGCAAACCTTTGTTGCGGTTGGCCCCGATGGCCTGGACCCCTGCGATCTTCGTCAAGCTCGAGGCGATCAGGCGGTGCAACTAATGATTCAGGCTCGCCGGCCGCTTTTTGAGTTTGCGATTAAGCAAAAGCTCGCGAAGTTCAACTTAAACAGTCTTGAGGGACGGGTTGCGGCGGCTCGAGCAGCTGCTCCCGTCATCGCCCAGATTCGCGACGCAGCGCTTCGTCCTGCCTACGTGCGCGAACTCGCAGATTGGGTCAACCTTCCGATCGATGATATCAATCGCATCACTCAGGAGGCGCAAAAGTCACAGCGCGCGGCCGCGGTAGCCGACCTTCGCACCGATGTACCGCCGCCGCCCGAGGAACAAGCAGGCCCATCATCGGGGTCTGTACCGTCCATAGATCCCCGCGACCCGGTGGCGCTGGCAGAGCAGCGGGTATTGCAGGTGCTGATTCAGTGCCCCCAGGCTTTTGACCAAGCTCAACTAGGTCGAATAATCGCCAGCGGAATGTCCGCGCCAATTCACAACATTGTTCTTAGGGCACTGGGGGATGCGCTTGGCCTTGAGGCCAATACTTGGCTTGGGCGCTTGGAACTGGCGATTCCAAGTCAGCACCTAACCTACCTGCGATCGCTCGCAGCGGCGCCACTACCAGCTGCCAACCCTCAGCAGCTCGATATGTATGCAAAAGGCGTAGTAACCAAAGCTCTAATAAACTGCGTGGCAAACGAAAAGGCGCAACTTCTTGCAGCCCTCAGGCGCGCCAATCCAGAAGCCCCCGAACACAAGGAAATACAGCAGCGATTGGTGCAACTCGAGGTTGAGCGTCGCCAGCTACTGGGAGATTGATGAAAAATAACCTCATAGCTTTGGAGCCGAACCAGTCTGCAGCCTACGTAGAGGCTGTCACTCAGGCCGGTGGGCAAGTGGTTCCCATGTCGCCCGAGGTTCGAGCCCTGGTGTGGACGGACTATTCCAAACCGCAGGCCTTGGCACAGACCATCCAAGAAAATCCTCAACTCGAGTGGGTGCAGCTGCCATTCGCGGGAGTAGACGCGTTCAATAATGTCTTACAACTTCCGATTCGGTTTACCTCGGCAAAGGGCGCTTACCGCGAACCGGTTGCCGAGCACGCCCTGATGCTCTGCATGGCGCTTGGAAGAAAGCTTCCCGAGCGGGTCCGAGCCCAGAGCTGGGGTCAGAAGTTCGCGGTTTCGCTTTACGACGCAAATGTGACAATTATTGGCGCCGGGGGAATCACTGAAGAGCTGCTGAGGCTTTTGGCCCCTTTTCGTAGCCGGGTCACGGTGGTTCGAAACTCAGCCGACCCAATGCCTGGTGCGCATGAGACCATGCAACTGGAAAAATTGGATTCGGCACTTTCGACGGCGCATTTTGTCATCCTGGCCTGCGCTCTGACTCCTGCAACCTTGCACCTAATGAATCTTGATCGCCTCAAGAAAATGCGCCCCGAAGCCTATCTAATCAACGTAGCCAGAGGTCCTCACGTGGTTTCCTCGGACTTGATCGAAGCTCTAGAAAACGGAATCATTGCTGGAGCTGGCATCGATGTTACCGACCCAGAACCTCTGCCAGACGGCCACCCACTCTGGCAGGCGCCCAACTTGATCATTACTCCGCACACCGCGGATACGAATGTTCAGGTCGAACGCCTTTTTTCCGAAAGATTGCGCGTAAACGTTGCCGCTTTTCTGGGTGGCGGCCAGTGGCTTGGCATTGTTGACCCGAAACTTGGCTACTAAACGGCTGGCTGATTTGGGGTTATTCGGGTTTTTTGCTAATCTATTCAAGCGCTCAGGCGCAATTCCTCGATAGCTCAATTGGCAGAGCATTCGGCTGTTAACCGGAGGGTTCTTGGTTCGAGTCCAAGTCGGGGAGCCACACAGCAACCAGCTGGAGACTCACAGGAGGCACAATGCTTCAGTGGATCCAAGCTAGGGCATGGCTTCCAGAAATAATATTCACAGCGACCGCAATAGGCGTTTTCTCACTTATAGACCTTCTAAATCAGGGTCCTGAAGCAGCAGCTATCTCGGCTTTGTTTGGGGTATCGGCTTTTTTCTTTCGCAAGTGGTCGTTTCTTGCTCCAATTCCCATTGCCGTAGCCTCCATTCTTGAAGTGGTCCTCAATCAGGGAATTTTGGTTGGAGGAGTGGCTACCACCCTTACTATCTTTTTGCTCTCGGTCTTTGCCAAGAGGAATTTCAGCCTCCTAGCCACGGCCGCAATCATGGCCGGTGGAATTCTGGTCGCTTGGAATGCGGCTTTTAATCGGACGCTTGCCCCTGGAGTTTACGGGGTGGCGATTTTCAATGAAGCTGGCAGGCTTAATGCCTTTTTGGCGCTTTCCTTGGCTGTTGTCGGCTTCAACTCTTTTGCGTGGATTCTTGGAGGATTCTTCAGCGAGCTAAGAGAGCAGCGGCAAGTTTCAAAAGAGAAAGAACTTGTAAAGGCCGCCCAGCTTCGAACTGCCCTTGATATTGCAGAGCAAAATCAACGCTTTGCAATAGCTCGAGACCTGAATGATCTGACCCTTCAGCGAATCTCCGCTATGTTGACTCTTGCCGATGGGGCGCGTTACGCGTCTAAGTTAGACCCCGATGTGGCAGGTCGAACCATTGACCGCCTCTTGGAACTCATCCGAGACTCGCGAGACGAGATGCGAAGACTGCACGACATGCTCACCAAGAGCGTCAGTGTCGCCGTAGCCCCTCCGGGCATCAGTGACCTGAATGTCCTGGCTGCGCAGTATCGAGAACTCGGCTACAACGTCAAGTTGCAGCACCTAGGTGAGCGGCAGATTCTGATTCCCAGTGCAGAACTCAACATTTACCGCATCGTCTACGATGCGCTGGAAAACGTCCTCCAGCACGCACCCGTGGGCACCGATGTTGACATCAGTTTCACCTGGTCTGACCAAGGTCTTCAGGTTTTGGTCAAAGACAACGGCGTTGAACACGCAAATCGGGTCCAAAGCCTTACCGAGGACTCGTACACCAGCGCCCAGGACCTTGAGGCTCTGACTCAAGAAGTAACGGGCCCCGGCATCACCGGGATGCGTGAGCGCGCCCAGCTGTTTCAAGGAAGCATCGAGGCAAAGCGGGTTCCTGGGGTGGGCTTCACTCTGAATGCCATTTTCCCTGGAATAGCGGAATTTGCCGGTCGGCAGGGTTCATAAGTGGCGTTGATACGTCTCGGCTTGGTCTTTGGAAGCAGCCAAGTCTCCGATGGTCGCCGGTTGCTTTTTTCCACTCAAAGTGACCTTGATATCGTGCTGGAAGAGAGCGACGGACAGCTTGCTATCGAGTCGCTTTCCGAGGCTGCCGTAGACGTTGTGCTCATGGATGTGAGGCTAAAGTCTCTGTCTGGTCTCGAGACCGCGGCGCGCTTCTTCCGTCGAAATGTTGGGTCGGGGGAGCGGCTTCCTCGATTCATTCTCACCGGGCCTTTTTCCTCTGATCAATTCACTCTAGATGCTGTGAGAGCTGGAGCCAGTGCGGTAGTGACCGAAGACCAAACTGCCGAGGAACTTCTGGACTGCGTGAGAAGGCTCGCT
>JBJTMG010000061.1:0-22245 GCA_046063415.1 Micrococcales bacterium
CGCTAAACTGCCGTTATGCACAGGATTTTCCAAATGGAGTTCGGGACCGTCTACCCGCTCTATGTAAAAAAGGTCGAGCGCAAGGGCCACACCGTGCAGGAGCTCGACCAGGTCATCGAGTGGCTCACGGGCTTTACGTCAGAACAGGTTCAACGCCACATCGATGCCCGCCGCACCTTCACGCAGTTCTTTGCCGCAGCGCAAATCAACCCCAACGCTGGGCTCATAACCGGCACTATTTGCGGGGTTAAGGTGCAGGACATCGATGACCCGTTGATGCAGCAAATCCGATACCTGGACAAGCTCGTGGATGAAGTGGCCAACGGTCGGCCCATGCACAAGATTCTGCGCGCGGCGTAGGTCGTTGAAGCTGCCATTAGACAGCGGCGAGCATTCTGGCTAAACTAGAGAAGTTGTCTTGGGCATTCGCCCAAATCACACCCAGCGTTTGTAGCTCAACGGATAGAGCATCTGACTACGGATCAGAAGGTTGGGGGTTCGAGTCCCTCCAAGCGCACCGACAAAAGACCTGATAACCTCAGGTCTTTTTTCATTGGTGGCCTGTCGGGACTCCTCGGCCTGCCGACTCGCTTGTTCGCGAGTCGACCACGGCCTCACCCGTCCAAGCGCACACATAACCTCCGGTGAAAGCTGGAGGTTTTTCATTTGTATGTAACTTTGGGACTCTCACCCCAAGGGGTTCGCCTTCGGACGCCCCGTCGCTAAAAGCCAGCTGTCGCTGCCTTTCTAGACGCGCCGCGCCTGTCCTCGCTCCAAGCGGACCAACAAGAGACCTGACATTGTCAGGTCTTTTTTCATTGGTGGCTTGTGGGGACTCCTCGGCCTGCCGACTCGCTTGTTCGCGAGCCGACTACAGCCTCACCCGTCCAAGCGCACAAACAACAGACCTACCTTTCAGGGCAAAATTCTTTGAAGCCAACTGAGTTCAGGTCTTTCAATGTGTAAGAACTTGTAGGTAGTCGCCACTAAGCGGCTAGGGGAATTCTGTGACGTCAGCTTTCCCAACTCTGTTCGGGTATCCCTAGTTAATTCCCAGCCGAAAAACAAAACCTTAACGCTAGCCAAAGTCTTGTCTCGTAGTGCCTTTGACTCAACCGGTGACACTCGTGGCAAGTCTTGAACTGGGTCTCTTGGGTACTAAGAAATCAAATCTACTTCGCGCGCATTCTCTCAAGTATCTTCACATGTCCGGGCTCAAGCGCTCTCAAGGAACTCACACCAAGTAACTTCATTGTTCGGACAACTTGGTTGCCCAGGATCTCAATCGTCTTGTCGACTCCCGCACGACCGCCAGCCATAAGTCCGTAAAGATAAGCCCGTCCTATGAGGGTGAACGTGGCGCCTTTAGCAATGCAGGCAACAATATCAGCCCCATGCATGATTCCCGTGTCGACATGAACCTCAGCGTCTTTACCAATCGCTTTGACGGTTTCTGGTAGGAGGTGAAAGGGAATAGGCGCACGGTCTAGTTGACGGCCTCCATGGTTCGAGAGCATTACAGCATCCGCTCCTGCCCGCACTGCAAGTTTTGCATCCTCAACGTTCTGGATGCCCTTGACAACAAGCTGACCATTCCATTGCTGGCGAATCCACTTTAGATCCTCAAACGTCACAGTAGGGTCGAACATTTGGTCGAGAAGTTCACCAACCGTGCCGTTCCAAGATCCGAGTGACGCAAACGAAAGCGGGTCAGTAGTTAAGAAATTTATCCACCACTCAGGTCGGGGCAATGCATCCAAAACTGTTCCAAGGGTCAACTGCGGTGGGATCGTCATGCCGTTTCGCTTATCCCTTAGGCGCGCGCCAGCTACTGGAACATCTACCGTTAAGAGTAAAGTGTCGTACCCTGCTGCGGCAGCACGCTCTACCAAAGCCATGCTTTTCTCGCGGTCCTTCCACATGTAGAGCTGGAACCAGTTGCGTCCATTCGGCGCGGCCGCTGCCACTTCTTCGATACTTCGGGTCCCCATTGTGCTGAGCGCAAATGGGATCCCAGCTGCTGCCGCTGCCTGCGAACCTGCATACTCTCCCTCGGTGTGCATCATGCGAGTGAAACCTGTTGGTGCGATTCCGAATGGAAGCGCTGAACGTTTGCCAAGCACCTCGATGGTTGCATCCGCTGTCGAGACATTCCGCAAAACACGAGGTTGGAACTCAATGTCTTCAAATGCCTGTCGAGCACGCGCAAGGGATATTTCCTGGTCCGCCGATCCGTCTGTGTAATCAAAAGGCGCTGTCGGTGTTCTGCGTTTTGCTATTTCTCGAAGGTCATAGATGGTGTGCGCTGAGTCCAATCGACGTTTCTTTGCGTCTAAGGTAGGAGCCTTAAAGACCATTAGCTGAGCTAGGTCTTTCGGGTTTGGAAATCGTCGATTAATTTTGCCCATTATTTTGTTCCTAACAATTTAGGTGTGAAGACTTTTGGTGAAAAATTTGCTCGAATAAGTTGGCGCTGCGCATCGAGGTTTTTAGGGGCGAAGCCTTGGGCGCCTGCTTGGCAAAGGATATTCCCGAGAGCTGTAGCTTCTACTGGACCTGCCCATACCTTGACGCCCGTGCTGTCGGCAGTGAGTTGAGACAGTAGGTCATTTTGGCTACCTCCACCAACGATGTAGATGGATTTAACCCTGATGCCTGTTACTCGCTCAAGAGACTTGAGCGCCTTTGCGTATGCGTCTGCCAAGGAATCAAGTATGCAGCGGACAATCTGAGCAGGAGATTGGGGAACAGCATTGCCACGCCGAGCACAGGCGGTTTGAATTTTTGCTGGCATATCGCCCGGTGTTGCAAATTCGCTGTCCGTTACTTCGATTCTTGCGTCCGACTCAACCAAGGCTGCATCTTGCAGCAACTTTTGTAGTGAAATAGCGGGGTCATTCTTCTCAAACTCAAGCATCGATTGTTGGAGCAACCAAAGCCCGCTCAGATTCTTGAGGAATCGAACACGGTTTTCAGCACCCTGCTCATTGGTGAAATTTTCGAGCCTGGCTTCAGTGCTGGTTATTGCCTCATTTAGCTCTAGTCCTAGTAGTGACCAAGTGCCGCTGGAAAGGTATGCATCGGACTCTCCCAGTAGAGGGGTTCCGGCCACAGCCGCAGCGGTATCGTGCGAAGGAGTCGCTATAACTACAGTTTCGGAAAATGCTGAATTGGTTTTGAATCCATCCAACAGGTTGCCGATTACTTCTCCCGGGCTCACCAAGTCTGGGAACATCCCCGCCCTAATGCCAAGCAGCTCGATCAGTGACCAATTCCAGCCATGGCTTTCAAGGCTCAGGAGTCCGGTTGTGCTTGCGTTCGTGCGTTCCGATACTGCGACGCCAGTAAGCCAATAGTTCAGCAGGTCCGGAACCATGAGCAACTTATTTGCTCGATTCAAGGCTTCTGGGCTCTGACTCTGTTCTGCCGCTAACTGGTAAATAGTGTTGAACTGCAGGAACTGTATGCCGTTCTCACGGTAGAGATCCTCGAAGCTAATTACCTGATCTACTAAGGCCACACCAAACAGGTTGCGTTCATCTCGATAGCTCCGGACTCCATCAATCAAATTTCCAGCGTCGTCAATCAGGCCGTAGTCAACTGCCCAGGTGTCAACGCCGATGCTCGCAACGGAGTGCCCCTCGCGCTGAGCGAAGTCCCCTAATAAACGAAGACCCTGAGCGACCTCAATCTTGAGCGACTCGAAATCCCAGTAAAGAGACTTACCGCGTTCGATTGGCGTATTTGCGAATCTATGAACTTCAAAAAGGTTAACTGAGGCGTCACAAATCGATCCTGCTATTACTCGACCAGAAGACGCCCCGAGGTCGATGGCTGCATATAGCTTCGACATTTGATTACCGCATGAACGCTGCGGCAACGCCTGCGTCAACGGGGATGTGTAGACCGGTTGTGTGACTAAGCTCGCCGGCTGTTAGAGCGATCACAGCATTGGCAACGGTTTCGGGAAGAACTTCCCGCTTTAAAAGTGTTCGCTGTGCGTAGTAAAGACCGAGATCTTCTTCCTTTACCCCGTATACCTTGGCTCGTGAAGCACCCCAGCCAGCAGAGAAGATTCCAGAACCACGTACAACGCCATCTGGGTTAATTCCATTTACTCGAATCTGCTGTTCGCCTAGCTCAGCTGCCAGAAGTCTCACTTGGTGCGCTTGGTCCGCTTTGGCTGCGGAGTATGCAATGTTATTTGGGCCTGCGAAAACACTGTTCTTTGACGAGATGTAGATGATATCGCCTCCCATCCTCTGTTCAATCATGATTTTTGCAGCCTCGCGAGAAACGATGAATGATCCTTTGGCTAGTACATCGTGGAGGATGTCCCAGTCTTTTTCGGTGGTTTCAAGCAAAGATTTTGAAATTGAAAGTCCTGCATTGTTAACAATGAGATCGACACCGCCGAAGGCGAGCGAGGCCGCGTCAAGCGCGGCCTTCACTGCTGCTTCGTCAGTCACGTTCACGCTAACCGCGACTGCATGGTCTGGTCCGCCTAGTTCGGCGGCTACAAGTCGCGCATTCTCCATGTTCATGTCTGCGATAACGGCGCACCCGCCCTCGGCAACGATGCGAGTTGCAATGGCCTTACCAATGCCGCTTCCAGCACCGGTCACAAAAGCAACTCGGCCGGCTAGGGCCTTTGGCTTTGTCATGCGCTGAAGTTTTGCTTCCTCAAGTGACCAGTATTCGATGTTAAATTTTTCTTGGTCGCTGATTGGAACATAAGTCGAAATCGACTCGGCTCCCCGCATAACGTTTATTGCATTCACATAGAACTCTCCGGCAACACGGGCGGTTTGCTTGTTAGTGCCAAAGGAGAACATTCCAACGCCCGGAACAAGAACAATCGCTGGGTCCGCTCCACGCATAGCAGGTGACATTTCGGTTGCATGAGCCTTGTAATAGGCCTCGTAATCCTTGCGGTATGCCTCGTGCAACTTCTCGATGCGAGCCTTCAACTTCACCAGATCAGAGTCCGCAGGCAGGTCAATTACCATCGGCTTTACCTTGGTTCTCAAGAAGTGGTCAGGGCAACTGGTACCAAGTCCCGCAAGCTTCTTTAGTTTTGAACGCGAAAGGAACTCGAGAACCTCGGGGGCATCGGTGAAGTGGCCGATCATCGGCTTGTCAGTTGACGCGATACCTCGCAGGATAGGGGCCAACTCCGCCGCACGAGCTTTTCGGGCTGCTGGCTTCAAAGCTTCGAAGCCCTTCACTACATCGCCGAAAGGGTCTTTCTTGCCGTTTTTGGCGATGTATGACTCTGCGGTCTTGATGATGAACGTTGAGTTTTTCTCGGCTTCAGAGCTCGAGTTGCCCCAAGCGGTGATGCCGTGGCCGCCCAAGACGCAACCAATTGCGTTTGGGTTCGCACGCTTAATCTCGGCAATGTCCAGTCCCAGTTGGAAGCCGGGTCGACGCCATGGAACCCAAACCACTGCATCTCCAAAGATCCTCCTGGTTAGCTCTTCGCCGTCTTTGGATGTGGCGATTGCGATTCCGCTGTCTGGGTGAAGGTGGTCAACGTGAGCTGCATCAACCAGGGCGTGCATTGCGGTGTCGATTGAAGGTGCTGCCCCGCCACGGCCGTGCAAGCAATAATCGAATGCTGCTACCATCTCGTCTTCGCGTTCAACGCCAGGATAGACATTGACCATCGAACGAACACGGTCGAGTTGAAGAACAGCCAAACCCGCTTCGGTCAACGTGCCGAGGTCTCCGCCGGAACCCTTTACCCATAGCAGTTCAATCTTCTCGCCCGTCACTGGGTCAATCTCAAAACCCTTAGCCGATGTGTTGCCACCAGCGAAGTTCGTGTTTCTAGGGTCTTTGCCGAGTCGGTTAGAGCGAGTGATTAGGTTTACGACTTCTTTATTGCTGTTCATAAAACTCAAGCTCCCCAGCCTGCTTGCTGGCCGCCAACGCGGCTCTCAGCAATTTTTTGTAGATATCCAGATTCGTTGAACGCCTTTATTGGGTCTGCAGCGAGATCGCGACTTTCTCGCCATTCAAGAACGATTGGGCGAACATCGGTGTAGAAGGCATCCATGAAGATGTCGTTGGCCGCGAGAACATCGCCGGCCTTTTGTGCTTCAGCTAGAGCAACGCAGTCAATCATTAGCGCTCGGGCAGTCATTGCTTGAACATTGAGAACGCTTCGAATCTGACCAGGGATCTTATCCTCAATGTTGTGGCACTGGTCAAGCATGAACGCTACACCTGAGTCGGCACCGTAACCTCCACCGCGGATGACTTCGTGAAGGATTCGGAACAACTGGAACGGGTCGGCAGCCCCTACGATTAGGTCGTCATCTGCGTAGAACCGTGAATTGAAGTCGAAAGAGCCTAGCTTGCCCAAACGGAGAAGCTGCATGACGATGAATTCGATGTTGGTACCCGGTGCGTGGTGACCTGTGTCCAAGCAAACCATCGCCTTTTCACCTAGGGCAGCAACCTGAGCGTAGGACGTGCCCCAGTCGGGAACATCGGTGTGATAGAAAGCAGGCTCGAAGAATTTATATTCCAAAACCATGCGCTGGCTGTCGCCCAGTGCTGCATAGATTTGAGAAAGGGAGTCCGCCAAACGGTCTTGGCGACCGCGCATGTCATCTTGGCCAGGGTAGTTTGTGCCATCAGCAAGCCAAATCTTTAGGTCCTTTGACCCAATCTGATGCATGATTTCAATGCACTCTAGGTGGTGATCGATGGCCTTCTGACGGAT
This sequence comes from Micrococcales bacterium, assembly GCA_046063415.1. Taxonomy (GTDB): domain Bacteria; phylum Actinomycetota; class Actinomycetes; order Actinomycetales; family Microbacteriaceae; genus Rhodoluna. The sequence goes on from JBJTMG010000061.1 coordinate 6,734, forward strand.
CTTTGGGTTTGAATGTGTAACTGAACCGTACTTGTAGTCTTCATCCTGGAAAGTATTTGAGTTCACGGTGCCAAGCCTCAAGCCAAGATCCTCAGCGTGCTTACTTAGGTCAGTGTAGGAATCGACCCTGTCCCAGGGAATATGAAGTGCGACACTAGGAGCGATGCCAGAGTACTTGTGAACCTGCGCCGCATCTTCTAGCTTCTCGAACGGGTTGCGAGGAACGCCTGCTGACGAGAAAACTCGGAATCGTGTTCCTGAATTGCCAAAGGCCCAAGAAGGCAGCTCTATCGCCTGGCTATCAAGCTGGGAAAAGAGGGCATCTTTGATGTCTGCATTTAAGGCCATGGAAATTCCTAGGGTCAAATTTGAAGCGTTTCAATAATCTAACCACCCTAAGAACGTGTTTGCAACATGGTCGATAACATTCTGATAACGGGGGTTTCGCGCGCAAGATGCAATGGGCTTCGAGGCCTAGCCGCGCTAGAATTGAAACATTACAAATCCGGAGGATAAATGTCGGCGTCTAAAATCAGACCAAGCATTCAGGACGTCTCTCGTCTCGCGGGTGTGTCACTTGGAACGGTTTCGAACGTCTTAAACAATCCTGAAATGGTGAAGCCAGCGACTGCAGCAAAAGTCCAGCGTGCCATCGACCAACTCGGCTTCGTTCGAAATGATGCAGCAAGGTTGCTTAAGGCGGGCAAGAGTAAAACCTTGGGTTTAGTTGTTTTTGACGCGGGCAACCCATTCTTCGCTGAACTTGCTCGCGGCGCAGAAGATGAAGCGGCTTCCAAAACGTACGCGGTACTACTGGGAAACAGCGACAACAAGCCCGAGCGCGAAAGGGCATACCTCCAACTCTTCGACGAACAAAGAGTTGCCGGGGTACTTATTTCTCCTACCCAGGATATCTACGAGCAAATCCGTGAGTTACGCAGCCACGGAACACAAACTGTCGTAGTTGATCGTAAAGCAGACGCTGACAGGTGCTGTTCGGTTTCGGTAGACGACTTTGCTGGCGGAAAGATTGCTGTCGAGCACTTAGTCGAAATGGGCCGTAGGAAAATCAGTTTTGTCGGTGGGCCGGTCTCTATCCAACAGGTTGCAGACAGACTAGCTGGGGCTTTAGCAGCCGTATCATCCTCTGGGGGTGCTGCACAACTTTCTGTGCTGGAAAGTGCAAGTATGAGCGTATTAGCTGGCCGAGAGGTCGGTGAAAGCATCGCAAAAATGCCAAAATCTGAACGGCCGGACGCCATCTTTGCGGCAAACGACTTGCTCGCGATGGGGTTGGTGCAGGCGTTTATGTTCAACAACGAAATTTCCATACCAGCTGAAATCGCTTTGATTGGTTATGACGATATCGATTTTGCCGAGTCAGCCGTTGTTCCTCTTACCTCGATTCGCCAACCAGCTCGCCTAATTGGCTCCACAGCCATCGAGCTTGTCATTGATGAGATCGAAAACCAAACCGATCACTCACACCAACAGATAACATTCCAGCCTGAACTTGTAGTGCGAGCGAGTACTACGTTCTAGTACTTAACTAAGGCAGGATGTCTGATTTGGATCTTGTGATTTCCTGGTCCAACTTCTGTGCCGTTGGAAATCGGATTCCCATCCAGGTAGACGCGTGACTCGGCTGAGCATGGAAGATCGAGAAATGCACTTACTCCAAATGGCACTACCAAACTGATGTCTAGGTTGTCATCGCCACTAATACGCCACTTCAGAATCAGGTTGCCGTACGGGCTCTCAAGCGAGACGTTTGTGTGCGAAATTCCCACCGGTGGTCTCGGCGCAACATGAACTTTTCGGAAGCCTGGATGTTCTTGAATCGGTGCGAGTCCGCCTAAATTCCGGTACATCCAATCGACAACGGCACCGTACGCGTAATGGTTGAAGCTAATCATTGATGAATCATCCGATGCTTGGGAGCCCTCAGACGAACCGGAGTGAATGCTTCCATCTGGCTGGATTGCATCCCATCTCTCCCACATTGTCGTCGCACCTTTATCAACGGCGTAGAGCCACGAACGGAAATTGCGTCTCATAAGCATCCGATAAGCAGAATCTACGTGACCAGTTTTTGAAAGTGCATGCAGAACAAGTGGTGTTCCCAAGAAGCCAGACGTGATCATGCCATCTTCTTTTTCAACCATGTCCGATAGGGCATCGGCAACGCTCTGCCTGGCATCCGCTGGACAAATATTGAACTCGAGTGCAATCGAGCAACCTGTAGACGTCAGCACAGCATCCGAACCAAACTCATCCCAGGTGTCGCCGGCAACCTGCTCTGCTAACCGGCTGTAGTGAACTGCGCGATAGTCTTCCCCAACGATTGCCTCAGCTCTAGCGAGTAGTGCGGCGCTATGAGCAAAAAAGCTATTAGCCACAAAATCCGGAGAAACTTTTGAAAGCCACGGCTTGTCGCCTGGCGCATCTGGATCGCACCAGTCGCCGAATTGGAATTCGCGTGGCAGGAATCGCTCGCCTTTGCGACGCCGGTCTAGGGCGTCAACCCAGCGTCTCATCGATACAAGCTGCTGAGACAGTATCGATGTGTCACCGAAGTAGTCATAGACCGACAGCGGAATAATGGTTGCGGCGTCTCCCCAGCCGGCGCGACCCTCAAAAATCCAGCCATCGAATGCTGGATAAGGTTTGAGGATATCCGGAACCACCGCGCTGACATCGCCGTTTTCGAATTGCTCCAAACCTAGGTCGATGAGCCAGCTTCGCCAAAAACTGGCTGTGTCGAACAAAGTGTTCGCAGTGTTGCAAAATGCCTGTGCGTCACCTGTCCAGCCCATGCGCTCATCACGCTGGGGACAATCGGTTGGTATAGAAACAAAATTATCCAGTTGCGACCAAACGACGTTCTCATGCAATCGGTTTAGTTTTTGGTCCGAGCACTCAAAGTTGCCGCGGCGTGAATTCTCGGAACTGATGGCAATCGCGGTAGCCGAAAGCACCTTTGCTTCGGTTACGACATCTGCATGCTGAAAACCATGAAAAGTGAATCTTGGTTCGAGGGTGAATTCTCCATCACGATCTAGTAGATAAACATCAGTGGCTTTCGCTGATCGCAGTGCCTTGGTGTGTAAGAGGTCGCCTTTCTCTAGTACCTCAGCGTGACGAACTGTGATTGATTGACCACGCTTTCCTTCGACCGTCAGTTTTACCCAGCCCGCGATATTTTGAGTGCCTCGGAGTAGCAGGCGGTCAGGCTGGTGTTCGATTGCCATAGCAAACTCGCCAATTTGCGCCACAGGTTTGGCTATACGGGGCTGTAGCGTCGAGTAATCCAGTTCGCGAAGGACCACTGATTCCCACAAGGAATCGTCAAAGCCTACGGAATTCCAGCCTGTTTGTTGGAAATTAAAGTCGATGGTGCTTCCGTCGTAAATCGAGCTGAATCGCACTTCTGCTGTAGAACATTTCCAGGATTCATCGGTTCCAAAGCGCTCCACCGAACCGTCCGGGTAAACCACTTCAATCTGGGCAAGCAGTGCGATTGTTTTACCGTAGTGCTCCGATTGGCCCATGAACCCAAAATTCCCGCGCCACCAACCATCGCTCAGAATGCCACCGAGGCAATTTTGCCCTTCACTGAGAAGTGAGGTCACATCATGTGTTTCCACGAGCAATCGTTGCTTATAAGAAGTCCATCCAGGATTCAGGATCGAGTTCGCCACGCGTGATCCATTTATGAAAAGTTCATGAACCCCCATTGATGTTGCGTATAGGCGCGCTTTGACTGGTTTCTCCTTGAGGAAGACCTCCCTCCGAAGAATCGGTGAAGGTGACTCCTTTGAGCTGGTGTCACCCACCGGTTTGGCAATCCAATCGGTAGGTTGGTTAAGACCCGCCTCGCAAATTAGGGTGTCGGACCAATCAGTCCAACCTAACTCGGTCTTGACCTTTACGCGAATGTATTGTGTCTCTCGGCTTACCAACTTAGGTGCTGGGGCTGGAAGCGCTATCTGGGCGTTTGATTCAACGACCCCAGTGTCGCCCAAAATGTTTTTGAATGTTGCGTCGGTTCCCACCTGTATCTGGTAAGCGAACTGCCTAGCGTGTTTGCGATCGCTTGACACCTTCCAGCTTATGAATAGGGGGGTGCCAGGAAGTCCAATTAGACCCTCTGGGTATTGGCTGTTCACGGTCGAGATTTTTGTACCGCTATCACTAAGCAAGATTTTCTCCATGAGATGCCTGTCCTTTTGCCACGTTCGAATGGTAGTCACATAAGCCTAGATTCAATGGTAGTTTGAAACGCTTCATGGTACATCCCTACTAAACATTTAGCCATGCTCACAACTCGAGAACAATTAATGTTTGCAGATCCTCGAGTGTTTCTTCAACCAGCAAATGGCTATTGATAAGGGCAAATAGCTTGCTCAAACGGAAACACCGACCGTTACATAACCGTTATGCATTTAATTTGCGCATGCAGAAAAGGCGAAGATAGTCTTTGTAAAACATTGAAACGATTCAATGTTTTGCGGCGGTATTCGTCGTTCACTGATAAGGAGAAAACTATGCAGCAAGGACAATTCAAGCGCGGTGCCGCGCTGTGCCTCGCCAGTGTTAGCGTTCTGGGGCTAGCCTTTGCTTCTGCTACCCCGGCAATGGCAGCTGATCCAGTAACCACAATCACTTGGCTTACCCAAGCTGGTCCGACTTCCCAGACCAAGGCGAAGGCAATCGTAAATGCTTTCGAGTACAAGTACCCTTCAATCAACGTCGAAATCCATGGAACTCCATCAGGCTCGGACCGTGACAACATGATCAAGACAAAGCTTGCTACCGGAAACATGGAAGACGTATTCGATTACAACTCGGGCGCCCTTTTGCAGGCGCTGAACCCAGCAAAGACCATCGTGCCAGTTACCGGCGAGAAGTTCCAGGCGAATGTTGACAACGGATTCAAGGCAGCCGTCACAGTCGGTAATCAAATCTACGGTGCACCATTCGACGTTGCTTCAGGCGGAGGCGTCTACTACAACTTGAAGTCATTCAAAAAGGCAGGGATAAAGACCACCCCAAAGACTTGGGCTGAGTTTATTGCAGACGCTAAGAAGCTCAAGGCTGCTGGAGTAGACGCAGTTTGCGCGACTAACGGCGACAACTGGACATCACAGCTAGCCGTCCTAGCCGACTTCTACAACGTTCACGCAGCAGTTCCGAACTTTGTGGAGAAGTATGAGGCGAACAAGGCTAAGTTTGCGAAGATCCCCGCTGCTCTCGCGGGATTCAAGCACCTCGAGCAACTCAGCAAACTCAAGCTTGTAAACAAGGATGCAGCTACCGCGAAGTACAGTGATGCGATTACCCGCATCGCGACTGGCAAGTGTGGCATGTACATGATGGGAACCTGGTTCACTTCTAGCATCCCGAAAGAGAGCATCAACAACGTCGGTTTCTTTGCTCTTCCGGGTAACAACCCTAAGAACGTTGGACTAACTATGTGGGCTCCAAGCGGTCTTTACATCGCGTCAACCACCAAAAACCTTGCAGCAGCAAAGACCTTCCAGGCGTTCATTGCTAGCAAGGGCGCGACCAATGCCTTGGTTGCAGCAGTTGGCTACGAGGGCCCATTCGCAACCAAAGATCAGGCTCCTGCTCCTTCGGACGCCCCCTTGGCAACTCGGAACCTCGCAGCGATAGTCAAGACTGGAAAAACCTATCCAGCGCTCGAGTTCCTATCTGCAGTGAAGGGTCCAAACCTTGGTGCCATCGCTGCTCAGGTGAGCACTCTCCAGGTGGGAGCAGCAGCTGGTGCAGCCCTGTACGACCAGGACGTAGTTGCACAGGCGAAGCAGCTGGGCCTCGCCGGCTGGTAACGCGAAACTACTAGACACACAATTTGCGGGGGTTTGGGCTGAACCCAAACCCCCGCAAATATCAAAGCAAATGAGTGGAATGAAAATGGCAGGGACTACTACATTTACCAAGAACAGCCTCCGAAGCTATCCGATGTGGTTTACCCTCCCACTCGGCATTGTGTTCATTGGACTCTTCATCGTGCCAACCATTGCCTCCTTCTACTACGCCACTCAAAGGTGGACACTCTTCACCACCGAAACTGTTGGTTTGGAGAACTTTCAAGCATTTTTACAGGACCCCTTTCTGCAGCAAGGTGTCCTCCACACATTCATCTACGCATTCCTAACATCCGGCTTAAAGGTTGTTATCGGTATGTTCTTGGGCGTATTGCTCATGAGCTCAATGAAATTCCGCGGTCTACTTAGAAACATAGTTTTCTTCCCTGTACTCGTTTCAACTATTGGCGTGGGAATAACCTTCCAATCTCTGATGAAAACAGACGTAGGTCTCCTCGATGAAGCTTTGAAAGTTTTTGGCATTCCGAGTGAGGGATTACTGGGAAACGTCAACACTGCTCTTTACGCCGTAGTGGCGGTGGACGTCTGGAAGGGCGTAGGACTGGCAACAGTTATCTTCATCGCAGGCATGGCATCGATTCCCCAAGAATTTTACGAAGCGGCGAAGATGGACGGAGTTTCTGCGTTCCAAAACTTCCGTCACATAGTTTTACCTCTCCTAAGACCTGCAACCAACACAGTCATCATCCTGTCTCTCATTGGCGGTCTTCGTTCGTTCGACTTGATCTGGGCAATGACTGGCGGCGGACCGGGATTCGCCTCAGATGTGCTGGCTTCACTGGTTTACAAGAAATATCAAGCTGGATTTTACGGTCTGTCTACCGCCGGCAATGTCATCATGTTCCTTCTGATTCTTGCGCTTATCCTTCCACTTCAACGTTTCCTCCAGAAGAAGGAACAGGAGATTCAGTAATGACTAAAAGACAGATCATGCCTTGGGTGTGGGGTGGTATCGCACTCCTTGCTGCGATTGTCGTATTTGTAATTCCTTTCGCTTTCATCGTTGTAACCGCGTCGAAAACAGCGGACGAAGCGCTGGCGCTTCAGTTCACCTGGCCGACCAAATGGGTCATCTGGAAGAACATCACAGAGGTGCTTTCGACCAACGACTTTATGCTTGTCCGCGCATTTACAAATTCGATGTTGCTTACTGTTTTCAGCGTCACGGGTGTCGTTGTTTTGTGCTCGGTAACTGCTTACATCATTGTTCGACGCCACGGACGCCTGGCCAAACTGGCCAATGGCATGCTTTTAGCGGGTTTGATTATTCCACCTGCACTAGTGCCAACAATCTTTGTAATGCAGGGTCTAGGTATTTATGGGTCATTCCCTGGAATGGTCTTCATTGAGATCGCGTTCAATGCATCATTTGCAGTGATGATTTTCAAGTCTTTTATCGCGAGCATTCCTCGTGAGCTGGACGAGGCAGCAATCATCGATGGCGCGGGGCCAATTCGCTTGTATTTTCAGGTTGTTTTTCCACTATTGAAGTCGGTTACGGTCACAGTAATTATTTTGACCTCAGTGTTCGTTTTTAACGACTTCACCAATCCCCTCTACTTCATGAATGGTCCCGGTGCAGAGACCATTCAGCTGACTCTTTACAACTTCACTAGCCAATTTCAGTCGAATTACAACCTGCTATTCATGGACATTCTTTTGATTACAGTTCCGATGGTTATTCTCTTTGCGATATTCAATCGTCGAATCGTTGCTGGAATGACCGCGGGGTCTGTCAAGGGTTAGTTCACGTCATTTAGTCAGTCAGGGCCGTTCAATGGGAGATTTTAGAGACCCAACTTTGCCAGTCTTCGAGCGCGTGGAAGACCTTCTTCAGCAGATGACACTCGCGGAAAAGATCGGTCAAATGCTGCAGCTTGATGCACGTCAAGGGCTGGAGCGCCTCATCGATGAATTCCACGTCGGTTCGGTTTTGCACACATCTCCCGAACAGTTAGTTAAATCTGCCGAGTACGTGGCCAAAACTCGTCTGCGCATTCCCCTTTTGGTAGCCGATGATGCTATTCACGGACATTCTTTTTGGGAGGGTGCAACAATTTACCCGACGCAGTTGGGCATGGCATGTAGTTGGGATACCTGTCTGGTTGAAAAAGCGGCGCGTCAGGCCGCACGAGAAATTTCGGCAACAGGTTTGCACTGGACCTTCTCTCCAGTGCTTTGCATCGCGCGCGATTTACGATGGGGCAGGGTTGGTGAAACATTTGGCGAGGATCCATTCCTCATCGGCGAGATGGCATCCGCGATGGTCCGTGGTTATCAGGGCGATGGTTTGCAAGACAAGTCGGCCGTGTTGGCCACTGCCAAGCACTTTGCCGGATACTCCGAAACCCAGGGTGGTCGAGACGCAAGTGAAGCCGATCTTAGCCAGCGCAAACTTCGCTCGTGGTTCTTGCCTCCATTTGAGCGAGTGGCTCGCGAGGGTTGCAGAACATTTATGCTCGGTTATCAGTCAATCGATGGCGTACCCATCACGGCAAACAAGTGGTTGCTAAACGATGTCTTAAAGGGCGAGTGGGGCTTCACCGGAACATTGGTCACAGACTGGGACAATGTCGGCCGAATGGTCTGGGAACAAAAGACGTCGCCTGATATGAAGCATGCTGCTGCTCTCGCGGTTGAGGCTGGTAATGACCTTGTAATGACCACTTGGCAATTTTTTGATGGAGCCCTTGAGGCAGTTGCCGATGGCCTCCTCAAAGAATCTCAAATTAATGATGCAGTTCGAAGAATTCTTACTCTCAAATTTGAACTCGGATTATTCGAAGAGCCGCGCTTGCCAAATGCGGATCAGCAGTCTCTTGTAATTGGTCACAAAGACCATGAAGAAACAAACCTTGCTCTGGCGCTTGGCTCCATGGTGCTTCTGAAAAATGATGGCTTACTGCCGCTTGAGCCGACAAAACCCGATTACAAGATCGCGGTAATCGGTCCTAATGCTGATGATGCACAAAATCAGTTGGGCGACTGGGCGGGTAATTCTGGTCAGATCAATTGGATGCCCGACGGGCAACCGCGAGAGATGATTTCAACCGTTCTAGACGGTTTGCGGTCTGAGTGTCCTGACAATTGGAAAGTCAGCTATACACGTGGCGCGAACATCGGAGAACTTCGCGATGACCCGCGCGGAGGAACCTTGCAAGATGGGCAGCCAAGGCCAAAAATCCTGTCACCGTCGGAGACTGATACAGCTCTGCTTAGCGAAGCCATTGAAAATGCAGCGGACGCTGATGTCGTTGTTGCTGTGGTGGGTGACTGCATCGAACTCGCTGGAGAGCTCAGGTCCACTGCGACACTCGAGCTTGTTGGCGGACAGTTAGAGCTACTCGAGCAGCTCGCTGCACTGGGTAAGCCCATGCTGGTAATTGTCCTCTCAACTAAACCGCTTGTGCTCCCTGATAGCGTGCTCAAATCAAACGCAATTATTCAGACCTTTAGCCCTGGCATGAAGGGTGGCATAGCGGTCGCAAGAATAATCCTGGGCAAGGAAGAGCCGACGGGCAGACTGCCAATAACCATCGCCAGACATGTGGGCCAGCAGCCATCCTTTTACAACCAGGTAAGAGGCCAGCATGGCGACAGGTATGCGGATCTTTCCCAAAAGCCGGCTTTCCCATTTGGGTTCGGCCTCAGTTATTCAACTGTAAATTACACGGATTTAGAAATTGAAAAGACTGAGTTATCTGTGAAGGAAACTGTGCGCGCTAATGTCACCCTTCAAAATGTCGGGTCCAGACATGTTAGAGAAACAGTCCAGGTTTATGTGCATGACGAAATCGCATCTGTTACATGGGCTGAAAAAGAACTCAAATCCTTCAAGAAGGTTTTGCTTGCTCCGGGGGAAACTAAGACCGTTCTGTTAGAACTACCGGTAGCCAGCTGCAGTTTGGTAACAGCGGACGGCAAGAGGGTTGTTGAACCAGGAGCATTCCAGCTGCTAGTGGGTCCAAACAGTGATGAAGCATCGCTTCTTCGAGCTGCATTCTCTGTAAGACCTTGATAGTCACATCTTTGGTGCTACTTCCCATGATTGTCTGGGGCATTTCGTAAATGGCGGTTCGCCTTCGGACGCCCCGTCGCTAAAAGCCAGCTGTCGCTGCCTTTATTGACGTGCCGCGCCTGTCCTCGCTTGGTCGCGAATCCTCCACGGCCTCACCGAGCCAAGCGCACGCTGACTTAGACTTTTCGCATGACTCTCCCCACCGCCGTGGAGCTGGCAGACGCCGTTCGCTCCGGAAAACTCACCGCCGTTGAAGCGACCACGCAGGCCTTGCGAAGGCTGCAGACCCTGGATCCGCACATCGGTGCGTTTCAGGTGGTTCGGGAAGAGCGCGCTCTCAAAGAGGCCGCCGTCGTAGATGCTCGCGCCGATCGGGCATCGCTGCCTCTGGCCGGTGTGCCCATTGCAATCAAGGACAACATTCCCGTGGCGGGCGAGCCGCTGCGCAATGGTTCGGCAGCAAGCATCGATGTCCCGCAGCCAACCGACCACGAATTGGTGGCCCGGCTAAAAGCCGCCGGGGCCATTGTCATTGGGCTGACCCGCGTGCCCGAGCTTTGCGTATTTGGAACCACCGACTCGCACTTTGGCATCAGCCGAAACCCGTGGAATACCGAGCGCACGCCGGGTGGTTCGTCTGGTGGATCGGCAGCCGCCGTTGCCGCCGGCATTGTTCCGTTTGCTCACGGTAACGATGGCATGGGATCGATTCGTGGACCGGCCGCCAACTGCGGTGTCTTTGGTATTAAGCCTGGTGGCGGGGTTGTGCCTCAAAACATTGGTTTTGATGCCTGGGGTGGCATGAGCCAAAACGGCCCGTTGGCAACCACTGTTAGAGATGCCGCGTTGATGCTTTCGGTAATGGCTAACCGGCCGGAATTGGCGAATCCCAGTGAGCCTGAGCGCCCGCTGCGAATTGCTATTGCGGCAGGGGAGCCATCGGTGTTGGTCAAGTTAGACCCAGAGTGGAAGCGTGGGCTGCAGGAAACCGCAGACGCCTTGCGGGCGGCTGGGCACATTGTTACCGAAGCCAAGTTTCCGTACGACCCCAACCCGATTCCGCTGCTGGCCCGCTGGTTTGCTGGAACCGAGGCCGATGCTCGCGAACTTGACCGGTCGCTGTTGACGCCGCGCACTCGCACGCACGCCAGGTTGGGTCGGGTGGCTCGCCGATTGGGCCTCTTGAGCCCCAAGCCAGTGACGCGCTCGCGGGCAAAAATCAACGATTTCTTCAAGGATTACGACGTGCTTATTACCCCAAGCCTGGCGCAGTCGGGACCCAAGGCAATTGAGTGGCACAAGCGCAGTTGGTTCGCAAACCTGTCCTCGAACATTCGTTATGCGCCCTATCAGGCGACCTGGAATTTGCTGGACTGGCCTTCGGCAAGCGTCCCGGCGGGCTGGCACCAGCGTGACAACGTGCCCCTGGGCGTTCAGCTTGTTGCTCCTCCGCACCCAAACGCGGCTGGGGAAGCGCTAATCTTGAGCCTTGCACTGCAGCTGGAGCGAATCCGCCCTTGGCCGCGGGTTGCACCGGGTTTTTCTGAGTGACTTCGAATCCAGGATGAAGCACGTAGTTTTTTGGTTCACAAAATAGCCAAGTGGTTCTCACAAATTAATCACAGGGTTCGCATTTCAGAATGATTGCAGCACCATCCAAATCAATCAAAGGAATGCGAAATGAAAATATCTAAGCTTGCAGCGGTTGCATCGGCAACCGTTCTGGCATTTACTCTCTCGGCGGGCTCGGTATCGGCATTCGCCGACGAACCTTCGCCTGCTCCGGTAGCGGCAACAGAATCGGATGCTTACAAGGCAGCAGTTGCCTCCTACAAGGCAGACCTTGCAACCTTCAAGGCTGCGCTGGCCGCCTACAAAGCCGAGATCACTAGTTACCGAGCCGCAGTTACCAATTACAAGACCGCCCTGGGTGAGTGGCAGGCACTTCGTAAGCAATATGTCGCAGCAAAGAAGACTGTGCTAGCGCAGTACAAAACCGATGTCACAGCCGCCAAGTCTGCTTACGCTTCGGCAGTTCAGGCCGCAACCACTGACGCCGAGAAAGCCACGGCACTGGCAACCAGAAAGTCAGCGGTTACAGCAGCAAAAGCAAGTCGTGATGCAGCCCTTTCTGCAATCACTGCTGTCCCAGCTAAGCCAACTAAGCCCAGCAAGAGCGACTTTGTAGCTTCTGCGAAGCCGGTCAAGCCAACCAAGCCATAGATCAAAACGCTGGTCAATAAGTGGGTCACGGACAAAAGTCTGTGGCCCACTTTACTTTCTGCTACCCAGGCTCAGTGCACTAGCTGTAGCAAAAAATCCGCAATGCCGACACGGGGTTGAATCGTAAACGTTAAATAGTTACTCTAGAGAATGTCTTTAGAGCATTTCTCTAAAAACACTTCACTAAAAGTCAAACTGAGCAAACCACTATCTAAAGGACTCACCTAATGAACCTGTTTTCATCCATGCTCAACAGCAAGGCTGCACGCCTATTCGTTGTTGGAGCCCTTGCTGCCTTCGGTGGAATTTCTCCAACTACCCCGGCGCATGCCGCAACAAACTACAACGTAAGCGTTGATTGCATGGCAGGCAGCTACTCCTACCCAGTAATCAGCAATCTTGAAGTAGGCGACACAATCACTGTTAGCCAAACCAATGATGGCGGTGTGGGCTGCTACTACTCGCAGGTAATTCTGTCTGGCGGGCAATGGCTGAACATGAGTGGCACTGGAACCTCCACTGCAATCTTCACGGTTGTGGGGCCGCTGGATTCTTCTCTAGACAAAATCATCTTTTGGAAGGGACTTGGCTCAGGATATGGGGCAACTTGGATCTGGATGGCTACTAAACCTACTGACCCATCGGTGACCATGAACACCGTAACAGGCGGAACCGCGACCGCGTCTGCCACCAGTGTTGTATCGGGCGGATCGGTTACTCTGACGGCAACCGCTGATGCAGGCTACAAGTTTGTTTCATGGAGCTGCGATGGTGGAACGCTGAGCTCAAGCACTAGCAATCCAGCAACGCTTAGCAACATAACCGCCAACGTGTCCTGCACCCCATCATTCGAAGTGGTTACAGCCAAGAACTACGGACAGAGCGACAAAACAGCGAGTCCTGGCGATCGAAGCCGCACCGACATCGGTGGCTCACCAAAAGGCTCTAAGAAGTAAAGCTTCTAGAGGAACGCCCCGATTGAACTAGCTTGGTCGGGGCGTTCTACTATATTTGAGCCAAATTCATCATTGCTTGAAATGAGGATTAGTACCGAGACGAATGAGGTAGCCGTGGCACGAAAAAGCAACCAGCCAGTGCAATTTCATGCGACCAAGCAAGCACTGATTGATACCGTACAGTCTCTGCTTGAAACCCAGAACCCAAGCGAAATCACTAGCGAACAAGTGCTGGCCCGTGCCCGTATCAGCTCCGGCTCGCTTTATCACCACTTCGCGGATTTCCACGATTTGATAGAGCAAGTGCTTTGCATTGAATATGAACAATTCACTGAACGCACTATCGACTTATTGTTGATGACCAATGAACAGGCGACAAATATCAAGAATTGGGCTGAGGGTGTGGTTGAGGCTCGCAGGATTTCACACGGCCAGGTTTATGAACGAAACCGTGCATTGAGAGTTTGGGCGGTGGCATACGCTACCTCGAGTGAACGCATGAAAAAGCGCTTGGGCGACGCCCAGGATCGACTCAATGCTAAGTTCGTGAAATTCATCGAGGATGCACAGTCGGCGGGCTGGGTTAAGAGCGAACTAGACCCGCTAGCACTTGCCGTCTTTATTCAGGCCTATACGTTTGGTTCTGTGATAGATGATGTTGCCGGAACCAAAATGCAGCATGAAATGTGGATCGACCTTCTAAACCGTGTTTCAAGAGACACGTTCATAAACGGATAACAAGGCGCTACTTGCGCTTCTTAGACGGACCCAGCCAGTCCCAAATGAAAATGTTTAGGGTCACCAGCGCGAACCCAAAAAACAGATCCTCAATTGGCGCATAGGCGATTCGAGTTCCGCTGATTGCGTTTGGGTTGTAGGTCACAATGCCTTGGCTGGTCAGGTAGCCGTTGGTGAGCAACTGGAAAAACAAAACAATCGCGTAGGCAATCCAGAACTTGCCGGTTGAAAAGACCTCGGATTTGAGCACGATCACTCCGAATGCAAAAACCGCAATCAGAACCACGCCGGCTAGCAAGGTATAGGTAATCAAGAGCGACTCCCCTTTAGGTAGGCGAGCCAGCGTTTGACCGTGGGTAGAAAGTTGTTGACGCCTTCGTAGCTAAGCAATCCAGCAATGGGCACGATGACAAAGAACAGGTATTCCTCTAGTGGGATTCCAAAAGGGCCGAATATTCCCAGGGTCTGAGTTGGAGCAAAGAACCAGTGATTATTGGCAATGGCAAAGGCATCCCAGGCAATGAAAATGGGCGAGCTCAACGCAATGGTTTTTACTAACCGCAGCGGATCTCTTAGAACCCGAAGGCCAAACGCAAACTCAAGCCAGAAAGAGGCCACCACCACAAAACCCAGCATGACCATGTACGACCAGTGACCAAACAATGGCAAATCTCCTAAGGTCTAAACTCAAACGCATGGAACATTCTGAGTCGAAGTTGCTTCAGAACCTCAGGGCATTCTCACGCTACTGCATTTTGGCGGGCATCTTTACCACTGTAATTTCGCTGCCGTTTGGGGGTATTCCCATTGCCTGGCAGGTGGCGTTGGCCCTGATTGCACTGACGGTGGGTATTCCCCACGGTGCGGTTGACCACCTTATTACTGTTCCAAAATTCGCTTCACTCAAAATGGCGGCTTTTCTGCTGGGCTACCTTGCGGTGGTGGGTTTGGCCATTTGGGCCATGCTCAGCTCTAACCTGCTGGGGTTTCAGTTGGTGGTGCTCATGAGCGCCATTCACTTTGGGCTTGGCGACGCCGCTTTCATTTCGGAACTCAATGCTCGCAGCCGCCAGGTTGCCACAGACCGCAAAGTCGGCAAGTTTCCCAAGATCCCGTACCTTGTGGCATCGGGGTTCATGCCGGTGGTGGTTCCGCTGGTCTCTGGGCAGAGTACCCAGGCGCTCGCCGCGGTAAACCCCAAACTCATTGACTGGGCCGGCGGGCTTGCCCCTGCGTTGTTTGTGCTGATGCTGGTGGTTGGTGTCGTTTCAATCGCATGGATGTTGGCCGCCAAACGACCCCAAGAAGCCCTAGACCTGGCGCTGTTGCTGACCCTTACTCTGGTTACCCCTCCGCTGGTGGCGTTCGCGTTTTACTTTGGGCTTTGGCACGCTCTGCGGCACACCGGGCGAATCTCGCTTGAGTACAAGAAATCTAAAGAGCAACACAAACTGGGCAAAAGCGGGCGTGCCTTTTGGAGCGCGGTTTGGGCAGGCGCCCCGGCGTTGGCAATTGTCCTTGGGTTCACCGGTTTCCTTGGGCTAACCAACTCGTTGAATTTGAGTCAGCAGTTCCTTTGGTACCTGCTAGTGGTTATTTGGGCGCTCACTGTTCCTCACATGGCGCTCACGCTGAGGCTAGACGTAAAGGCGCTTGGCCGCTAGA
>JBJTMG010000062.1:0-5279 GCA_046063415.1 Micrococcales bacterium
AGCTGAACCTCTTGGGCGACTCGCCCGCGGTCCTCGTTCTTGGCGCGGCCACTTGTTCCGAAACCCGCGTTGTTCACCACAAAGTCCGGGTGAATCTGCTTGCTCCTCAGCTCATCAATGAGTTTGTCGGCGGCGCCCGGAACCGAAAGATCGAGCGCAATGGTTGTGGCCTTGATCTTGTAGGTCTGGGTTAGCTCGGCGGCTGCCTTGTCCAGCAGGTCAACTCGCCTGGCAACCAACACCAGATCCGACCCGCGGCGAGCGAACTCTTTGGCGTAGTCCAAGCCAATGCCAGAACTTGCACCAGTGATCAGTGCCGTTTTACCGCTGTATTCCATGCTGCTCCTGTGCTCGCGTTGGTGATTCACGTTCTTCAAACCTAACCCCCAACCCCGCCAAGGCGCCCATTGCGTAAGTTGGTGTTCACCTACGCGAACTAAAATGTGGCGCATGACTCAGCAACCATCAAGCCACAAAGCCACCGTCCTTTTCGTCTGCGTGCACAACGCCGGCCGTTCTCAAATGGCGGCTGGTTACCTGCAGGCGCTAGCGGGGGACAGGGTTCAGGTTTTGTCGGCAGGCACCGAGCCCAAGGACCAGGTAAACCCATCGGCGGTTGCTGCCATGGCCGAAGAGGGCATTGATATCGGCTCAAACACGCCAAAGGTTCTCACCGACGCCGCGGTGCAGGAATCTGACTACGTAATCACCATGGGATGCGGAGACAAGTGCCCCTTCTACCCAGGCAAGATCTATCTGGACTGGCCTCTCAGCGACCCAGCCGGCAAGGGAGTGGAAGACGTCCGCCCAATCCGCAATGAAATCCGCGCCAAAATCGAGTCGCTAATTGCCGAGATTGATGCCAAGTTCTAGTTAGCCACGGCAAACTAGAGGTTATGAAACGCAAGGGCCTCAGTGCATCGCAGATTGTGGTGCTTGGTTTTCTTGCAGGTATCGCCATTGGCACCGCGGTGCTCATGCTTCCTATCTCTCAGGCCAGGCCCGCCGGCATCGATGGCTTCTTCCCAGCGATCTTCACAACGGTCAGTGCTCTCTGTGTCACCGGTCTGTCGACCGTTGACGTAGAGCACTTCTGGACCCCGTTTGGCCACTTCACCATCATGGCTCTCATTCAAGTGGGCGGCCTTGGGATCATGACCGTGGCCTCTCTCATCGGTTTGGTAATCACCGATCGCATGAGCCTCAAAGCCAGGCTCAACACAAGTGCCGAATCGCAATCGGTAGTATTGGCAGATTTCAGGAACCTGCTGCTTCGAGTGTTCCGATTGGTTGTGATCATCGAGGCTTCGGCGGCAACGCTTTTGGCCATTCGCTTTGCAACCGAATACGGCTATGACCCGGGCAAGGCAATCTGGTACGGGGTTTTCCACGCCATCAGCGCTTTCAACAACGCCGGGTTCGCACTGTTTAGTGACAGCTTGATGGGGTTTGTGAGTGACCCTTGGATTCAGCTGGTAATAGACGCCGAGATCATTTTGGGCGGCATGGGATTCCCAGTAATGATGGAACTTCTTCGTCGGGTGCGGGCCAAACGTGGCGGGCCAGCCCACGTGCGAGCCGGGTTGCCATATCACTGGTCGTTGCACGCCAAACTGGTGGTAATCACCAGCCTGGTTCTGCTGATTGGTGGCTGGATTTACTTTGCCTCACTCGAGTGGTTCAACCCCGCCACTCTGGGCAACCTGAGCCTTGGCGACAAACTGCTCAACTCGTTCACAGCCTCGGTAATGCCACGCACCGCGGGTTTCAATTCGCTTGATATCAGTCAAATGCACCCCGCAAGCTGGCTTGGCATGGACCTGCTCATGTTCATTGGCGCGGGTCCGGCGGGTACCTCGGGCGGCATCAAGGTGACCACGGTCGCCGTGCTGATTTTCATTGTCTGGACCGAGGTCCGCGGCGAGGTCGCCGTGAACATTGGGAACCGCCGCCTGCCTCGTTCGCTTCAGCGCCAAGCACTGACAATCATTTCGTTGGCCAGCGCAACGGTGGTTAGCGCCATCATCTTCTTGCACCTGATTACCGACTTCACCACCGACCAAATCGCCTTTGAGGTGTTCTCGGCATTCGGTACCGTGGGTCTAACTACCGGAATCACCGCATCGCTGTCGCAACCGGCACAGGTGGTAATCATGCTTCTCATGTTTGCCGGCCGCGTGGGAACCGTGCTGATCGCGTCATCGCTGGCAATGCGCGTCACCAAAAAACACTTCGAACTACCAACAGAGAGGCCCCTAATTGGTTAAGAAGCTAAGAACCCTAGGACCAAAAACCGAGCTCGCCAAGACCGTTGTGGTCATTGGGTTGGGGCGCTTTGGCGGGTCGCTGGCCAAAGAGTTGGTCACGCTTGGTCGCGAGGTGCTTGGAGTAGACACCGATGAGCGCAGGGTTCAGGCCTTTGCCCCCATTCTGTCTCACGTGGTTAAGGCCACCAGCACCGATGAAGAGGTGCTCCGCGAACTGGGCGTCACCGACTTTGACGCCGCCGTGGTTGCAGTTGGCAGCGACCTTGAGGTGAGCATTCTGACCGCGTCGATTCTGCTTCAAATGGGCGTCAAGCAGGTGTGGGCAAAGGCCACTTCGGAATCGCACGGTCGAATCCTTAAGCAGTTGGGCGTTCACCACGTGGTTTACCCAGAGGCCGAAATGGGCAAGCGAGTTGCCCACCAGGTTGGTGGCGATCAGCTTGACTACGTTGAGATCGACGAAGGCTTTGTCATGGCCAAGACCCGCGCAGCCGAGGCCTTCAACGGCATGACACTAGATCAGCTTGGCCTAAGGCGCGAGTACGGGATCATCGTTGTGGCTACCAGTGCTGGCAACAGCGAGTTCAAGGCCTCGACCCCTCAGACGGTCTTGGTATCCGGCGATTTCATGATTGTCGCCGGCCCCAAGGACCGCATCGAGGCGTTCTGCAAGCTGGGGTAGGGCAAGACGCAACCCTAGGCGGAACCCTGGGCCGCGCCCACTAACCGTGGAACGGTTGCAGCGCACCCTCGGGGATTTGACCAAAGCGGCCGTAGTTGTAATCTTCCATGGCATCAATGATCTGCTGCTTGGTGTTCATTACGAACGGACCGTAGGCAACCACCGGTTCGCGAATCGGCTGGCCACCCATAAGTAGGACCTCAAGATTTGGGTAGCGAGCCTCTTGGCTGGCGTCTGCGGTAATAGTCAGCGAATCACCCGAACCAAATACGGCCAGCCCTCCAACCTTGATTGGCGCGGTTTTTGCGCCTTCGCCAACGCTGCCGTGACCGGCCAAAACGTAGGCAAGCGCGTTGAACATTGGGTTCCAAGGAAGCGTCACCGATGCCCCAGGCGCAAGCGTCACGTGCGCAATGCTCATTGGGGTCTGCGACTTTCCGGGTCCGTCAAACTCGCCAATGCTTCCAGCGATGACTCGAACCAACGCTCCGCCGTCTGGCGAGCTAACCAGCTTTACGTCTTGCCCCTCAAGGTTCTGATAGGTGGGGCTGGTCATTTTCTTGTCCGAAGGCAGGTTGATCCACAGCTGAATTCCGTGGAATAGTCCACCGGCCATGACCAGTTCCTGCGGGGGAGTCTCAATGTGTAGTACGCCGCTGCCGGCGGTCATGTACTGCGTTGCGCCGTTTTCAATGACGCCACCGCCACCGTGGCTATCCTGGTGCAAGAACGTGCCATCGATCATGTAGGTGAAAGTCTCAAAACCGCGGTGTGGGTGCCACGATGTCCCGCGAGGCTCGTAAGGCGCATACTCAACCTCACCCATCTGGTCCATGTGAATGAACGGGTCTAGTTCCTGGTAGCTAACGCCGGCAAAGGCGCGGGTAACCGGAAACCCTTCGCCCTCGTGTCCCTGCGGGCCGTAGGTAACCGACTTCACGCCTCGGCCTATGCCCGAAATGAGGCTGAACTTTGGAAGTGTCATGGTGTCTGCGGTTACCGCTGGCATTTGGTGCTCGCTTTCTTAGTTGCGCTGCTAGTAAAACTGTAAAGCCCCACTTGACTTATTTTATTCCAGCGCAGGCGATAACCTACATCTAGAAAATAAGGCTAACCAAAGGCAGAGGCTTGACGGATAACCGGAACCGCAACCTCGATGGCCTGCGCGGGTTGAGCGCAATCATCGTGGTGGTTCACCACATTCTGCTGACAAACCCTGCGTTCTCCGATGCCTTCTACTACGGAAAAACCGCCAACCTACCCACCTGGATTGTCGCGTTCACACCCCTGCGGCTCTTTTGGGATGGCCCCAGCGCCGTTGCGATCTTTTTTATGTTGTCGGCTTTTGTGCTGACCGGCCTGTTTCCAAAGGTTAAGAGTTACAAAAAGTACGCGCTCAGTCGCATGGCTAGGCTCTACATTCCGTCGGTGGTGGTTTCGGCCGCGGCGATTTTGGCGAACCTGCTTTTTGCTGGGCAGTTCCAAAAAGCCACCAGCTCATGGTTGGCCTCGGTGGTTCCCGCCAGCCCGGTCAGTCCACTTCAGCTCACGCTTTTGGGGGTTCCAGGGCTATTTCCGCTCTGGTCAACGCGGCTAGAGATTGTGTTCTCGTTGGCCATTGGGCTTGGGGTGGTTTTAGCAACCAGGGCCAGGTTACGGTTTTCGCTGCCGATTCTGCTTCTCACCTGCGCGCTGGGCTACCTGCTAACCCCTTGGGTACCGGTGGACTTGCTACAACTGCTTCGCTTTGGAGCCGTGTTTTTCCTGGGTTCTCTGGCCTGGCGGTTCCTGCAAGACACCAATCACAGCGCAATCAAACAACGCCTCGATGTCGCCATGCAGCGCTTTCCGCACCAAACCTCGTGGTCACTTCTGATGGTCGGGTTGCTGCTGTCTAGTGTTGGTTGGTTCGTCCTGGGCAATGTGTTGCTCGCGGCTTTGTTGGTTCCACTCAGCTCTTTGGGGCTGCTGCTGGTGCTGGTTGCCGTTGCCTCCTCGCCGGTGTTTGCGCGATTCTTTGGCTTGCCGTGGTTGCAGTGGCTCGGGGCTAACTCATTCAGCCTGTACCTGGTTCACGGTGCCGTCGTCTACTTCTGGGCATTCCTACTTGGCGCCGGTTGGCTCAACGGCATGGGCATGTTTGTGCTGGCGCTTGGGCTCACCTGGGTGGTGCAGCGATTCATTACCGACCCGGCGCACCAGCTGGCTAGGCAGGTTCTGCGGGGTTAGCGTTCGCCCCCTTGCGCGCGTTCCCTAGTTAGTTGACTCGTCGTCCCAGATCATTTCGCGCACCTCTTGCGGGCAGCGGCAACCCTTGGCAATTTTGGCCG
>JBJTMG010000009.1:0-2587 GCA_046063415.1 Micrococcales bacterium
GCAGTTTGGCGCTCAACTCGGGGTACCAAATAACTTTCGTTAGCGCCAACCTAACCATTACAGGAACCGCGCCGGCTGTAACCACTCAACCACTTGCTCAGGTAGTACTACCGGGAGCGCCGGTAACTTTCTCTGCAGCGGCTTCAGGTAATCCAGTTCCTGCGGTGAAGTGGCAGGTGCTGCCGGTTGGTGGTGCTTGGACTGACATAGCCGGGGCTACCTCTACCAGCTACACCTTCACTCCAGCAGCGTCCGACGACGCCAAGCAGTTCCGCGCGGTTTTCACCAACGCTGTTGGTACAGCAACCTCTTCGGCAGTTTCGTTATCTGTGGTGTCAATTTCAAGCTTTACTCCAACCTCGGGAGCTGCCGCCACATCGGTAGTTATCACTGGCACAGGTTTCACTGGGGCCACCGCTGTTAAGTTCAATGGGACTGCTGCCACTTCATTCACTGTGAACAGCAATACCCAAATCACCGCGAAGGTGGCCTCGGGAACCACCACGGGTGCGATCACTGTGACTAAGGGCGGTGTGACTGCAACCAGTGCTGCCAGCTTTACCGTCACGGCAGCGCCGGCCATAACTACCCAACCAACTTCTCAAACGGTTGCCAACGGTTCATCGGTGACTTTCACAGCCGCCGCCTCGGGCAGTCCAACCCCTGGTGTGCAGTGGCAATCTGGGTCGGGCACCACGTTCACTAATATCGTGGGAGCAACTAGCACCAGCTACACATTTACCCCGGCTGCCACCGATGATGGCAAGCAGTTCCGCGCGGTATTTACCAATTCCTCGGGTTCGGCAACTTCCACCGCGGCCACTTTGACAGTTGTCTCAATTGCGAGCTTCACCCCGGCAAGCGGCCCGGTTGGTACCTCGGTGGTCATTACCGGTACGGGGTTCACTGGTGCAACCGCGGTAAAGTTCGGAGCCACCGCAGCCTCGGCATTTACAGTAAACAGCAACACTCAAATCACTGCGAGAGTAGCGGCGGGCACCGTCAGCGGAGCGGTTTCGGTAACCAAGGGTGGCGTTACAGCTACTAGCGCCGCGAGTTTTACGGTGACTATTGCCACAACTCCGCCAACCATCAGTGCCATTACGCCAACCAGTGGCGGAGTTGGAACCACGGTTACTATCACCGGAACTAACTTCTCAGGTGCCACGAGCGTTAAGTTTGCAGGAACCACAGCCGGGACTTTGGTTGGCGCTACATTCAAAGTGCTTTCAGCCACCAGCATCATTGCCTCGGTTCCCACTGGTTCAGGTACCGGCGGAATTGTGGTTACCACACCTGGTGGATCTGCTACCTCGGCCAGTTTCAAGGGTGCAACAACGCTGGTATTGCCAACCGTTACCGTGTACTCGGTTACCTCTGCGCGCACCGGAACTGCCTTTGCCTTGACCCTTACCGGAACCAACTTTGCTGGAACCAGCGCGGTGGCGCTAAACGGAGTCTCGCTAGCTTTCAACGTTGTTTCGGCGACAAGCCTGACAGTAACTATCCCGTCTAGCGGTGTTGCCACAGGTGTTATAAAAGTCACCACCAACGGCGGAGTTAGCGCAAACACCAACGTGTTGAGCCTGCTTTCGGCACCGATTCAGCTCGCAGCCGGCGCAAGCCACAGCTGTGCCGCACTTGCCGACGGCACGGCCAAGTGTTGGGGACTCAACACCAATGGCCAACTGGGTGACAACACCACGGTACAAAAGACCAGCCCGGTCTTAGTTTCTGGTCTCACCGGAGTTTCTTCGGTCGCTGCAGGAACCGCGTTTAGCTGTGCAGTCTTGAACGCCGGTGTCTCGGGCACCGTCAAGTGTTGGGGTCTCAACACCAACGGTCAGCTTGGCGATGCCACCACCACCCAACGCTTGACTCCGGTATCGGTTGCGAACATAGTTGGCGCTGTTCAGGTAGTAGCTGGGGCCAGCCACGCCTGTGCTTTGCTATCCGATGGCACTGTCAGGTGTTGGGGTCTGAACACCAACGGTCAGTTGGGTGACGGAACCACGGTGCAAAAGACCAGCCCAGCCCTTACCTCTATAGCCGGACTTAGTGGCGTAACCGCGATTTCCGCGGGAGGTTCTACAACCTGTGCCCTTCTCTCCACCGGTGCGGTCAAGTGTTGGGGTCTGAACACCAATGGTCAGTTAGGCGATAACACCACGACTCAGAAATTGGTGCCAACCGCGGTGTCGGGCATCGATGGCACGGCTGCCAAAGCCACCGCCATAGCAGTGGGTGCCAGCCACAGTTGCGCCCTCATTTCAGACGGAACTGTACGTTGCTGGGGTCTCAACTCAAGCGGTCAACTTGGCGACAACACGCTGGTTCAAAAGCTGGTTCCAACTACTGTTAAGGCCACCGCGAGCACCAACCTGACGGGGGTTACTGCAATCTCGGCTGGGGCGGCTCACACCTGTGCCATTATCGGCTCCGGTTCCACAGCCACCGCAAAGTGTTGGGGAAGTAACGCAAACGGCCGACTCGGAAACGGTTCCACAACCAACAGCAGCCTGCCGGTTACGGTTACGGTGACCCTCACCACGGGAATCACCGCGATTGTCGCGGGCGGATCGCACAC
>JBJTMG010000063.1:0-3646 GCA_046063415.1 Micrococcales bacterium
AGCAAGTTTCAGGGTCCAGTCGAGGTCGTAGAGATCATCCAAGAAACCCAAAGTGGTGATTAGGGCTGCGCAAACCAAAATGGTGACAACTTTGGTGGGATCGACAAACACCGAGCGAAACCAGCCCAGGCCCGCCGCAGCGCCAACCGCCGCGGCAAAACCAAGCATCATGGCAGCACCGCCTAGCCTGGGGGTTGGCTTGGTGTGGGCGTCGCGAGCACGAATCTGCGGGTACAGCTTGTACCGGTGAGCCAGCCTGAGAACCACAAATGTGGCGCCAAAGGTTACAACCGCAGCCACCAGCGCGATCAGTAGGTAAGCGCGCATTAGGCGGGATCCTCAAGCAGGTCGCCAGCAATGAGCCTGATCTGATCCACGCTAATGGCACCCTGGCGAACAACCCGGATTGAGCCGGACACCTGAACGGGGCCATCGGGGCTGTGGCTTTCCTTGATTCCGGTTAGGTCCAAAATTGTCGACGCCTCACCCTTGGGGCTTGGGCCGCCGTCTAGGTAGACCGGTACTTTGTCACCCAGGTAACTAACCGCTTGCTGGCAAGTCGTGGCGGCTGGCTCACCCGTGAGATTGGCGCTAGACACAGCGAGCGGACCAACTTCTTCGAGCAGGGCAAGTGCAATCTTGTGGTCCGGCACTCTCAAGGCCACAGTGCCCTTGGTTTCACCAAGATCCCACTGCAACGATGGCTGCGCCCTGAGGATCATGGTCAACGCGCCCGGCCAGAATGCCGTTGCCAGCTTGGTGGCAACTTCTGGGACAAACTCGGCTAGTGCGGCCATGGTGCGCTGGTTGGGGATAAGCACCGGGGGTGGCGATTGCCGGCCCCTGCCCTTGGCTGTCAAGAGCCCGGCAACGCCTTTGGCGCTAAAGGCATCGGAGGCAAGGCCGTAAACGGTATCGGTAGGTAGTACCACCAATTCGTGTCTTGCCAGGGCAACTTTGGCAAGGCGCATACCGGTCAGTAGTTCGGTGTCTACCGAGCAATCAAAAGTGGCCAAAATCCGCCTCCTACCCGCTTTTTAGAAAAATCTAACGAATGGCCGAAACCGCGCGGTCCCTGAAGTTGAAATCCTTGTGCGCAGTTACCTGCCGCCATCCATCTGCCAATAGTAGTTGAACCACCGCATCCGACTGAATGTCGGCATGCTCAACCGCAAAGAAACCACCGGGGTGCAATAGCCGAAGAGCGGTTTTGGAAGCGGCGCGGACCAGATCGAGACCATCGTTGCCGCCGTAAAGAGCAAGCTCTGGGTCGTGCAATACCACTTCGGGATAAATGGGCACCATGTCTACCGGAATGTAAGGAGGGTTCGAGATAACCACGGAAACTGTGCCGTTTAGCTCTGGGAAGGCATCGGCAAGATCGCCTTGGCGTAACTCGGCGGTTGGAGCCAGGTCTGCAAAGTTCTGCGCCGTCCAGAAAATAGCATCTGGCGAAAGTTCAACCGCAAAAACCTTGGAGTTTGGAACCTCGGTGGCCATTGAGAGGGCGATTGCACCCGAACCCGTTCCAAGATCTACCGCTATGGGCTGGGGCTGGCCGCTGGCGCGAAGCGCATCAACACCCAGACCGGCCACAAGTTCGGTTTCGGGTCGCGGAACGAAAACACCCTTGCCCACTTTGAGCGTGAGGTTTCGAAAATAAGCCCGACCGGTTAGGTGTTGCAATGGTTCGCGGGCTTCTCGGCGGGCAGCCCATTCCAAGATCAGCTCAGCCTGCTGCGCGGTTGGCGATTCACCCGAAATGGCCTTGGCCTGCACCTCGCCACGATTGACCTCGAGCGCCTCGGCAACTAATAACTCGGCATCGGCTCGCGCCGACTCGATGCCCGCGGTCTCAAACCTTGCGGTCAGCTGGTCTAGCAACTCGGCAAAATCAGCCACGGCTACCTCTGGCTACTTCTCGGCGGTCAGTGCCGCCAAGCGAGCCTCTTCGTCCATCTGAATGGCCGACTGAACAACCGGTTCAAGCGCGCCATCCATGACCTGATCAAGGTTGTAACTCTTGTAACCCGTGCGGTGATCGGCAATTCGGTTCTCGGGGAAGTTGTAGGTGCGGATTCGCTCCGAACGGTCAACGGTGCGAACCTGGCTTTTGCGGGCAGCACTTTGCTCCGCCTCGATGGCCTCCTGCTGCGCAGCCAAGATGCGCGCACGGAGCACGCGCATTGCGGCTTCGCGGTTCTGCAACTGAGACTTCTCGTTCTGCATGGAAACCACAATGCCGGTAGGAAGGTGCGTGATTCGAACTGCCGAGTCGGTGGTGTTTACCGACTGACCGCCGGGACCAGAGGAACGGAAAACGTCGATACGGATTTCGTTCTGGCTGATCTCGACTTCTTCGGGGGCATCGACTTCTGGGAAAACCAGCACGCCGGCTGCCGAGGTGTGGATGCGGCCCTGAGTTTCGGTGACTGGCACACGCTGAACGCGGTGCACCCCGCCCTCGTACTTGAGGTGAGCCCACACACCCTGCGAAGGGTCGGTGGAGTTGCCCTTGATGGCAACCTGAACGTCCTTGTAGCCGCCAAGGTCAGACTCATTCTTGTCAAGAATCTCGGTCTTCCAACCCTTGCTGTTGGCATATTGAAGGTACATGCGCAATAGGTCGGCAGCGAAAAGTGCCGATTCGGCACCGCCTTCACCGGCCTTGATTTCCATGATCACGTCGCGGCCGTCATCGGGGTCGCGGGGAATCAGCAAGCGGCGCAGTTTTTCATTTGCGACGTGCAGCTTCTCTTCGATTCCAGGAACTTCCTCGGCGAAAGCCTCGTCTTCCTTGGCAAACTCTTTTGCGGCAGCCAGGTCATCGGTGAGGCTGACAACGGTTTCGTAGGCTGCCACAATTGCGCTCAGCTCGGCGTAGCGACGGTTCAGCTTCTTTGCCAACTGAGGGTTGGTGTGAATTGCCGCATCCGAGAGCTGAGTCTGCAGTTGCTTGTGTTCAGCCAGTAGCGGCTGTACGGAATCGAGCATTTAGGAATTACTCTCCGTCGCTGCCAGCAGGAACCGGCATTGACTTCTGAACCTGCATTAGGAACTCAACGTTGCTTGAGGTTTCCTTGAGTCGGCTAAGAACCAACTCGAGTGCCTGCTGCTGCTCGAGTCCGGCAAGTGCGCGGCGGAGTTTCCAAACAATCTTGGTTTCGTCTGGGCTCATTAGCATTTCTTCGCGGCGGGTACCCGAAGCGTTCACGTCAACCGCAGGGAAGATACGCTTGTCGGCAAGGTTGCGCGACAGACGAAGCTCCATGTTTCCGGTTCCCTTGAACTCTTCAAAGATGACCTCGTCCATCTTGGAGCCGGTCTCAACCAGAGCGGTGGCCAAAATGGTTAGCGAGCCGCCGTCCTCAATGTTTCGAGCCGCACCAAAGAAGCGCTTTGGTGGGTACAGTGCCGATGAGTCGACACCACCCGAGAGGATACGGCCCGAGGCGGGGGCGCTCAGGTTGTAGGCGCGACCCAGACGGGTGATTGAGTCAAGCAACACGACAACGTCGTGGCCCAGCTCAACCAAACGCTTTGCACGCTCAATGGCCAACTCGGCAACAGTGGTGTGGTCCTCGGCAGGGCGGTCAAAGGTAGAGGCAATGACCTCACCCTTGACGGTGCGTTGCATGTCGGTAAC
>JBJTMG010000064.1:0-30477 GCA_046063415.1 Micrococcales bacterium
GATTCCCGCGACCGACCTGATCCCCAACTATCGGTTATCTGCTAGCACGAGCCTTCCAGGTCTGAGCCTCAAGCAGGAGTGGAGCGTAGCCCACGAGCCCATTTGGAAACGGCTCGAAAACCACGCGATTATTGACCTGCGCTCAAAGAGTTATGCCGAACTAGCGCCGATACCAGACACCACCGTGCATCATTGGGTTGAGGTGGTTAGCCGTGAAAGCGGTGGTTCGCTCAAGGCACTGAACCACTTCAACAAAAAGGCCAAGGGTCAGTTGATCGGCGCGATTCTGCGAAGCGCAACACCTGTAGAAAGCATCGATGACCTCGCCGCCATTGCCTCCTCGATTGGCATGGAGTTGGTTGCGAATGACAAAAATCGGTACCTGCTCCTGGTTACAGAGCAAGTAGTTCGCTAGTTTCAGACCCACAATCTAGTGATTCAAACTGTCGCTCTTGTAATCCCTGGCAGGCAGGGCAATTACGCTTCCTAAATATCCTTGGTGATCTTGGTATGCGTATCCAGGTACAATCCAGGTCACGCCTTTCTGGTCTTCTACTACTGCCGGAAAGCTTCTGTAACCTGAAACCAGAATGATCTTGGTGTGGCTGCTGTTGACCTTAGGTGCGTTTTGAGGACTCGAATAGTTTTTTGCTGGGGCATTCAAAATCGATTCGCTCAGGTTCATGTAGTAATAATTGCTGCCCGTACTCAGGTTAAGGTGTCTAGCCGACCACAGACCTAGGTCATACTCGGCAATCCGTTTGACGCCAAGACTTGGTGTGATTGTTTTCACCCGGGCTTTAGCCGTGGCGAGACCCTGGAAACCGCTAGCGCTCACTATTTTCGTGGAACTCCTGCTGAAAGTAACCGTCTGAGCCAATGTTGTCGGCTTACCCGACACTACTAGATAGCCGAATACCGAGAATACGTCTTGGTGGTTGTTGCTGAGCCAACCCTTTCCAGTTGGAATCCAGAGTTGCCCATCGGCAACAGAGCTTAGGTTTGTGCTGCTCCTGTATCCGAGGGATAAAAACAGTTTTTTTGCTTGCTTGATAGCATCGCTCGGACTTGGCCCCAAGTCATTTGGGAGAACCCTGCAGTTATGTTTTCCAGACTCTGTGCTGCGTTCAATGATGGAGATTCCAGGTTTACCCTGTTTATCAACTTTTGTGCAGGGTCGCCAGGCCAAAGCGCTTGAATCGCCGTAAGACCAGCGAGCTTGATTTGGCCCTGCAAGAACTGCAAATCCTTTGTGAACCGAACCAGTAGCACTGTCAACTTTGCCACTCGTTATTGTTGTGTTGCCGTGGACGTCTAGATTGGGTGAGATTTTGAATGGGCTACTAGTTGTAAAGACTTGTTTTAGCGCAACGGCTATTTCTCTAGCACTCATGGTTGGCGCAACCTGGTAAAGGGTTCGATTGCCACTCAGTACTCGTTGCAGTGAAGTGGAAGGCTGAAAGGCTATGTCGTGAGACATCAATGCAGGATCGGCAAATATTCGTAGTCCACCAAGCGCGGACTGCCAGCGCTCGTAGTTGCTCATCGCATGGTCCTGGCTGCCAACAACTATTGGAAGGATAGGGTTGTCTTCCGATTTATCAGCACCTGCAATGCTTGCCGCTGCGGCGTATGCGGTGCTCATAGACGTTGCTGTCTGAACTGGTATTCGGGCTTCAGATGAACCAGTCACCGGAGCTTGGGGGGTATTTGTCGCTCTTAGATCCTCGGTTAGAGCACCTGTTAGGCCCAAAGTCAGAACGATTGCAAGTGCCCCTGATAGGCCAATCAGCCAAGGGTAGGGCTTGAGCTTGCCTTTGAGGGACAGTGAACGTTTCGGTCGCAAAGCCCAAACGACCTCAGAGCCTTGTAGCTTACGTTCAACAAGGCTCCACACCTTTTCCTCATCGGGCAGTGTTTTACTCTTTAGTGGATCGGCTTTAGCTAATCTCGCGTCTAACTTCATATCAGGCTTCTGTTGGCTGTACGCAGAATCTTTCATTGCTGTTCCTCCAAGAGCTTGGCTAACTTTGTTCTTGCACGGTTGAGCCGAACGCTGGTCGCATTTGCAGATATGTTCAAAACTTTGGCAGCCGCCATTACAGAAAGCTCTTCGAACGCTACAAGGGCGATAACCTCTTGCTCCTTGTTGCTCAATGAGGCCCAGGCATTACCTAACTCCTGGTCTTGAAATGCGAGCGACTCAGCAGAAGGGGCATAACTGGGAATCGAGAGGGCGGTTACCAATTTGGATGCAGTTATTTGACGGCGGCGATGATTGGCTATGAGCTTTCCACCGATCGAGTAGAGCCATGCCAGTTCATATTCGGAAGGAGCCTGATCACGCTTTTGGAAGGCGATGAGGAAGACTTCTGAACACAGATCTTCAACCCACATAGATTCAACTCGGCGCGCCAGAAAACGCATTACCGCCGGCATATGCCGGCGATATTGCTCTGTGAATTCGTGAGGTGTCAACCTATCCCTGACTTTAAGTACTCACTGTGTTTATGTAGCGAGTGGCCGAAACCTTACAGGGAATTTTGTTCTTTGAAATCCCTTGGCTAATAGGTGATGAACAGGTTTTCCGGCAACTTGATTACGCCGTCTGGTAGCGAGATTGCGTTTGCTGCGTAACCGTAGTCATCAAAGTACAGGAAGCCGGGAACCAGCCACTGCGTTTGCTGGTCATCCCAGAGCTGAAGCAGCACGTTCTTTGACGAGTTGACCGTGATTACCTGAACCGGTGGGTTCTCCACACATGGCTGAGGGTCAACAACGGGGTCAACAGTTGGTGGGGTAGCGGGGTCTACTGAGACTGTGTCAGCCGGAACCGGTTCAACCACGACATCGCTCTTGACCTGCCAGTCCAGAGGAACTGGGCAAACCGGAGTGTATTCAGGGTAGGGGCGATCGCTGCCCCAGTTGAAGTTGTTGTCGGTATAGAAGCTGCCCTGCCACTGCCAAGTGCTAACTCGCTTGAAAGCATCAGTGGCCGAAATGGTGCTGAAAGTACCCGCCGAACTTGCAACAACGTTGGATCCGCCGGCGGTGACTAGCTGCCCAGTGATTGCATTCCAGTAGAGGTACCAACTGACAGTGGTCAACTGCTGGTCAACAACCAAATTGGCTGTTACCGAAGAACCCCAGTCATCCGACTGGTAGCTGAGAATCACACTGTTGTCCTTGGCGCCCTTAGCGCTGGTAACCACAGGGTACCCGAGCTTGTTGAATAGTACTCGTGCTAGGTCAGTGGCACGTACCTGCCCCGGTGCCTTGGAGTCCTTGACCGGCTCGGAAACACAGTAACCCTCATCTGTCTTGGTGCCGTCGGCGTTTACAGTGACCACGGGAACGCACTCGGGCCAGGCATAGGCATTGTTGTCGTAGTAGTACCAGTAGTTGCCCGAGGCCGCTGCATAAACCAACAGGCTAGCTTTCTGCCAGGCGCCTTCGGTAGTTGGGTTGGCTCCCACGAAGTAGTTAGTCTGCTTTGACCATTCGTCGGTCCAGGCTTCAACCGGCAGGCTCAACCCAAGAACTGTTGCAATGTCTGCAGCTGTGCTCTTAGGGTCGCCCTTGGACTCAATCTTGTAAACCTGAGCGGTGCCGGGCTTGTTTGACAAGGTGTCGGCAGCTTTGTATTCGGTCTTGCGCCAGCCACAGCCGCCGCCCCAAAAGTAGACACATTTGACCATGCTGCTGCTAACGGCAGTGCTAGTAGAGGAATCGCTGGCCAATCCAGCTCCGGCTGCCAATTTAGGCGCATTGGTACTTGCGGCCGCATTGGTATTCGAACCGGCCTCACCAATGGTGATTACCAGCGTTGGGTTAAGGATCGGGTCACCACCGGCATCGATGGCTGGTCGGCCCACGATGCTCGTAACCTTGGAGCCGCCCGTGGCGCTGCCCGGCATCATTACGAAGTCATTCTCCAGGTTTCCTGGAGTTGATTTGGTTGCAGGATAGTCCTTAGCCGCCAGACTGCTTGAAGAAATGGCAGTGGGGGCCAGTGCAGTACTAAAGAACACGCCAACGACAATCACCATGGCGGTAGCGCCGAGGGCGGTGGTCAACTTGAGAGGATTTAAGCGCATTGCACGCTTGGCAGGAGATGAGCTGGCGGAAGCGGCGGCACGGTGCAGCAGGCTCTCGTGCGGTGCTTCAAAATTTTGTGGCAGCGGGTCAATGTACTTTAGCTGCGAATCTAGGTCTACTGAGTTTTTCTTTTTCTTGCTCATACTTGGGTAATGTGAGCCAGTCTGGATATCTTTCAAAAATACTGGACTTTATTTCTGAGATTCGGACAACAGCGTTGCCAAGCGGGTCCTAGCCCGATTCAACCTGATGCTTACGGAGTTGTTAGTAGTCTGCAGGGTTTGCGCGATTTGGGAAATGCTTAGTCCGTCAAATGCCTGAAGTGCAAGAATTTGTTGCTCCTTAGGCTTAAGTCGGTTCCACGCAAGTCGCAGCTCCACCGTATCGAGTGCGGTGTCCTCAGCGCTTGGTGCAGTAGCCGGAACGGGGAGCGCTTGGAGCATTCTCTGGGCTGTGCCTGATTTGCGCCTGTGATTGTTTGTGACGTTCATGGCTATGTTGAAAAGCCAGGGCAGTTCATGCCCCAACGGCGCTTGATCGCGCTTGCGATAGGCAATTTCAAAAACGTCGGCGCAGAGGTCTTCAACCAGGTTCTGCTCCACGCGGCGCGCCAGGTACTTGGAAACGAGGGGCAAAAAAGCGCGGTAGTGTTCCACAAAAGTATCTGCGTCCACCGTTTTCCGCCCTGCTAAGTTGTCTCTTTATTCTGGCAGTGTCTTGAGCCTAGAGATTCTTTCAGGAAAGTTGCGCTCTTCTGAAACACTCGGGCGCGTGATCATTCAACATTCCTGTGGCTTGCATTAGCGCGTACATGGTGGTGGCACCGACAAAGCTAAAGCCTTGTTTCTTGAGCGCCTTGCTGAGCGCTTCTGACTCAGTGGAGGTAGCGACCCACTCAAAACCCGTTACCGAGGTGCTGTGACTTCCGCGCTCGGGAGCAAACTGCCAGACGAAATCGGACAAGCCTCCGGGTAAGTCGAGCGCAAGTTGGGCGTTTTTGATGGTTGCCAGAATCTTGGCACGGTTTCGGATTATGCCCGCGTCCTGCATTAGGCGGTCAACATCGGTGTTTGTCATTTGCGCCACGGCGGCCATTTCGAAGTTGTGAAAAGCCTGCCTAAACCCCTCACGACGTTTAAGAATGGTGATCCAGCTGAGTCCCGCTTGAAAGCCCTCGAGCGCTACTCGCTCGAACATTGCGTTGTCGCCTCGCAGAGGAACCCCCCACTCGGTGTCGTGGTACTGGGTGTAGAGCTCGTCTCCGTGTGGCCACGCGCAACGCATAAGGCCATCGGGGTAGGTGAGGCTATGCGCCATTAGTCGACCGTGGCGATCTGCTCGTGCGCCAGCAGCCAGCGCTTGGTTGGAATGCCATCGCCTCCGCTGTAACCGGTGATTCGCCCCGACGCCCCCAGCACCCGGTGGCAACCAATCAGAAGCGCAATGGGGTTTGAACCAACTGCCCCGCCCACCGCTCTGGATGCCAGTGGCTTGCCAATTTTGGCAGCGATTTGTTGGTAGGTGATGATTTCGCCAAAACCGACTTTGGAAATTTCGTTCCACACGGCTTTTTGAAAGTCGGTGCCGTGTGGGTCAAGGGGCAGGTTAAAGTCTTGAATTTTGCCCTCGAAATACTGCTGAAGTTGAGCCTTGGCTTGCTCAAGCACATCTGAGCTTCCAATATTTGGGGCCGCCGGTGCTCCCATGTGAAGGGCCACGATTTTTTCAGAGCGAGAGAACAGCGAAATATCGCCAACGGGCGATGGGAACGAGAGGCAGGCGTCAAAGTTGGTGTTTAGGTTCATGTTGCGAAACTACTTTCTGTCTGGGACGTGAGCCCCATTTTTGGCCTAGTGCTGTGGAGAATTTGAAATAACTGGGACTCTTAGGAACTTACTCAAGTACCTAATGTCTCCATCCATGACCCAGTGAATCTCTGGCTCGGTCACTAGCGACCAGTCAGCCCAGGATTCCAGCATCACATCAAGTAAGGCACCAACTTCGTTCTCGGTTACGTTTCGACCCATGCAAGAGTGACGTCCCAACCCGAAACCAAGGTGGGGCGTGCGCCCCCGGTGAAAGTCAACTTCGTCTGGTCGTTCGAAGGTTGCCGGGTCATAGTTTGCCGAGAGAAAACTGACGTTTACGGCCTGCCCATCGGTGGTTCTGATTCGCTCCATTTTTGGTAGCGGGCTCAGAAAACGCACCATTTCAGCCATAGCCACGGGCCGCGCAGCTTCGTTATCCATTAGGTATTGGCGATCTTCGGGTGAACGAATCAGGTGCCAGAGCAGCCCCGTAATGAGTTTGATCACGGTGTCGCGCCCACCCGCGAGCAGAACGTTGGCAATGCCCTGCATCTCGGCACGGGTTACCGGTTGACCAGCCACAACAAGTTGCGAAACGAAGTCCCAAATATCGCCGCCATCGGTGCCATTCACCGGAACCACATTAGCCACGGCCGCATCAAAAACCCGGTCTAAATATGACTGAAGTTCAGCTCCCGAGCGCGGTCCCTCGATATGTATGGGCGCATCGGCTGGAGACTTTGCGTAGGCACCCGCGGTCCAGACATCGGGGCCCCAGGATAGCCACTCTGAGTAGTCCTGCGGGCGCTTATAGACAATAGTCAAGCAACCAATTACGTAGGGGAGTGCTAGGTCTCGCCCCACTTCAAACTCGCCGCCCGCCTTTAGTTTGCCAAGTAGTTCTGACGCTAACAGCCGGAACTGCGGTACCAAGCTGACCAGATAATCGCTGTGAAAATAAGGCTGCGTGGCTTCGCGAAAAAGGGTGTGCCGAGGCGGATCTACCTCCAGTGGGAGCTGCTTGTAGTCGCGGACATCGCGATCGCCCTGTAGGTCACTCGAGTAGGTTTCGTAGTCTTTGAGGGCCGAGCGCACGGCATCAAAGCCTCGGATCTCTGGGTTTTCCTGCGGCGCCGGCATGGGTTGATTCTAGCCCCGATGGCCCATGCTAAAGGCTTGCGGAAATTGCAACTTTTGCGCGGTGGAGCCGGGCGACAAGCTCGGCCTGGCGAATCCCAAGAGCCTGCGAGACATCGCTCATGGTTCGGTGTTCCAGAAGTAGGCCGCGGGCCACTCCCTGCAACGCCAAGGGTAGGGCATCGATGGCCGCGCCAAGCTGCTGCGCGCTAAGTCCGCTCAGATCGGGTGCCGGTTCCTCGAAGGTTACATCTAAATCAAAGTCACTAGACATGCATGTTCCTCTCCCTAGGCGAATACGCTTCTGAAGCCCTGAACCTCGGAGCGCATACCGATTCCGCAGACACCCACCATTTTGCCGTCACGGTAGTAGCCAAACACGCAGTCGCCACTGAGTTCGCCGTCGATCAGACGGACCTCGTCTGCCAAACCAAGTAGTCCGTACGCCAGAATGTGCATGTCGTACTGGTCACTCCAGAACGAGGGTATTGGCGCGAATCGCTCCTCGAGTACGGCAGGCCAATTCTCCGCTCCATTTAGTTTGGCGGCCAGAACTTGACCAACCCGCTTGGCAGTTTCGGTTGGTATGTTCCAGTGCTCAACGCGGCGGGGCTGGTCATCGAAGATCGGGTTTGGGAATCGTGCAACGTCGCCAATGGCAAAGACGTTTTCGCGAGCCCTGCCATCGATGCCCACTGCCCGCATTGCGGAATCGGTTAGGACTCCGGCGGTCAGGTCAAGATCGTTGCCCTCAAGCCACTCGGTGTTTTCGTGCGAGCCGATTGCTTCAATCAGCACATCCGCCTCGAGCACAGCCCCACTGTCTAGAAGCACGCCTTCAACTTTTGATTCGCCAACTAGGTCTCTGACCCCGGTCTTCATGACAAATCGCACGCCCTGGGCTTCGTGGCGGCGTTGCAGTTCCGAGGCCAACTCAACCCCGAGAGGGCGGACAATGGGGTGGGTGCCGGGGGCTACCACGGTAACCTCACAACCTAGTTTTCGTGCGGTAGCGGCGGTTTCACATCCGATAAAACCAGCACCAAGAATCACAACTCTTGCTCCTGGAACCAATTCGGCCCGCAGCGCAATGGCGTCGTCCAGGGTTCGTACCGCGTGCCGCCCGGCCAGCTGGCCGTTGGGAACCTGGAGGCGCTTTGGGCGAAGCCCAGTAGCGATTACCAGAGCCGAGTACGGGTAGACCTCACCGTTTACGTCGGTGACGGTATTGTGTGCAAGGTCGGCGCTGGCGACTCTGGTTCCCAAAACCCAGTTGACATCTGCTGTGGCGGGTCGCTGCGGAAAGGCCACGGCTTCATGGCTGACCTGCGCCGCCAACACCTCTTTGGAGAGCGGTGGTCGGTTGTATGGAGCGTACGGCTCGTCACCGATCGCAGTGATTGGCCCAGAATAACCGAATCGCCTGAGCGCCTCGGCAACCCGAAGCCCTCCCATTGAAGCGCCAACGATTACTACGGGATGATCCACGATTTAGCTGTTTGAAACTAGTCGACGATGAAGATTGCCTGCATTGGGCAGACATCAATTGCGGCCTCGATGTTGGCACGCTCCGAATCATCGGCGGTAGCTGTGTACTCGAGCTTGTCGTCTGAGTTCAGGCGAAAGACATCTGGTGCCTCGAATACGCACTGACCGTAGTGCTGGCACTTAGACATATCAACGTTGATTTTGATCATTTTTTCCTTGCCTATTTCTCTTCGACGGTAGATGGATACAGGTCTTTGCTGGGTGTGCGGATTCCGCGGAATTCCCAGTCTCCACCAAGCGCGGTAGAAACAACCTCTTCGGACTCGGTGGGTTGAGCGCCCACATCGGTGCGAATTGGGGTTGGGCCCTCCACAATGTGGTTGGTTAGGGTGCCAAGACCCTCAACCGTAACCTCTACGGTGTCACCCGGTTGAACCGGGCGGCTAAATGCCGGGGTGCCGCTAAAGAGCATGTCGCCGGGAACCAGCGTGATGGTGCGCGCGATATCCGCGACCAGGTAGTGCATGTCCCATTCCATGTTGTCGGTGTTGTCGTCTTGAATTACCTTGCCGTTGACAATGGTCTGAATCCGTTTGTTTCTGAAGTCCCAGTCGGTTACCATGCCCGGGCCAACGGGTGCCAGTGTGTCGGATCCCTTGACGCGCAGCATCGAGCCAGCATCGGTGTCTCTAAAATCGTGCAGACCGTAGTCGTTTCCTACCGCGTAACCGGCGATGTAGTCTCCGGCTTCCTCAGGCGAAATATTCCTCGCGGTCTTTCCAATGATGATTACAATCTCACCCTCAAAGTTGAGCCACTTGCAGCCCGCGGGTCGAACCACGGCACCCTTGTGGGTGTTGAGCGCGGTAATGGGTTTGTGGAAATAGGTTGGGGCCGGCGGCAGCTTGGTCATGAACTCTTTGGTGCGACTGTCGTAGTTGAGGTGCACCGCGATTATCTTGGTAGGTTCGCTAGGTGCCAGGTGAACGGCGTCCTCGATGGCCACAACTCGGCCATCGGGAGCGATCAAGTTTTCACCCTCGCGTAAAACTTGCACAGGGTAACCATCGAGCAAAATTCTTCTGTACTCAGTCACGCGATAACACCAGATCCTTAGGTAGAGGGAAGCCGCCTTCAGGCTTGGGGAAGTAGACGTGAACCTGACCGGTGCCAATAGAGTTCTCGTACTCCGAGTACATGACGCCCTTAGCGGTGTTGGCTTCTTCACCGGTGGCACCTGCCATTGCAAGCCAGTGGAAGAAGTTAGCCTCGGGCTTGTACTTCTTGAACTCGGGCATGTTCTCAAGAATCTTGCCGTGCTCACCATTCTTCATCCACTCGAGTACCTGGTAGTCGTACTCGCGGGCCTCGGGGCTGTAGATGTGGATCGGATCGCTGGCTTCGTGCTTGCGCAGATCGCGTAGCTTGTGGAAGGTGTGGCTCAAAGCCCCCGATGCCAGCAGCAAAACCTTGCGATCGCTGTCGCGAATGGCCTCACCCAGGGCTCGGCCGGCGCGAAGGAAGTCCTCGTGGGTGCCAGTTTGGCAAACCGACATGCTAACCCAGCGTTTGTCGTCTAGACCGCGACCCAGGTAGTGCCAAAGGTTAACTGTTGCGTAAAAGATGGGTAGGTGCGGATCCGCAATCGGCGTGATCCACGTGCCGTTCTTTTCGTCGTATTTGGCCACTGAGTTTGCCAACTCAGGGTCGCCCTTCATGGCGTAGGGAATCTGCGACATTCCACGGGGGAGCTCCTCCGAGGTAAAAAGTCCTGATCTCTCGGCGGCGCTGGTGATAACGAACTCAACCGTGGTGGCCCAGTGGCTGTCTAGTACAACCACGGTGTCGAAATCCAAAGTTTCCATAACCTCTTTGCGAAAACGCTTTAGACCGGGAACCAGGCTGATTTCTTTGCCTTCATTAAGGTCGAAACGGACATCCTGCGGCAGCATGATGGTTGGCACGTGAGCCAGAATTGCTGCCCCTACTACTTCTCCCATTGGCTATTCCTTCC
This sequence comes from Micrococcales bacterium, assembly GCA_046063415.1. Taxonomy (GTDB): domain Bacteria; phylum Actinomycetota; class Actinomycetes; order Actinomycetales; family Microbacteriaceae; genus Rhodoluna. Next base: position 10,546 of record JBJTMG010000064.1, read on the forward strand.
ATCCATTTGGTGAAACCACGGTGTTTTTTACGTCTGCATAGAAATCGAACGACCAGTTACCACCCTCGCGCCCGATTCCCGATTTCTTGGAACCGCCGAAAGGCGCACGAAGGTCGCGAACGAAGAAGCAGTTGACCCAGATGGTTCCTGCCACAAGGTCTTTGGTGATCTTGTTGGCGTGCTCGCGGTTTCCGGACACTACCACCGCAGCCAGGCCGAACTCGGTCCCGTTGGCCATGGCTAGAGCCTCTTCATCGGTGCTAAAGGTTTGCATGCACAGGACTGGACCAAATACCTCTGCGGTGACGATTTCGCTTCCAGGCGTTGGATTCTTCACCAGGGTTGGCCTGAAGAACAATCCGCCCAGGTCTGCGTTGGGTTCGCCACCCATCACAATGTCGGCGCCTTCTGCCTTGGCTCGGTCAACAAATCCCTTAATGCGATCAAAGTGGACCTGGTGAATCTGCGGACCAATGTCGGTCTCGGGGTCACGCGGGTCTCCCTGCTTGAGGTTGGCTGCGCGCTCGCGGAACTTTCGGGCGAATTCATCGGCAACCGATTCGTGTACCAAAATGCGAGTTCCCGACAGGCAAACTTGGCCTGCGTTGTCATACTGCTCAACGGCCAGCTCGGCAGCCAGGTCTAGGTCGGCGTCTTCGAGAACAATGCAGGGACTCTTGCCACCCAGTTCAAAGCTACAAGGGGTCAAATTGTCGGCGGCGGCTCGAGCGATGGTCTTTGCAGTGGGGACCGAACCAGTAAACGATATGCGGGCAATGTCAGGGTGGGACACCAGCGCCGCTCCGGCTTCCTTACCGAACCCCTGAACCACGTTGAATACGCCAGCGGGAATTCCGGCTTGAACAGTGAGATCCGCAAAGAACGATGCCGAAAGCGGTGTCCACTCGGCGGGCTTCAGAACCACCGTGTCGCCCGCGGCTAAGGCTGGACCAATTTTCCAGGTGGCGAGCATTAGGGGAGCGTTCCACGGAGTGATTAGTGCGCAGACCCCCGATGGGTCCCAGCTGATGTTATTGGTGTGCCCGCGCGTCTCGAACACCTCGTGTTGAAGATCGTTGATGGCCCACTCGGCGAAGAAGCGAATGTTCATGGCAACCCTAGGCATGACTCCGCGACGGTGCGAGCGCAACAGGGACCCGTTGTCCATGGTCTCGAGCTGCGAGAGTTTTTCTATGTTTTCTTCGACAAGTTCGGCAAGCCTTAGCAGGAGTTCACCGCGTCGTTTAGGCCCAAGAGCTGCCCATGCCGGAAATGCAGCCTTGGCAGCAGCCACGGCCTGATTCACTTCATCCTGACCGCCTCTTGCGATTTCGCCAAGCACGGTGCCATCGATGGGTGAAGTGTTCAGGTAGGTCTGAGCCGAGGCTACCCGCTGACCGCCAATGAAATGCCTAGTGTCTACGATTGCGCCGGCAACTTCGATGGTCGACATTGACATCCCCTTGGGTATTCATTCGGATACTAATGATTTAGATTACGGCATACTTGGTAACAACTTAAGCAGTCTTTATAACAATTTCGGGAGTCTGAAATGGTTGAAAATGCAAGGCCAAGAATCGCAATTTTGGGCCGAATCGCCGAGTCGACCTCGGTCACCAGGCACGGCGGATTGGTGACTGCGCTTCGGCTGGCAGAAGCGGTTTGGGCTGCGGGAGGTGAACCCGTGACCTTCCTGCCCGTGCCCGAGTCCGATTGGGATTCCCGACTTCAAGGTATAAACGGAATCCTGCTACCGGGTGGCGGAGACCTCAACCCGCATCGCTACGGTGAAGAGCCCACCACAGCTGAGATTTACGGGGTAGTTGACCTGCAAGACGAAACCGATCTGAGTCTTTTCAATTGGGCCGTGCAGAAACAGTTACCCCTGTTGGCAATTTGCCGCGGGCACCAGGTTGTCAATGTGGCCATGAACGGCAACCTGGTTCAGGACATGGCTTCGCCACACCGACACCTTGTTCACCCGGTTCGGGTGCAAAACCCCGAACTACTGGGTTTAGAGACCACCGAGTCCGATGGCGCGGCTTTGGTTACCGCGAGTTGCTACCACCACCAAGCCGTAAAGGATCTGGCTGCTGGGCTCACTCCCATTGCCACTTCAGAGGATGGCGTCGTGGAGGCAACTGCGATCTCGGAGCAGGTTTGGCAACGCACCGTGCAGTGGCACCCCGAGGACAACTTCGACTCTCAGCCTCAAAACCTGAGAATCTTTGAAGCCTTTGTTGAAGCGTGCCGGGTTTAGCGGTTTCCCTCGGCAAATTTGGTGATTGCCCGCAGCTGTTCTGCCAGCGCCTCGCGCTGTTCCTGAGGTACCACACCAGCAACCGACTGCTCCTGTGCGTTGAAGGCGGGGAACAGTGTGTCCATTAGGACTCGGCCCTTTTTGGTGAGCGAAACAAGTACCAGACGGCCGTCATCCTTGCTCTTTTTTCGGGTCAATAAACCGCGTGATTCAAGAGTGCCAAGAACACCAGTCAGTGTGGCCTTTGAGAATCCGCCCTCTTCGGCGATTTGTCGGGTTTCGATTGGCTCCCAGATCCAGGTGACCCAGAGCACCACGAACGCGGTCCAGCTCAGGTCGTTACCGGCTAGCACGGTTCGTTCAAAATGGTTGCGCACCGCGGTGGCTGCCCGGAATAGGTTCGACGTGATTGCCATGGCAGAGAAATCGAGAGTCATGTGAGACAAGCGTTCTGAGACCTGACGCTCGGTTTCCGCAAGAGTGTGTGCCCCAGCCATCGTTGTCCCCATTCTCTGGTTTGTTCTCGAATGTCTATTTTCGTTGATGTTTGCTAAAAAATAACTTTTCGGACACTTCTGTTCTTGATTGCTCCCATTTCGTTATTGTTGTGATTGTTCGTACCCAAACAATCAGGGGTGAGCAGATTGCGATTGAGGAGTCAAAGATGACCGATGTAGCCAACCTGACCTTGGCGGATCTCGACCTATTTGAGGGCGGTGCTCCCTGGCACGTTTTCGACGCCCTTCGCGAGCAGAGCCCGGTTCACTGGAACACCGAGGCTGCCCCCAATAGTGGCTTCTGGTCGGTCACGCGCTACCACGACATTGTCAAGGTGCTAAGAGACCCTGAGACTTTTACCAGCACGCACTTCACCAATCTTGAAGAAGTAGATGCCGAGCAGGAAGAAGCTCGCCGCTCGCTTCTGGAAACCGATGGAGCTAGACACCGTTCGCTTCGAAGGCTTATGCAGGGTGAGTTCACGCCTTCGGCGGTGGCTGGCTACGAGACGTTCTTGCGCGGGCTCACCCGAACCACGCTGGACAACGCCTTCGCCAAAGGCAGTTTTGACTTTGTCGAGGAAGTCGCGGCGGACTTCCCGATTAGGGTTCTGGCTCGAATGCTAGATGTTCCAGACCACGACACCGGCAAGCTAATCGAGTGGGGTAACCGCATGATTGGTAACACCGACCCTGAGCACGCCGACGTTCTCATTGACGACCCCGAATCTGAGAAATACCGACTGGTACCGTTCCGTAGCCCGGCTGCGCTTGAGGTATTTGCCTACGGAAAGGAGTTGGCCGATGCCCGTCGCGGTAAGGGCGGCAAAGACTTGGTCTCAACCATGGTGAACACGGTACCCACCGATGGCATCCCGCTCTCGGAGCGCGATTTCAACACGTATTTCTTGCTGCTGGTGGTGGCCGGTAACGAAACCACAAGACACACCATCAGCCACAGCATGAACTACCTGATTGAAAACCCGGATCAGATGGCGCTGCTACAGGAAAGGCCAGACCTGATTCCTTGGGCTGTCGAAGAGTTCATTCGCATGGCAAGCCCCGTTTATCACTTCCGCCGCACCGCAACCAAAGACGTTGAGTTCAACGGCGTTCAGATTAAGGCCGGTCAAAAAGTGGTTCCCTGGTTCGCATCGGGTAACCGCGATTCTGCAGTTTTCAATGACCCATACAAGTTCGATGTCACCCGCAACCCAAACGAACACATGTCATTTGGTCGCGGTGGTCCTCACCTGTGCCTTGGAAACGCCTTGGCTCGCCTCGAGATTCGAATCATGTTCGAGGATTTGCTGCAGCGCGTAGACAAGGTTGAGCGCGTTGGCGATATTGACCACCTGAGAAGCAACTTTGTGAATGGCATCAAGCGCTTCCCGGTAAAGGTTTCGCTGCGCTAAATCAGCTTGGCCCACTTTAGGTAGTTGTCCACCAGGGTGAAGGTTCGCTCGCGGGCGTCTGCCTCTTCATGTTTTGCCTGCCAGAGCATGACTTCGGGGCTTTGGCCGTCGGCGATAACCGCCTTGTCGCCTTCCCAGCTGAGCCAGCCATCGAGTGTGGCGTAGTCAAACTCTGGGTGAAACTGTAGGGCCAGGGCTTTGTTGATAGTGAAGGCCTGCGATGCCTTTGGAGTTCGGGCAAGTTCGACCGCACCGGGTGGTAGCTTCCATCGGTCGTAGTGGAACTGGAACCAGGGCCCCGAGCCAACCAGTTCTGGAGCTTCGGTGGAGATCCAGGTCCAACCAATCTCGCAGTTAGGTCCGGGGGCAACGCTTCCACCCATGGCGCGCGCGATCAGCTGGCCGCCAAAACAAATGCCAAGCACTGGCTTATTGGCCGACACCGCGTTTCGAACCCACTCGAGCTCTGGCTGTAACCAGTTACCTATGCACGCGTCATCCCAGGCGCCCCAGGGTGCACCCATGGGAATGATGAGATCGAAGTCATCGATGTCCGGGAACTCAAATGGCACGTTGGGCTCGTAGTAGTTCTCCTTGGTAACCACCACGCGTTCTTCAAGCTGAAAACCGTGGTGGCGCAGGCGCTCGCCAACCGGCCCTGTTGGGCTTACGTGATCGTGCTGAATAATGAGTGCTTTCATTGCGCTGACTTTCTGCTGATGGCTAATGCTAGATAACGGTTTGGACTCTTCTCTGCATTGACGTAAGACCAGATTAGTATCATTTAAAAATCGTTCGTCTCCTAATAATCTTTGGGGCCGGTTGATTAAAAACCTGAGTGGGAGTTGCAATGGAGCAAGACCTAGTTGGCCTTCGGGCAGATCTTCAGAGCCGAGGCATTGATGTACTAAGGCTCATCTACGCCGATGTCCTTGGAATCACCAGATCCAAAGACATTCTGGTGTCACAGCTTGAGCGCGCGGGGCACAACGGCCCAGCTTTCTGCCAGGGGGTCTGGGTCACAACAACACGCGGTGGTGTACTGGATGCAAACAACATTGCCAGCGACGGGTTACAGGATCTGGTGTCGCAGCTCGATCCCTCGACCATTACCCCCATGCCCTGGGAGCCGGGCGTCGCCTACGTAGTTGCTGACGCCTTCAACCCCGATGAAACGGCAAACCTGATCTCTCCGCGAACTGTATTGCGCAAGGTCATCGATGAATATTCGAAGCTAGGTTTGGTGCCCGTGGTAGGCCCGGAGCTGGAGTTCTACATTGCGGATCGCACTCCCGAGGGTGGATTCAAGCGCTCGCTGGAACGCACGGGACGTGTTTATACAACGGGCGCAATGGTGGACCCCCACGGTACATTCCTGCACCTGTTGCGACAGTTGGATCAGATGAACATTGGTGTCTTTGCCGGTAACCACGAGTTCAGCCCAAGCCAATACGAGATTAATCTTTGGCACGGCGAGGCCTTGAATGGAGCCGACCGGACGTTCTTGTTCAAGACCGCAATCAAGGACATTGTTGCTAGGCGTGGGCAGCACGCCACATTCCTGGGCAAGCCTTGGAGCGACGAGGGTGGAAGTGGTTTCCACCTGCATTTCTCGGTTACCAACCTCGATGGCGTGAACCAGATGCATGACGGAGCCGGCAACCTCTCGGCTACCGCGAGACAAATGATCGCCGGAATCACCGCGCACGCGCACGGCGTCACCGCCTTCTCAAACCCCACGGTCAATGCCTTCAAGCGTCTTGGTCCAGATACCTTGGCTCCGTATCGCGCCAACTGGGGTTACGACAACCGCAGTTGCATGGTGCGCGTGCCACCAGAGCGCGGCCAGGGCACCAGACTCGAGGTTCGAGTCGGCGACGGCGCTGCAAACCCATATCTGCTGATTGCCGCGGTTCTGGCTGCGGCCCTCGATGGCATCAAGTCCAACTTGCCTTGCCCCGAAAACGCCGAGGGCATGGCCTATGACAACGAAGGTGCTGCCATTTTGCCCGCGACGCTAACCGAGGCCCTAGACCACCTAGAGGCAGATTCGGCTTTGAAGAACGCTTTGGCGGTTGAAATGGTCAACGTATTCACGGTTCTCAAGCGCGATGAAGTAGAGCGCTACAGCGCCGAGGTCACCGACCCAAGCACCCGCGAGGTAACCCAGTGGGAGATAGACGAGTACTTAGAGGACTACTAAATCAGTACCTCAGCAGAAACGCCCCGACCAGCCGGCCGGGGCGTTTCGCGTTTGGTGCTCTAAATCTTTGGGTTAGAACCCACGTCTGCCACGAGCGTTCCACCGTTAAAGGTCACGCCGAGTTCTCGGTAGTAACCTCCCAGAATCTGTTTCACCGGAAGTATCGAGCCCAGCTCGTCCCATTCTGAATCGCCCAGGTGCAACTCGGCATCACCCATCCAGGCTGGACCAAGTTCTGCGTCAACGCCACCCATTGCTACCAACTGGTCTAGCGAGTTTCCAAGCCCCGGGGTCAACGATGGCATCCAGCGCGAGTGCAGCATCTTGTGACCGTTTACGAAGCCATTGGTTTCGCTTGGACCCTTGAGCGTAACCACTGCGGTAGCCAAGCGGTGATCGTAGGCCGAGAGGGTGGCACCGAGCTTGGCACCCGCCTCGAGTTTTGGCGTTGCCTTGCCGTAGTTGAAGACTCGGGTCACGTTCACCGAGCCCAGCTTCTTGGGATATCCCTGGAACCAACCGCGTGCAATGGCAAAGTCCTTGGTTACCCAGATGGCTACGCAGCGACTGTAGGTGACACCCTCGTGCTTGCACCGCACCACAACGAAGGCCTCAAGGTACTGGCTGCGGATTGGGTCGAGGAGCTCGGCGCCTCCGGTGCTGCAGCTCTGCCAGTCAGCCCAAATGATTGCAACCGCTCCGGGTTGTTCATCGGCAAGTTCAACGCCTTCGGGGAGCAGGGCGGCTACGTTGGCAGGGTCTGTCAGGTACTCCACCGTTAGAAGTGTTCCCGAGTAGAACCAAGGCATCTCTGGAATGATTGCGCTTTTGCCAGATGGTGTCTTGGGGGCTAGAAATCCTTTGAGTTCGCTCATTCTTCTAACCTACCGATTTCATTCGTATCCGAATAATAATTCGGCCAAAATGCCTTGATAACGATTTTGCATCAACCCTTCGCAAATGGCCTACAACGGTGCCATCGGTGCGGTTTTTCCGCCAATCTTGAGACAAGTCGTTTGGATGTGAACGACTTTTAAACTCAATGAGGAGATTTGCTTATGTCAGAAGGCACAAAGTCTGACACTTCACTTGCCAAGGGCAAGCTGGGTGTTCTGGGGATTGTCTTTTTCGTAGTTGCCGCGGCCGCGCCACTTGTTGGCATGACCGGTGCGGTTCCAGTAGCCATGCTCGCTGGTAATGGTGCTGGCACACCGGGTGCATACCTCGCAGTGGGACTAACGCTACTCATATTCAGTGTTGGCTTCACCACTATGACCAATCGCGTGACCAATGCCGGAGCATTCTTTGCCTACGTTGGTCGTGGCCTCGGTACCCACATGGGTGTCGGATCCGCGCTGGCCTCAATTGTTGGTTACGTAACCATCCAGCTGGCCATTTACGGCTTCTTTGGCGGTCTAATCTCGGGCGAAATGGCTGCGCTGGGAATTAACCTGCCCTGGTACGTCTGGTGTCTAATCGCCTGGATTCTGGTCACCGGTCTCTCGCTTTTGAGCGTCGATGTTGGTGCCAAGGTTCTTGGTGTCCTCATGAGCCTCGAGCTGCTGTCTCTGATCATCACCGGTGTTGCGATCTTGGCAAACGGCGGACCCGAGGGTATAAACCTCGATGCCTCGTTCAACCCGAGCAACATTTTTGCGGGTGGTTTCGGTGGTGGCGCCGGAATTGCTATCGCCTTCGCTTTCGCATCTTTCATTGGCTTCGAGGCAACCGCAATCTACGGTGAAGAGGCTAAGGACCCCAAGCGTGCGGTTCCCCGCGCTACCTACTGGGCCATTGGAATCATCACAGCACTGTTTGCTGTGGTTTCACTTGCCATGGTTACTGGCATGGGAGCTACCAAGATCATCGATGAGGTAGTGGCGCGATCCAGCGTTGACGAGGTTCCGCTGGCAAATCCAGCCGGAGTACTGTTCAGCCTCGCCGACACCTACGTTGGCCCTTGGATGTCGCAGGTAATGGGCTGGTTGGTCATGTCGAGCCTGTTCGCTGGTCTACTTGCATTCCAGAACGCAACTTCGCGTTACTTCTTTGCTATGGGTCGCGGCGGTGTCTTGCCAGGTGCCTTTGGCAAGGTGAACGCCAAGGGAGCCCCTCAGGCAGGTGTAATCCTGACTTCGGCTCTGGCCTTGGTGGTAATCGTCTACTTTGCGGTTATGAACCTAGACCCGATACTGAACCTGTTCTTCTGGATGTCTGCCGTGACCGCCATCGCAATCATTTTGGTTGAAATCCTGGTGAGCGTTGCTGTGATCGCCTTCTTCATGAAGAACTCCGGCGCAAACCTCTGGCAGGGCAAGATCGCTCCGGCGATTGCCGCGCTTGGTCTCATCTTGGGAGAATACCTGCTCATGAGCCGCTTCAACCTGCTTGCCGGCACCGTTCCAGACGGGGTTGACCCTTCGCTTCCAGAGTCGGCCTGGCAGCTGAACACCCTTGGTTGGGTCTTGGTGCTGCTTCCGTTTGTGGCAGTGGTTGTCGGGTACGTCGTCTCGGTGATTCGCAAGAACGAAACCAGCGAGCTGATCGGCGACATCATTTCCTAAACCGCCACAAGTAGTAATGCGCCCAACCGGCGCAAAAGGAAACCCCCGACCAAATGGTCGGGGGTTTCCTTTTGCGAGAATCGCAAACTACATGGCCTTCCAGGCTTCCTCGAGGCAACCGCGCAGAATCTGCTCGATCTCGTTGAACTCATCGCGGCCAATGGTCAGTGGCGGTGCCAACTGAACCACTGGGTCGCCACGGTCGTCGGAGCGGCAGTACAGACCCTCTTCGAACATGCGGTGGCTCAAGATACCCCTGAGTAGCTTCTCGGACTCCTTGTCGTTGAAGGTTTCCTTGGTGTTCTTGTCCTTCACCAGTTCAATGGCCCAGAAGTAACCAGCGCCGCGAACGTCGCCAACAATTGGCAGGTCGCGTAGCTTATCCAGAGTCGCCTTGAACTCGGCTTCGTTGCGTGCCACATTGCCAACCAGGTCCTCTTCATCAAAGATGTCCAAGTTTTCCAGAGCAACTGCGCAAGAAACCGGGTGACCGGCAAAGGTGTAGCCGTGAGGGAACAGGGTGGTTCCGTGCTTGAAAGGCTCAAACAGCTTCTCGGCCATTAGCAGCGCGCCCAGTGGAGCGTACGCCGAGGTAATACCCTTGGCGCAGACCAGCATGTCCGGTTCAAACTCGTAACGCTCCGAGGCAAACATGGTGCCGACACGGCCAAAACCATCGATGGTCTCGTCAGCCACAAGTAGCACGTCGTACTTATCGCAGATCTCGCGCACGCGCTTGAAGTAACTCTTGGGTGAGGTGAAGCAACCACCCGAGTTCTGCACCGGCTCCAGGAAGAAAGCGGCAACGGTGTCTGGGTCTTCGAACAGAATCATTTCTTCTACCCGGTCGGCCGCCCACATGGCGAACTCTTCCTCGGTTTCGAATTGGTCCTGTGCGCGGTACCAGTTGGTGTTCGGCACTCGGAAGGTGCTTGGAACCAATGGCTCAAACGCCTTCTTCATTGCGGGAATACCGGTTAGCGACAGTGCTCCGTGTGAGGTGCCGTGGTAAGCCACCGCACGGGTCAGAACCTTGTGCTTCATTGGCTTGCCCTGGAGCTTGAAGTACTGCTTGGCAAGCTTCCAAGCGGTCTCGTTAGCCTCTCCACCGCCGGTGGTGAAGAACACGCGAGTCAGATTCTTTGGTGCATAGGACAGCACTCGTTCAGACAACTCAATTGCTGACGGGTGCGCGTGCGACCAGATAGGGAAGTAGTCAAGCGTCTTCATTTGCTTGGCTGCTGCCTCTGCTAGGCGCTCACGACCGTGTCCGGCGTTCACGCTAAACAGGCTAGAAATACCGTCAAAGTACTTCTTTCCGTTCTGGTCCCAGAAATGGTGTCCCTGGGCGCGCATGACAATTGGGATTTCTCCCTTTTGGTATGGGCTGTGGCGGGTGAAGTGCAGGAACATGTTTTCCTTAGCGGACTGTTCCAGCATTTTTGGTGTTATTTCACGGCCGGCCTTACGGGCGTCCGTGAGTGGGGTGGCGCGGTCTGCTGCTGCGACGGCCGGTTTTACCGGAGCCTTGAGTTTGGACGCTAGTCCTCTCACAAGCTTTCCTGCTTGGCTTTCCTTGGTTGCCATTGGTATCACTCTTTACTTTGTTTGGTTTTTCGGGCCACTTATCTAGTGCCCCAGTTGTAGAACTGCTTGTGCAACTTCAGGTACACGAAGGTTTCGGTTGAAGTTACTCCGGGCAGTGTCCGGATTTTCGAATTGAGGAGTGAGATGAGATCGTCGTCGTTCTCACACACCACCTCAACCAAAATGTCGAAGGACCCCGCGGTGAGTACCACGTAGTCAACTTCTGGAAGACTGGCTAGCGCCTCAGCAATGCTTCGGGTATCGCCACCGCATCGGACGCCAATCATGGCCTGACGGTAAAAGCCGAGTTGCATTGGGTCGGTGACGGCTACCACCTGCATGACGCCCGACTCGGTTAGCTTTTGAACTCGCTGTCTAACGGCGGCCTCAGAGAGCCCAATGGCCTTACCGATTTCCGCGTAAGACTTTCGCCCGTCGTGCTGAAGCTGCTCAATGATGGCCTTCGAGACCTCATCTAGCTGGCTCGTCTTTGTTCTCAGCACGCGTGACATACCACGATATTGCCAGTAAAAAGGCCCTTTTACAAATGAATCCGTTTCATTTTGCCGATTTTGCTACTGAAAAGATAGAAATCGTTACTTTTTCGTTTCAATTGCAGAGCGTTATGATGATTGCGTGAAACCTCGGTGCCCTGGTGGTGCCTTTAGGATACAAACGTTATTTCTCAGACTCGAAGGAGAGTTGGAATGAGCTTGCGCGAGCTAAAGAACTTTGTAAATGGCGAATACGTGGATGCCAAATCCACCGAAGTCCTCGAAGTTATCAACCCAGCCACCGGCCAGGCCTATGCCACCGCGCCAGTATCCTCGGCTGCCGACATCGATGCCGCCTACAAGGCAGCCGACGCAGCCTTTGAGGAATGGAGTAACTTCACGCCCGGCGAGCGTCAGCTGGCGCTTTTCCGCATTGCCGACGAGCTGGCAGACCGAGCCGAGGAAATGGCAGACGTCGAGTCAGAGAACACCGGAAAACCTCGCAGCACGCTTGTCGAATACGAGGTCATGGTCTCGGTTGATCAGATTCGCTTCTTCGCGGGTGCCGCCAGAAACCTAGAGGGCCGCGCAACCGCGGAGTACGCGCGGGATCACACCTCATCCATTCGCCGCGAGCCAATTGGTGTTATCGGTCAAGTAACGCCTTGGAACTACCCGCTCAACATGGCAACCTGGAAATTCGCGCCAGCCATTGCCGCTGGTAACACCGTGGTGATCAAGCCTTCCGACACCACCCCAGCCTCGACCCTGCTGCTCGCCGAGATCGCCAGCAAGCACCTACCAAAGGGTGTTTTCAACGTGGTCACCGGAAATCGCGACTCTGGTCGCGCCATGATCGAGCACGAGATTCCGCAGATGGTTTCAATCACCGGTTCGGTTCGGGCTGGCATGGAGGTCGCAAAGTCGGCGGCGGCTGACCTGAAGCGGGTTCACCTGGAACTAGGCGGCAAGGCGCCGGTTATTGTTTTCGGTGATGCCGACTTGGCAAAGGCTGCAGCCCAGATCGTGGTAGCCGGTTACTTCAACGCCGGACAGGACTGCACCGCCGCAACGCGTATCTTGGTTCACGAGTCTGTCCACGATGAATTCGTGCAGCTGCTTGTGGCAGAGGTCAAGGCCAACGCTGTTACCGGTGACCCAAGCCGCGAAGACATTTTGTTTGGCCCCGTAAACAATGCCAACCAACTTGAGCGAGTACAGGGCTTTGTCGATCGACTCCCCAAGCACGCCAAGGTAGAGGTCGGTGGAAACCGAATCGGCACTACCGGCTACTTCCACGAAGCCACCGTTTTGTCTGGATTGCAACAAACCGATGAGGCCATTCAAACCGAAATCTTTGGCCCCATTGTGACTGTTCAGAAATTCAAGGATGACGCCGAGGCAATGCGCTGGGCTAACGATGTCAAGTACGGTCTAGCCTCTTCGGTTTGGACCAAGGATCACACCCGCGCGATGCGCTTTGCCAAGGGTCTCAACTTTGGTTGCGTGTGGATCAACACGCATATTCCGCTCGCAGCCGAGATGCCTCACGGTGGTTTCCGCCACTCGGGTTACGGCAAAGACCTGTCGCAGTATGGCTTTGATGACTACACCCGCATCAAGCACGTCATGAGCTACATCGGCGACTAAGGGTTATTCACAGTTTGTGTCACGGGACTCGGAGACAATCCGGGTCCCGTGACATTTTTAAGGCATGCAGTGGTTTTGGCTCATTCCCTCTTTGGGCTTCGGCCTAGTTTTGGGTCTATCCACGGGTCAGTGGTTGAGCGCAGCCATGGCAGGTCTTACCACTATCGGTTTCGCCTGTTACTGGTGGTTTTCTCGGTCAAAGGTTCCCGTTAACCTCCACGACCCCATTCATGTCTCGGGAAACCGAGTGGCAATCGGTAATCGAGTTCTTCCCAAGCAGAGTTGGCGTTGGAAATCTGAGTGGGTTGAAGCCGTGGACCGTGAAGTGCGGTCGCAGCATTCAAAGTGGCTGGCTGGGCGCAAACTTCAGGCAAAGGTTGGCGCAAGCCTTGCGGCGCTGGAACCCAACCCCGCAGGCCTGAGCTTTTGGGCGGGGTTTAGCGGAGACCAGCAGGTCGATATGGACCTAGCCAGCGATGGCCCTCACTTGGCTGTCATCGGTGCCACTGGTAGCGGCAAGAGTCAGTTCCTCAAGCTGCTGATCGAGTCTTTAGTTGCCAGCTATGGGCCAAGCCAACTGGCACTCATTTTGGTTGATTTCAAAGGCGGATCGGCACTTCACAAATATTCGCGACTGCCGCACTCACTTGGCATCCTCACCAACCAGCAGGACCATACCCAAGCCTTCTTTCAGGACCTTGAACTACACATGGCCAAACGGCAGCAGGTTTTTTCAGAGCTGGGCATTTCGCGCATTGAAGACCTCCCCAGCGGTCAGCCAATGCCTCGAATGCTGGTTTGCATCGATGAACTCTTACCGGTGCTGCAGGTACCCCCGGCCCTTGCGGCCATTGAATCGGTGGCGGCGCGGGGCAGGTCGCTGGGTATTCACCTGGTTGTCACCGCACAGTCTCTTGCCGGTTTCCCAAGATCATTGCTCACGAACTTGACGCTTCGCTTGGGGATAGGTCGGCTCGATGCCATCGATGCGGCGCAACTGGGTTTGGGAAAGTCAGCGCTAGCCGACTCTAGCCCTCCCAACGTCGGTTGGCAGAGCGCTCAATATTCGGGAGCTAGGAGCAAAGGTGACCTGGTCTTTCCCAGCGGGGGATTACTGCCCTAGAACCTTGCAATCCAAAATCTCATACTGGGACTTTCGCTCTAGATTATGTGGCAGTATTTTCCATGGACTGCATTTTGTCCAGTCACTGTTGGTTGGGTCGCTGAAGACCCTAACTTATAAGGAGTCGACGTCACCATGACCCAGCGTTTTGCTAACGACCCAGTGTTTGCCCAGTTGCTGGCGCAGGCTAAAAACCCAGTTACCCGTCGCAGTGTTCTTGCGGGTGCAGGAGCAACCGCGGCAGCCCTCACTCTGGCAGCTTGCTCTCCTGGAGGCGCAAAAAACAAGCTGACCCCAGCCAAAGACCTTTCGGCTTCCGAGAAGGTTGTGGTTTGGGACAACTGGCCTTATTACATGGACGGCGAAGCCGACGGCTCGTTCCCAACCCTGCGCTCCTTTGAGAAGACCACCGGCATCAAGGTGACCTACAACAACACCATCGATGACAACAACACCTACTTTGCACGTGCCAAGAACCAGCTCGCCCAGGGTGCTGACATTGGTGCCGACACCATGTGTCTAACCGACTGGATGGCAGCTCGCCTAATCAACAGCGGTTTCGTTCAGGAGCTTCAGTACGACCTGCTTCCAAACGTCACCAAGAACCTAGACCCTGCTTTCAAGGGTTCATCTTGGTCCTACGATTCCGAGCGCGTTTACTCGCTCCCTTGGAAGGGCATCATCGGTTCAATTGGCTATCACAAGGAAAACTACAAGAAGGCGACCGGCAAGGATGCCCCTACCTCGGTTGCAGACCTTTGGGCTCCAGAGCTAAAGGGCAAGGTTGTTGTGCTCTCCGAAATGCGCGACACCCTGGGTGTAATGATGCAGGCCGACGGCATTGACATCAGCAAGTTCACCGCCGACGACTTCCACAACACGCTCGACAAGTTCAATGCGTTGGTCTCCGACGGTCACATTCGTGGCATCAAGGGAAACAGCTACGTGGACGACCTGAAGAGCGGTGACGCAGTAGCGGGAATCGTTTGGTGTGGTGACATCGTCAGCACCAACCAGGAACTTGGTTCAGACGTACTTGGCGTGGTTCTGGTCGAGTCGGGCTCAACCTTTGCTTGCGACAACTTCCTGATTCCAATGGGAGCCCCTCACGCAGCCAACGCACACGCTCTGATCAACTACTACTTTGACCCAGCAATCGCCGCTGAGTTGGCCTTGGCTGGCGTGAACTACGTGCCACCAGTGCTTGGTGCCAAAGAAATCGCACTCAAAAAGAACCCTGCTCTCGGTGAGAACGAGTTGGTATTCCCGAGCGCTGCAACTTACGCAAACCTGCACCAGTTCCGCCCGCTCACAAACGCTGAAGACCGTGAGTTTGCCAAGGCTTGGTCTGACGCATCGAACGGAGTTGTTTAGTTGGCCAAAGAGTTTGTTGCAGCTGGAGCGGATCTCGAGCTAAAGGGGATTCGCAAAGAGTTTCCCGGTTTCACCGCAATAGAAAATCTGGATCTCTACATTCCAGCGGGTGAGTTCTTTGCCCTGCTTGGTCCTTCGGGTTGCGGAAAGACCACCACGCTTCGCATCATTGCTGGCCTGGAAGAACCAACCGTGGGGCAGGTCCTGCTCGGGGGCAAGGACATCACGCTAACTAAGCCTCACGAACGACCAGTAAACACGGTGTTCCAGAGCTACGCCCTTTTTCCTCACATGACGGTCCTTGAGAACGTGGCATTCGGACTCCGCCGCCGCGGAATCGAAGAGCCTATCGCCAAGGCAAACGACGCACTGCGCCTCGTTGAGTTGGGACACCTGGCCGAACGCCGGCCTCAGCAGCTTTCGGGTGGCCAGCAGCAACGAGTTGCGTTGGCTCGAGCCTTAGTTAACCGACCATCGTTGCTGCTGCTAGATGAGCCATTGGGTGCTCTTGACCTCAAGCTGCGCCGTCAAATGCAGATCGAGCTCAAGGCTATTCAAATGGAGGTGGGTCTTACCTTCCTTCACGTTACTCATGACCAGGAAGAGGCCATGGACATGGCTGACACCGTCGCAGTTATGAACCAGGGTCGCATTGAACAAATGGGTGCCCCTGAGGTTCTTTACGAGCGGCCCAAAACCGCCTTCGTTGCCAAATTCCTAGGGCAATCCAACATCTTTGTTGGCGAAGTTTCGGAAAGTTCGGCAAATTCGTTGAGCATCGATGTTGCTGGTAACAAGATCTCAGTTCCAAAGGAACGAGCCGAGAAGCACACTGGAAAAATTGCAATCGGTGTTCGCCCCGAGAAGGCTTTCTTTACCGAAGAGGCTCCAAAGCCCGATTCATCGGTGAATATTCTGGGTCCTGGTGAAATCAAGGACATTCGCTTCACCGGTGTTAGCAACCAGTACCTCATTTCCATTCCAAACGTGGGAGATGTCACAGTCTTCGCTCAAAACGTGGGCAAGAGCCCGGTCGTTGAGCTGGGTGCACAGGTGTGGGTCAGCTGGAAGATCGAGCACAGTTTTGGGCTTTCCGACCTTCCAGTTGGAACCGAAGAGGACTAGGCATGGCATTCGCGGCCTTTAGTTCAGCGCCGTCAAAGGCGGCTTCGGGACCGGTCAAGGCAAGCCGGTTCGTCTGGGTGCTATTGCTCCCGGGCGTGTTCTATCTGGGCATGTTCTTTTTGGTTCCGCTAATCAGCTTGATCATTACATCGCTGGGAACCCCCGACTACAACAGCATCAACTTTGGTGCCTACAGTTACGGATTCGACCTGAGTAACTACGCAGCAGCGTTGGAGAGTTACTACCCTCAGATTGCTAGGTCATTTGGCTATGCCTTGGCAGCTACCATTTTTGCATTACTAATCAGCTACCCGCTGGCCTATTTCATTGGTGTCAAACTCCGCAGCCGCCCGCTGCTGCAGAAACTCACGTTGACATTGGTAATCGCCCCGTTCTTTATCAGCTTCCTGCTGCGCACCATCGCCTGGAAACAGATGCTTGCAGACAACTCTCCGTTCATGGACTTGCTAAAAAACACCCATCTGGTTGCGACTGATTTTCAGTTCATCGGAACACCAGCGGCAGTTATTTTTGGTTTGACCTACAACTTCATTCCGTTCATGACACTTCCGCTTTACACAGCATTGGAACGTCTTGATATTCGTTACCTTGAGGCCGCTTCGGATCTTTACGCAAGCCCCCGAACTGTTTTCGGTCGTGTCACTCTGCCGCTCACACTCCCGGGCGTAATCTCCGGAACGCTACTAACCTTCATTCCAATCACCGGTGACTACGTAAACGCCAGCCAAGACTTTTTGGGCTCGTCCCAGACATCGATGATTGGAACCATGGTTGAATCCGAATTCCTCAAGCTTGGCAACTACCCGCAGGCGTCGGCGTTGTCCGCAATTCTCATGGCCGCGATTGTCATTTTGGTTGCGCTTTACGTACGCAGGACCGGAACGGAGGACCTACTGTGAGTAAGTTCAGGCCGGTTAAGGCCGTGCTGCCCCTCTATTCGGCGCTGGCGCTATTGTTTTTGCTTATTCCGATTGCCTATACGTTTGTTTTCTCGTTCAATGACTCGATTCGCTCAAACACCGTTTGGCAGCGCTTCACTTGGGACAACTGGCTAAAGGTCTGTGATCGGCCAAATGTTTGCGAGGCGGTGGGGACCTCGGTTCTCATTGGCGTGGTGGCAACTCTCATAGCGACCATTCTGGGAACAATGCTGGCGATTGCCTTGGTTCGTTACAAATTCGCGGGTCGCAAGTGGGTCAGCCTGGCCTTGTTCCTGCCAATGGCTACTCCAGAGCTTGTCATGGGTGCGGGCCTGCAGAACCTGTTCTTTAGTGCCGGCGTAGAGTTTGGCTACCTAACGGTAATCATCGCCCACGTCATGTTCTGCCTGAGCTTTGTGGTGGTTACCGTCAAGGCACGCGTCCAAACTCTTGACCCTGTCCTTGAAGAGGCGGGGCGCGACCTTTACGCCAACCCAAAGCAAGTGTTCTGGCGAATTACATTTCCGCTACTGCTTCCCGGAATCGTATCGGCGGCGCTACTTTCATTCGCTCTGAGCTTCGATGACTTCATCATCACGTATTTCAATTCCGGAACCGTTATTACGTTCCCAATTTTGGTTTACACCTCGGCTAAGGCGGGTGTCCCTCCTGAGGCCAATGTTTTGGCTTCCTCTGTGTTCTTCCTGGCGATCATCATTGTGATAGCCACTCAGGTGGTTTCAAACGCCAAAGCCAAACGCCTGGCCAAGTCCCAGTAGCGGTTAAGAAAAAACCGGCCACTCACCAGAGTGGCCGGTTTTTTTCTTAGATCTAGAGTTTTGCTAGGGCTTCTTCAATCACTGAAACCGCGTCGCGAAGTAGGTCATCGCTAATTACCAGCGGGGGCAAGAAACGAATTACGTTTGCGTAGGTTCCGGCGTTTAGAACCAAAACACCGTTGCTGTGACAGTGCTTGACAATTGCGTCTACTGCGGCGGAGTTAGGGTTGCGGGTGCCTGGCTCAACAAACTCAAGAGCAATCATGGCCCCGCGTCCACGGATCTCACCAATTACTGGATACTTGGCCTGAAGGTCCTGCAGGAGCGGCATTAGGGTAGCTTCGATGCGCTGAGCCTGTTCGAGAACGCCACCGTCTTCGATCTGCTTGAGCACTGAAAGTGCCGCCGCAGCCGATACTGGGTTACCGCCGAAGGTTCCGCCGATTCCGCCCGGGTGCGAGCTATCCATGATTTCGGCACGGCCAGTAACGGCTGAGATGACCATTCCTCCGGCGATTCCCTTGGCAATGGTGACCAAATCAGGCTCAAAGCCCTCTTCCCACTCGCTGGCAAACCACTTACCGGTTCGAGCGATTCCGGCCTGAACTTCGTCGGCAACCATGACGATACCGTTTTGCTTTGCCCATGCCGCAAGTGCAGTCAAGAATCCAGGTGCCGGAACCATGAAACCACCCTCGCCCTGAATTGGTTCGATGACAATGGCAGCCAGGTTGTTTCCGCCGATACGTTTCTCCATGTAGGTGATGGCGCGCTGAGCTGCCTCGGCGCCGGTCATTCCCTCTGGGTCACGGAATGGGTAGGACATGGGTACGTGAGTCACGCCCGGAGCGAATGGGCCAAAGCCCGAGCCGTATGGCATGGCTTTGAAGTTCATGGCCATGGTTAGGTTGGTGCGTCCGTGGTAGCCGTGGTCGAATACCGCGATTTCGCCGCGACCGGTGAACTTGCGGGCAAACTTGACAGCGTTCTCAACGGCTTCGGAGCCGGAGTTAAATAGCGCCGAGCGCTTTTCGAAGTTTCCTGGGGTGTGTCTGTTCAGAATTTCACAGACCTGCACGTACTGCTCGTAAGGGGTTACCGTGAAAAGGGTGTGGGTTAGTTGACCCACCTGGTGGCTCACAGCATCGATTACGCCTTGGTTGGTGTGACCGATAGAGACCACACCGATTCCTGAACCGAGGTCGATCAGCTGGTTTCCATCAACATCGACCAAAATGGCCCCGTTGGCTTTTTCAATATAGGCAGGAAGGGCCGCGCCAACACCGTGCGAGACCGCCTTGAGGCGTCGGGCATGTAGTTCGGCTGACTTTGGTCCTGGGATTGCGGTGACAATTTTGCGCTCTTGCGCGACAGTGAACTCGCTCATGTTTTTAATCCTAAGCCCGCTGGGGGTTTCCCACGGCCCTCAGCGCTTGTTCGCATCCAAACATTCCATGAAATTCTCAGGCAATGGCAAGATTGAGGCATGCGTCGAGTAATCATCTTGGGTTCAACCGGTTCTATTGGCACTCAAGCCCTAGAGGTCATTGCCCAAAACCCTCACCGGTTCCAGGTGGTGGGGCTTGCCGCGGGCACCAATGATCAGCTGTTGGAACAGCAACGCAAACAGTTCGGAGTCCCCGAATCCAGGGCGGTTTTGGGAGCTGCGGCGGCTACCGAGTTAGTGGAAACCACAGACGCCGAGGTCGTGGTAAATGGAATAACGGGCTCCATTGGCTTGGCACCTACCTTGGCCACTCTAAAAACCGGAAAAACCTTAGCTCTGGCAAACAAGGAGTCCCTCATCGTCGGCGGCACCCTGGTGACAGAGGCGGCTGGAGCCGGACAGATTGTCCCGGTAGACAGTGAGCATTCGGCTCTGGCTCAAAGTCTTTTGGCTGGAACTCCAGACGAAGTTAG